>JBBQWX010000068.1:0-22307 GCA_038210185.1 Actinomycetales bacterium
GGAGGAGCCTCAACCGCCGGACGCGGTCAGGCAGACGAACTCGTGTCGGGCAGATCCCATGACCGCCAGCGGGCAACTCTCGTGACCGCTACCGGGCAGCTAAATGGCCGCCTCCGGGCAGTTTCTCGTGTCCGCTGTCAGTCGGGCCACCCTCGGACCAGGCAAGAAGGACGGCCGATCGGGCGCCCACGGCATCCAGGACGGCCTCGATGTCGTCCCGGCGCTGTTGAAGGCTCGGTGTCACGTCCGCGCTCGACCGGTCGGACAGCCCCATGCCCCGCTTGTCGAAGGCGACCACCCGGGCGTAGGACGACAGCTTCCGGAGGAACCGCGCCAGGGACGGTTCGTGCCAGGCGAACTCGATGTGCGATATGAAGCCGGGTACGAGCACGATCGTCGCGGGGGCATCGCCGATAACCTGGTAGGCGATGTTGGCGCGGCCGCTCTTCGCGTAGGCGATCGGCGGGGTGGCGCCAGCCCTAGTCACGGCGGGTCTCGTCACCAAAGGCCGTGTCGACCTGCCCCGCCAGCTGGGTCATGACCCGCAGCGACTCGGTCCACGTGAGCAGCTCGAAGAGCCGACCTTCCACCCGGATGCTGCCCCGGATGATCGTAGGAAGGGGGGCGATCTGTTGGCGGACCACTTGCTTCCATGTCGAGTAGGGCGCCCTGAGCAGGAACGACGCATGCTCTGCCAGTGCCGGGTCGGGTCCGAACCGGTAGGAGCTCCACTGTCCGTCCGTCGCGCAGAGCTGGATGTACAGCGGTCGTGGCGGGTAGTCAGCCTCTGGGCCGATCTCGAGTGCGACGACACCATCCCACCCACGGGCCGCCGTGAGGTAGGCAGCGCTGGCATTGCACCGACGCGTCCAATCTGCGACCCACAGCTCGCTGGGAAAGACGAGGGCGTCCATGACCGCGCACGGTACCCCCCCCTCGTCGCTTCCTCGCGCTCCGGCAGCGCAGCGCGCGGCTTCGCGGCCCCACGGACCGCTCTCACCGCAGGGTGAAGATCCGTGAAAACCCGGATCCGCTTCCCGACTCACGTCGCCAACGTGAAGTCGTCCGGTATTGCCCGGCAACCCGGCTCCACACGACAGGGGGATCACCAGTGAACACGAACAACCGAAGGCCGGCGTCACGGCAGCCGTCGGGACGTGCTGACGACCAGAGAAATCGAGTGACAACCATGAAACGCAACCTGACTGCATCCATGCCCATTCAGACCAAAGAGACCAAGGAGACCACCATGCAGAATCCACAGCGCTGGGTTCGCCTCAGCGACGACCCGGACACCAGTACTCGAAGCACGTCCCGACGTTGGATCACCCGGCTTGCCACAGTCGCCATCACACTGGCCGTCATCACGGCGACCCAGCTCACGCTCAGCGCCGGTCCAGCGAACGCGGGCACGGTGGGTGTGTCGGGGAGGATCCAGGGCGCCGGCAGCATCTTCTCCGTTGAAGGCGGCCCCTACAGCTGTTCCAGAACCGGAAACCAGGACGACCGAGTCACGGTCAACTGTCATCGGCTTCCGTTCGAGGCGGGGCTCGAGGCCTGGGTGTGGCTCAGAGCGATCCCAGCTGACTGGCCAACCGGAGCCTGGAGCTTCTCGGGGTGGTCAGGGTGCGACGCCACGCGAGTGGTCAGCGGCGTGACCGAGTGCGCCGTCCACTCCGGCGCCTTCACGGGCGATGAGCGCTTCCCCAAGGCCCACTTCCTGTCACGGAACGTGGCGAAGTCGATCGTCGCGCAGCACAGCGGAAAGTGCCTGGACGTTGCCTACGCCAGCACGGTACACGCCGCCGACGTGGTCCAGGGCACCTGCTGGGGAGGCGCGAACCAGCGGTGGACCACCCGGCCACTCGGAGGCGGCTACTACCAGATCGTCGCCAAGCACAGCGGAAAGTGCCTGGACGTCGCATGGGCCAGCAAGGCGCACGCCGCCAACGTGATCCAGGGCACCTGCGGGAGCGGCACCAACCAGCAGTGGCGGTTCCAGTACAGCAGCGCCACGGGACACTTCCAGGTCATCGCCCGGCACAGCGGAAAGTGCCTGGACGTTGCCTACGCCAGCACGGCGCACGCCGCCGACGTCATCCAAGGCAACTGCTCGGGTGGTGCCAACCAGAACTGGCGATTCCAGTGATCTCGCGCACCGCCCAGCCCGGCAAGAAGGCCCCGACGCCTCCACCCCAGGGCCGCGGAGCCCGCTAGCGAAACAGATCGCCAATGGCCCTTGACACGGCCGAACGGGCCTGTCACGCCCGGCCCGGGACCAGCCCCTACCGGGTCGGAGCCCAAGCAGGCCTGAGCAAGCCCACCAGGCTGGACAACCGATGGAGACCGGTGTTCCGAAGGCGAATGTCGCCTTCGGGACACCGGTCTCTCACGGCTACGAGCGCGACGACACGCACCGAACCAGGCACCGCTTGGGCCGGTGTGCGTAGGCCGTCGCAGCTGCGACACGGTCGCACTCCGTGGCAGCGGAGCGCCGGAGTTGCGCCGGGTGGTTCTCGACGCCGAGCTTGAGCGGCGGGCGGCGAAGTGACTCGGGTCGGCACCATCCCTTCGCCACGAGGAGGCGAGTTCGGCGGTCCCTATGCCGGTGTCGGCTTCTCCGCGGCCAGGCGGTCGGCCGCCGCACGCAGCAGGAAGGAGAAGATCAGCAGCACTGCACCGGTCATCCAGCCGGTGAGCGCGTCGGGGACGGGCAGCCACAAGAGGAAGGTGACTCCGGGCACGACCAGCGCCGCGGACAGGTAGGCGAACACCCGCATGCCGTAGAGGAAGGCGAAGGGCAGGTAGTGCGCACCCACGATCACCATGCTCGCGGGGAAGAAGAGCTCGCCGCGACCGCCCAGCATTGCCACGACCACCACCAGGCCGATGGGAACGGTGAACGCGATCTGCATCGCCAGTGCCGCCATGGGATGCCCGGCTGGCAGCGATGCGGGGCGTCCCGCAAGTCGGATGAGGAGCCAGGTCAGCGGGAAGATCAGGGTCCCGCCCAGGAAGAGCACGGCGATCGCACCCACGGTGGAGACCCACTGGCAAACAGCCGCTGCCGACAGCCAGACCGCCGCCGAGACCAGCTGTCCGTAGAAGCCGCCCCTGTAGAGGCGACGCACATCCCCTTGGGCTTCAGCAGTCGTCATTGTCGCCTTTCGTCACCCGGCTCCGGTGGTCAGCATGGATGGCCACTGCGGGGACAGGTCAACCGTATGTCTCCCCGGCAGCATCGGCTCGCACCCGGTGAGCGGGGAGGCGTGCCACGACAACCGACCCTGTCGCAGTGCAGCCGGTCGACACCCGTCACGTGCCCCTGACACGCCGCCGCACGGTCCGGGACCGGCCGGTCAGGTCCGTGCCCTGCCGTGACCGCAGGAGCGCCCGCCCATCGTCGCGGACCACAACGACCCGGTAGCGTCCCACGTCGATTCGACCATGGACCCGCCGGGCATCATCTTGGCGGCCGGGATCGCCTCCTCGGACCGGGCCAACGCGACCGTCACCGGCCCACGCAGGTCTCGCAGCAGGCGCGGCACAGCCCCACGACTCGCGACCCAACCGCCGGCAGTGGGCCTTCGACCAACGCCCGCCCAGGAGCTCGGTCAGTGCCGCTGGGGCGGCGACGTGACGCACCCCGTTGCCGTGGGTGTGGTGGAGGGTCAAGGGCGGACGGTCCCGGCGTCCCAGTCGATGATCAGATGGCCGTCCGGGCCGGGAACGATTGGGCACATACGGCGTGGCGACGCCTTCCGCAGTGCACGTGGGATGGGGCCGGTCATCTTGTCGCCTTCGGCCTCGGTCGCGCCGTACAGGGGGAAGAGCCGCTCACCAGCAACCACGGTCATGGTCACACCGTCCCAGGGACCGCCACGCCAGGTCGCCTCGGTCGTCGCGGATCCCGCAACGGTCGCCTCGGGCGTCGCGGATCCCGCAACGGGCGCCTCGGGCGTCACCGGGCTGGTCTCGCCCGCGTCATCAACGGGTCCACCCGCAGCGGAGCCCCCCGTCGGGGGACGGGAGTCGGCAAACTGATCGGGCTCAAGCACGAGTGTTTACAAGCCTCGAATCGGCGTAGTCGTTGAGCACGCTCTGGTAAGTACATGGTAACGCTGGGGTCAGCAAAAGGTAAAAGCGCAGGGGCGCCAGACCTCTTCGCCGGGGCGTGCCAGCGCTCTCGGTGCGTCCGCCCGCAGGGGGATGGACGAACCGGGGGGATGCGCTCACGCGACCTGGCGAGGCTGGTAAGAGCGTTGGCTTGGATGCCTTGACGGCCACGGGCCCCCAGTGCAGGCAACGAACAGCCCCAGACTCATCCGGGCCGTTGGCGGGCTGGTGAGGCACCGTCAGCGTGGGGACTGTCGGGCCGTCGCGCGGTCCGAGCGGGGAGCCTCGCCCAGCGGTAGAGTCGCAGTGGACGACGGAGAGGACGGTGCGAGATGAGTGGCAAGTCTGATCAGGTGAAGGGCCGCGCCAAGGAGGCCGCTGGAATTGTCACCGGGAACCAGGACCTCGAGTCCGAAGGCAGGACCGACCGGCGCACTGGTGAGGCCGAGGAGAAGGTCGACCACGCGAAGAACAAGGTCGACGAGGTGATCGACAAGGCCACAGCCAAGGTCGAGCAGGCGGCAGACAAAGCCAAGGATGCTGTGGATCGCACGTAGGCCTGCAGCGGTCCATGGGGCCGCTGGGGTTCGCGACGACCGTCCCTGGCCATCGCCGTCGGTGACCGGCGCGTGATGCTCATCGTCGGCGTCGCCGACGCGGCGAGAGCAGAGTGCGCGAAGGCGAGCTCGCGACCGGCTTCCAGGCTCCTAGCCCTGATCTGGCCGCCACGCGGCGAAGCGACGCAAGGGCTGGTGAGACCCAGGACGGCGCAATCCCGGCCTGCCTGGCCAGCAGTGCGGCCTGGACCCGGACGCGGCTACCGGTTCTGGCCAACACGCTGCTGACGTGGCTCTTGACCGTGCTGGGCGACAGATGCAGCCTGCCGGCGATCTCGGTGTTGTTCAGGCCGAGGCCGATCAGTGCGAGGACGTCGGACTCACGCGGCGAGAGTGCGTAGGGGGTCAGGTCGTGCGTGCTGTGGAGGCGGCTGGCGCGGACCCGTGCCAGCACCGCCCGGGTCACCTCGGGAGCCAGGATGGAGTTGCCGGCCGCGACCGCGCGGACGGCCCTGACCAGCTCGGCTCCGCTGCACCGCTTGAGCAGGAAGCCGCGGGCGCCGGCGGCGATGGCATCGAGCACGTACTCGTCCCGGTCGAAGGTCGTGACAACGATGACCGCCGGCGCGTGCGGGAGCAGTTGGAGCGCCCGCGTTGCCGCGAGGCCGTCGAGCACCGGCATCCGGATGTCGACAAGGGCGACGTCCAGGCGAGGGTCCGCCTGAACCGCACGCAGGAAGGCGCGCCCGTCCTCGGCGAGCACGGCCACCTCGACGTCGTCCTGCGAAGAAAGGATCATGGCGAACCCTTCGCGCACCAGCTACTGGTCGTCGACGACCGCGACCCGGATCATGGCGGGGCAGCCGCATACCGGGGGAGGTGGACGTCGACGATGGTGCCGCCCCCGGGCCGCTCGGTGAGGGACCAGCGCCCCCCCGAGCCCGTTGACCCGTTCCTCGATGCCGAGCAAGCCTGAGCCGCGGCGATGGTCGGGACGCTCGTACGGGTGCGGGCCGACTCCGTCGTCGGTGACTCGCAGGTGCACGTCGGCCTCATGGGCCCGGACCTCCACCGACGCGCACGTGGCGCGGGCGTGCCTCGCGACATTCGTCAACGTCTCCTGGGCGATGCGGTACACCGCCAGCTCCACGGCGTCCGACAGCTCGAGGTCGGGGTCGACCCGGACGTCCACGAGCACACCCGACCGGCGTAGCGGCGTGGCCAGCAGCTCGTCGACGTCCGACAGCCGTGGCGGCGCGGACACCGCGAACGGTGCCTGTGGATCGCGCAGGTGCACCACCAGGCCGTCGAGCTCGGTGAGAGCCGTGCGGCCCAGGCCGCCGATCGTCTGCAGGGCCGAGGTCGACCCGGGCGGCAGGCCCCCCCGCTCATCGACCCGCGCGTGGCGCAAGGCGCGCACGCCTTGGGCGCCGAGCAACTTCACGGCCGCCTCCAGTGCGCGCTCCCGGGTGGCCGCGCGCATGGACGCTCGCCTTCGGCGACATCTACTATGAACAAAGCATCTGCACCGCGCGAAGGGCGTCGCCATGCCCACGCCCGAACCCGGCTTCGCCCGTTTCGTCGACGCCTCGGCCTGGTCGCCGCCGTTGCCAGAGGCCTCCGGCTTCGAGCACCTGCTCGTCGAGACGCCCGGCCTGCGTACTCACCTCGCCGTCATCGGCGAGGGCGACCCGGTCGTGCTGCTGCACGGATTCCCGGAGCACTGGTGGCAGTGGCAGGCCATCGCTCCGGTCATCGCCGCACGGGGATACCGCGTCTACTGCCCCGACCTGCGCGGGGCGGGCTGCGCCGTGGCCGCCGACCCGCGTGTCGAACGCGAGACCCGGCTCCACGGCCTACTCGCCCTCTTCGACGCCCTGCACCTCGAGCGCGCCCACCTCGTCTCCCATGACATGGGCGCGATCACCGCGATGCAGCTGACCTACGACCACCCCGAGCGGGTTCGACCAGCAGTGCAGCTCTCGGTCTGGCCTCCTTTCATGACGTTCAGCCCGAAGCTCCTCCCGGCCTTCCAGCACCTGCCCCCGTTGATCTGGCACCGCTGTGGCGCCTCACTGCGCGGAACCTTCTCCGGGAGGTACGCCGCCCGCCCCATGTCGGTTGCTTGCCGCGCGGGTGGCCGCGACCCGGAGGGTTGCAGCGGTTGTGGTGGGGCTCTGTGACGCGTCGTGCTTGCGCTGTGCCTGCGGGTTTCCAGGCATCCGGGTGAGGTGGCTGAAGCCACGCCCGTCAGCACCGATGACCCCGATCTGCTCGTGGTCGGCATCGTCGGGGAGGTCGAAGAGGAGGCGTGAGCGGTCAGGCGACCAGTGTGCGAAGTAGCCTGTCCGGTGGTGACCCGCCGCTCGCCTGTGCCGCCGGGCCTCCTGGTCCATGGGGCGAAACCGCCCGGGTCGGGGTCATGTCGGCTCGACGCGATCCGGTCCTCCGTGGACGGATGCGCCTGCGAAGATGCCGCCCCCAGTTGGGGGGATGCTCACAGCGCTGACGACGCACAGGACTCGACATGCTGGTCGATGCATGACGATGCCCTTGATGGGTTGGCCGGGGCCCGCGACGATCGGACTCGAGGCGCTCGGCTGCGGAGTTGCTGAGGAGGCGGGCAAGCGCCGCCTCGAAGGGTGACGGCGGGGTGCATTCAGTGCCATGGTTGGCCATGGCAGTGGACACAGGAAGCACCTCGGCCGCGCTCGCGTTGGAGATCGACGGAAGGCACGCCGGGTTTCTCCGCAGCTTCGATGGCGGTGGAGCCTTCGCCGAGGTGATCGAGACCCCGAACACCGGTGCCCCGACGGACAAGTCGATCGGCACGCCGCTGTACGACGACATCGTCGCGTCATGCCAGTTTCCGGACGGCCCGCTGGCGGCGTGGGTGACTGAGTTCCTCGACGGCAAGGCCCCCGTGCACGACGGCGCGGTGATCCTGCTCGATCTCAACCGGCAGCCGGTGCGCCGCCTCGAGTGGCACCAGGGCGCGGTCTTCTCTGTCGCGTTCCCGGGGCTCGATGCGCAGGCCAAGGAGTCGGGACTGGTGACGATCACCATCCGGCCGACGACGACCAAGGACGTTGGCGGGGGCAGCGCCGTGTCCACCCCTGCGCAGAAACTGACCAGGGGGTGGCTCACAGGCAACTTCGCCCTGTCCATGCCCGGGATCGACTGCACGCGGGTGACCAAGGTCGAACCCCTGGTCGTGACACAGACCTACCTTGCGCCAGCCTCAGGCAGGGGCACTCCGACGCCAGGTCCTGTACACGTCGGTGACCTGGTGGTCTCGGTCACGGCCTCCGGAGCGTCCGACTTCGTCCGATGGGGTGAGGACTTCATCGTGGCCGGTCACAACACGAAGTCCCACGAGAAGGACGCCACGATCCGCTACCTCGCTGCCAACCTGCGTGACGACGTCGCACGACTCAACGTGCGGGCGATCGGCATCTTCCGCGTCGATCATGAGTCCACGGTCACGAACGCGGCAAGAACCAGCCAGGTGAGGATCACCATGTACGCCGAGCAGGTGCAGTGGGCGAAGGGCGCGGAAACGGCGGAGCCCGCAGTGGCGCCGGCGGCTCGGCCTGGCACCGATCGGGATGTGCGCGACGCCCTCGGGAAGCGCTTGGCTCCGGCTGACGTGGTTCGTCGACTGCGCGAAGATCCAGGCACCGAGCAACGCCCCCGCGGGGTCGCCAGCCGGCGCCGACTGGGCCGAGACGTCGGATTCGCGTGGGCCCAACGCCACGCAAGCCCTGCTGAGCTGAGGGAGGTGGCCGCCGCTGACGATCAGGACTGGTCGTCACTCAGCCTTCCCGAAGGCCACTCCTTGGCGGAGACCTTGGCGGCCACCCTCGACACTCCTCTGCTGTACGACGGCCGCCTGGAGTTGCCGCGCGATGCCCTCGCTGAAGGGTTGCTCTCCGGGGTTCTCGAAGCGCTGGCGGAGATGAACGAACACTTCGACGTGCCATCCGGGTAACCGGCATGATCCTGCGCGACAGGTGCGACCTGACGCAGGCTGAGCTTCGCTGATGTCCGCAGGGACGACTGCCGAGCGGTCATCCCCGTACGCTGGCGAGATCCGAAGGGGGCTCATGGTCAGCGACTTCGATGCCGGTTGCGCATGCCCACATGGACACGGAAGAACACCGAGGACAACCGACCGTACCGCGCAGGTGTCCACTGCGGCGTTGAGGATGTCCGGGTGAAGGAAGACGTCCCGGCCTACCGAGGCCGGTGGCGGCTGACCGCACAGATCGCCACCTTGGGCCCGTGCCGGGGGGACAAGGGCGCCATCGACGAACAGCTCGACGACGCCCGCGCCGTCCCGGACACCTCGCACGCCCGCCTTGCTCGCCACCGGTGTCGTCGACGAGGTCCGTCGGCGGGTGTAGCAGGACGTCCACGGCCCCCACGGCCGCAAGGACGACCCGCTGTACCGGATCCGGAACATCCTGTGCGCGGGCGCCGAGAACCTCGCCATCGACAGCAGGCGAGGCTGGCTGCCGCGTGGGCCGGCGACGAGCGGCATGTGGAGGTCGCGATCGCCTGGTCGTGAGCCCAACAGGTCCGCTCCGCCCCGCACCGGGGCAGTCACGCCGCCGGCCGGGCCATCGCCGAGCAGATCCTCGAGTCGTCCACCTCGCCCGATCCCCGAGTTCGCCCGTCTGGGCCGCACCGTGAAGCAGTGGCGCAGTGAGACCGGCGTGCCCCTGTTTCGTCAGTACTGGTACCGGAACTGCACCGAGTAGCTGTCGTCGTTGCCGTTGTCGATGTAGAGCCACACGATCGACTCGTCGTAGCCGGCCCCGCCATTGACGCAGTCGTCCCCCGGTCCCCCGAACATCAGGTCGTTGCCGGCTCCGCCGAGAATCGTGTCGCGGCCGCCACCGCCGTACACGTAGTCGTTGCCACCCAGGGCCATGATCAGGTCGTTGGCCGGGGTCCCGAGGAGGGCGTCGTCACCCTCGGTGCCGATGATGACGTTCGTGTGGAGGATCGGGCAGACCAGTGGTGCCAGCCCGATCGGGGTGACGTCGGCCTGCGCGGGAGCGGCCAGGAGCACCCCACCGGCGGTGAGGCCGACGGCGACGGACGCGAGACGTGCGGTGTGACGGAACATGGTCGTACTTCCTTTGCTGGTTCGGCCCGAGCGGGTTGCCCGGGCGAGCGGTGTGCGTGTTGTGCTGACGTGCACGAGGGTGTCGTCACCGCGTCAGCGTGGCGTCAGAACGGCCATCGACCGTGGCCTCGACGAACCCCGCGGCGGCCCCGACGGCCCCGACGGCTCCGACGGCGTCGGCTCGACGACCCGCGGGTCCGGCAACGGGGCGTCGATCTCGACCATCGCCCGGTGCCACCGCTCGAAGGCGCGCCGGGCCTCGCCGTACCGGCCGGCCCGCAGCAGGGTGGTCACCAGGCGCCGGTGCACCTGCTCGTCGTAGGGGTCGATCGACAGCAGGCGCACGAGGATGCCGAGTGCGTCCCCGCCGCGGCCGTCTCGCGACTGCAGCGTGGCCAGCCGTCGGATCGACCGCACCCAGGCGGCCCGGGCCTCCTCCCGCAGGGCGTCGGCCCACTCGTCGGTCTCGTCCTCGAACGCCTCGCCGCGGTAGAGCGCGTCGACGTGGGCCAGCACCTCGCGCGCCCGGTGCTCGTCCCCGCTCTCGAGCAACACCGACGCGTGCGCGGCATCCCGCAGCAGCACGTCAGCGTCGAGCACCACCGCGGTGAGGTCGAGCCGCACCCCGAACTGGTCAGCGCTGATGAAGCGGTCCGGCGGCCACGCCTTCGCCGGGTCGAGCACCCCCCGCACGGTCGCGAGCAGCACCGACAGGCGGTGCCCCGTGCGGTTCGGGTCGTCATCGGGCCACAGCAGGTCGCATAGCCGGGCCCGGGTCACGACCCGGCCGCGGTGCGCAGCGAGCACCTTCACCAGCGTGCGGGCCTGGCGCGAGCGCCACACGGGGAGCGGGACCTCGACGCCGCCGACCGTGACGATGAACGGACCCAGCACCGCCACCGACACGTTGCCGTCGGTCCCGTCACCGCCTAGGGCGCTGCCACCCGCGGCGTGGATGCCGAGCCGTCGCAGCGTGCGGGCGGCGTCCCTGGCGCGCGAGCGCTCGGTGCCGTCGGCATCCGGCAGCTGCCCGATGAGCACCTCGACGCGTGCGGCGGCCGGCACCGCGCCGCCGCCCGCCCAGATCGACAGGGCCTCGGCCAGGGCCACCCGCGCCGCGGCGGGGTCGTCGACGACCGCGGCCTGGAGCTCGAGGGCGTCGGCGAGCAGGTCGGCGGCCCGGGCCTCCCTGGCCGCCGCGACGGCGTGCCCAGCATGCTCGAGCGCCGTCGCGAGGCTCCCTCGGGCGGCCGCGACCCGGCCGGCCGCCGTCAGCGCGACCGGCAGCAGGTCGGGCGGGGCGATCCGCAGCGCCTCCGCCACCGCGTCCGGGGCCTGCGAGTCAGGCCCGTCGGCGGCAAGCAGCGCTAGCCCGCACAGGGCCGACACCAACACCTGCACGTCGCCCGACCCGCGAGCCAGCTCGGCGGCCTCGCTGTACGCCGCCCGGCTGCGCTGCGCGCGACCCAGCGACCGGTGGACGTCGGCGATACCGACCAGGCCGAGGGCGGCCCGCGCCGGGCCCAACCGTCGGCACAGCGCCACCGAGCAGTCCAGGTGCCACAGCGCCTCGTCGGGCTGCCCGGTGCGAGCCAGCGCCTCCCCGAGGTTGTGCAGCGCCGCTGCCTGCAGCCCGGGCGGGCACGCGAGCCGCGCCATCCGCGCCGCCTCGCGGGCACTGACCAGGGCCCGGTCGTAGGCGGCGTTCTCCAGCAGCATGCAGGTGTGGTCGGCGAGGGCGCGGGTCGCCGTGACGGCATCACCGGCGCCGGTGGCATACCGCACGGCGTGCTCGAGGTGCAGGTCCTTCAGCGTGCCCCGGCAGGTGCGGGCCATCGCGAGGTGCGCGACGCCGAGGGGGCGTGGCTCCCCGCCCGCCTCGGCGACGGCGACGCATCGCTCGGCGGCGCAGCGCGCCTGCCCCGGACGGCCCAGCATCGCGAGCACGTGCACCCGGGCGGCCCACCAGCCGACGACGTCCTCGACACCATCGGTGCCGTCGTTGCCATCGGTGCCATCGGTGCCGTCGGCCGAGGGGTCCGGGCACCGGTCGAGCACCTCGAGCGCCGACTCGAACTCCCCGCACAGGTAGTGCACGCCCGTGACCCGTGCGGCCAGCCCGGGACTCCACCCGTCGGCCTCGGCCCGGGCGACCAGGGGTGCGAACGCACGGCGAGCGCGGGCGGGCTCCCCCGACATCCGCACCGCGTCGGCCCAGGTGCGCTGCAGCAGTGACGATCTGACGTCGAGCGCCTCCCCGGCGAGCTGCTCGACGAGCCGCGCGACGGCGACCGCGTCACCACTGCGCAACATGTCCTCGCCATGGGTGTCGACCAGGCGGACCACCGCGGCTCGGTCACCGGCGGCGGCGTGCGCCCGCGCGGCCGACAGCCAGGCGTGCTGTCGTTCGTGGACCACCGCGGCGGCGACGGCGACCGCTGGCGACGCCGGTTCAGGCTCGTGGGCCAGCACCCCGGCCAGCACCGGCACGAGGACGACCTCGGTCACCGACCCGACTCGTCGCCGTGGCACGAGCAGGCCCATCCGCACCAGTTGCTCGACGACATCGGATGCCGGGCAGCCGGAGTCGGGCGCGGACAGCGCCGCGAGGAGGGCGGGTGTCACCGGCGCCTGCTCGTCGATGGCCGCGGCCGCACGCAGGGCGTTGGCCACCCACGGTGGCAGGACCGCCACGACGTGGGACCCGACCCAGTCCGCGGCCGGAGCGCCGATGGCGCACAGCGCCTCGGCCACGTCGACGTGCGGGTCGCGGGCCAGCGCGTCGCCGGCGAACTGCACGAGCACGGGCCAGCCGGCCGTGAGCTCGGCGACCCGCAGGGCGGCTGCGGCGTCGGCGACGCCGTGCTCCTGCGCCAGCAGGCACGCCACGGCATACGGCGTCAGAGCCAGGTCGGCGGCCGACCACTGCCGCGTCCGACCCCGGATGCCGGCGAGCACGTCGGCGCGGATCGGTGAGCCGGCGGCGAGGACGACCTCGACGTCGTCGCCCCCGGTGAGGACGTCGGCCAGCCGCGATCGGTCGCCGGCCGCGAGCCGGTCGACGTCGTCGACACCGACCCACGGGACACCCTCCGGTAGCCCGGCCGAGACCAGCTCGAGGGCTGTGATGACCACCCCGCGCTGTGGACGCAGCGTCTCGAGCAGCGCCGACTTGCCGTATCCGGCCGCGGCGGTGACGAGCAGGTGCGCAGGGTTGGGGTGGTGCGCAGGGTTGGGTGGGTGCGAAGGTGTCACGTGATGCAGGAGGGGCCCGGACCGGGCAGTGATACACCGCGAGTGGGTACCGGCCGCCTGCCGCCTGCCGCCCGACGGGCCGACGGGCCGACGGGCCGACGGGCCGATGGGCCGATGGGCCGATGGGCGGATGGGCCGATGGGCCCCACGGCGTGAACCGTGGGACCCATCGCCCGGGGAGGGACCGTGGTCGGTGCAGAGCCTCACCAGCCGATCGTGGTCGCCGGGGTCAGCTCGGGGGTGGTCCACGCGCTCAGAACCGGTCCGCTGGAGACCCGGAACTTCACCGCGTGGTAGACCTCCTCGTCGAAGTCGGTGTCGGTGTGCGGCAGCACCCCGCGCACGTTGACCACCTTGGTGCCGCCGGCCACGCCGAAGCTGCGGGTCGACGTGGCCGACCCGATCCGGTCCTCGTCGGCGTTGTTGACACCGTTCGCGTCGATGTCTCCGAACCACCCGGCGCGGTCCGACTCCCAGGTCTCGGTCTTCACCTCGACGCTGAGTCCGCCCGCCGAGGCGATGCACGTGACCTCGTAGGGGTAGTAGACGTACGGCACGTTCGCCGGGGTGAACGTGCCCCGGAACTCCGGTGGCAGCGGGGTCACCGTGCAGCCGTTGCTGGTCGTCGACGCCTGGGCGGGGGCGATGACGGCCAGGGGCAGCGCGACCGTGGCGATCGCGGCGAGGGCCAGGGTGGCGACCCGGCGTGTCTTGGTGGTGCTGTTCATGTCCTGCTCCATTCGGTGAGGCGGCCACGATGGCGACCGCCGGTCGGTGCCGACCACGTCCGTGGCGACAGGGACCACGGTGGGGCAGGGTCATCATCGTGACGTCACAACGACATCCGGTGAGCACGGCAACGCGGGCCCGATTGGTTCTCGATCAACGATGACCGGGTCGTGGTCTCCCGCTCTCTTGCACGCCCGATCGCGCACTCCGAACGCTCCTCCGTTGCGAAGCAACCGTTCTCACGCGTACGGCGACGACGACCACACGGATCAGGCGCTCGCCGACCCACGGAAGGCCCTCTTCGTCTCTCGCTATCCTCGCGGGGCCGTAGAGCGCGGACGCTCGCTCCTGCCCGTAGACCCTCCGCGACCGGGGTCGGCAAGGCCTTCGGGCGCCGGATCGCGATCGCATCCTCCCTCTGTCATCTCCAGGATCGAGGTTGGATCGCTCATGGCTCCGTGTGCGGTCATGGTCACACCGATGGCCGACGCGGCCCTGGTAGGCGGGAAACTCGGCCGAACCGCGCCACGATGACAGCATCTCAGTCGCCCTGTGGGCTGAAGCCAATGCTCGGGCGAGCTGGTCCTTCGCGGCTTCCTCGTCGTCCGAAACCGCAGCGTCGACCAGGACCTCCGGTAGCTGCTCATCCGATCGCTCTCCTCACCGACAAGGCTGCTGAGTGACGTGCCCCCGTGGGCCCGAGCGCGTTAGGTGAGTGGCTCGAAGGAAGCGGTGAAGTGCCTCAGCGTCTTGGGCTCCACGACGATCCGGTATCCCGGGAGTGCGTCGGCCCTGGCGGCCACGTCCGCGCAGACCTCGATCACGTAGTCGATGTGACTTTGGGTGTAGGTGCGCCGCGGAATCGCAAGCCGGACCAGGTCCATGGAGGCCGGCGCCTCGGTGCCATCTGGCTGCCTGCCGAACATCACCGTGCCGATCTCGCACGAGCGGATCCCGCCCGTCTCGTACAGAGCGACGGCTACCGACTGCCCCGGGTACGCCAACGGGTCCAGGTGAGCGGCCAGCGTCCGCGCGTCGATGTAGACGGCGTGCCCGCCGAAGGGGCTGAGCACGGGGATGCCCCGCTCCTGAAGTGCCGCCCCAAGGTAGGCGGTCGACCGGATCCGATACCTCAGGTAGTCGTGTTGCACGACCTCCTTGAGCCCTTGGGCCAGCGCCTCCAGGTCGCGCCCGGCGAGGCCGCCGTAGGTCGGGAAGCCCTCGGTGAGGATCAGCGTGTTGCGACAGGCCGTGGCGAGGTCATCGTCGTTCATGGCGAGCCAGCCCCCGATGTTGCCCATGGGGTCCTTCTTGGCACTCATCGTCATCCCGTCCGCCAAGGCCGCGATGTCGCGCACGATGTCGGCGACCTCCCGGTCGCCCTGGCCCTCCTCGCGTTCGCGGATGAACCAAGCGTTCTCGGCGAACCGGCACGCGTCGAGGAACAGCGGTGTGCCGTAGCGGTCACAGATCTCGCGGACGCCGCGCAGGTTGGCCAGCGAGACGGGCTGCCCGCCGCCGCTGTTGTTCGTGATCGTGACGAAGACACACGGCACGTCGTCTGCTCGGCCCGCCAGCAGGGTTTCGAGGGCCGCCAGGTCCATGTTTCCCTTGAACGGGTGCTGGGAGGAGAGGTCGCGGCCCTCGGGGACTGGTAAGTCGGTGGCCAGTGCGCCGGTTGCCTCGACGTTCGCCCGTGTCGTGTCGAAGTGGGTGTTGTTCGGGACGATCTTGCCCGGACCACCGATCACCGAGAAGAGGATCTTCTCCGCTGCCCGGCCTTGGTGGACCGGGATGACGTGCTCGAAGGGGAACAGTTCGCGAACCGCGTCGGCGAAGATGTAGTACGACGGCGACCCGGCGTAGGACTCGTCACCGTGCTGGATCGCCGCCCACTGGTCCCTGCTCATGGCACCGGTGCCCGAGTCAGTGAGCAGGTCGACCAGGACATGCTCGGCGCGTACCTGGAAGAGGTTGAAGGCGGCTTCTCGGAGGTAACCGCGACGCTCGGCGCGGGTGCTCATCCGCAACGGCTCCACCGAATGGATCCGGAACGGCTCGAAGATCGTGCGGAAGGTGGGCTCGTCCATGCACCCCATCGTCGCGCAGTCAGACCCCGGGCGGAACCGACGCGCGGTACGTACCTCCGGCGCTATGACTCGGCTGTAGCGGCGGAAGGACGCAGTAGGTGGAGACCCGAAATGAAGCGGAGGCGGAGAAGCACCTGGCGCTGGGGTGCGACCGCTCGTACCCGAGCATGACGCGGGCGGTGCGCACCCGCGGGCCGCGGGCGGCGTGCGAGGCGTGCCGGCCCGCCACGGGCCGGACGGTGGCGGTGATCGAGCACCCGCCCCGGGCAGGAGACCCACTAGGACTGGGTGCCGCCCGACCCGCCCGCCCCTTGGGGCCGGGGCAAGACCCGCACCTGCTGGTGGGGCACTGTCGCACTCGGGGCGCTGGCGTGGGGTGCTGTGCGAGTCACAGGAGCAACCCCACCTGATCGACGGCCTGGACCGGGTCGCCCGCGCACTGGGCGGCCTGAGCAAGGCTCGTGGCTCGGATCGACTGCCGCGGCGAGCTGGCCTGCGGCATGGCGGGCAGCTCTCCCTCGCCCAGCCGGCCGGGAAACGGCGCGGCCGCACGGTGCCACCACGACTGCCGACCGGTCGGTCGACTGGATCGCTGTCGGCCTCCGTCATGGCGTGATGCGAGCGACCTGCGTCTGCCAGCCACAGCCAACGTTTGCGATGGAGACCGACCGCTCAGCGGCGAGCCAGAACGTGGTGCCGTCCTGCGAGGTCTGAGCCCCGTTGTAGTCGCCCGAACGGTTGTGGTCACGGGTGCTTTGGTAGGTCGCCGAGGCAGGACAGGTTCCTTGGGCGAGGTAGTACTCGGCCGGGAAGTCGTTCTCGGCGAATGCCTTCGTGGCGTAGGCGGAGCTGGAGAACCCGGTGACGGAGTTGACGTTGAACGAGCTACCGACCGCTCCGGCGTTGTTCACGGCCAAGCTGGGGTGGTGGTAGTAGTAGCCGTCACCACCACCGTTGGTCGTTTGCTGACGAATCGATGCGGCGATTGCGCCAGATTGGGTTGCACCGACGTCGATGGCCACATAGCGGGCGCAGGACTCAAGCGCAGTGCCGGCGGTGAACTGACATGACGTGGAGTGCGTGGCGTAGAGGCGGTTTCCGCGGCCGGCCGCTTGCAGTGTTCGTGTGTCCCCGCTGTCGATGCCCGTGGCCGCACCCGTGGACGGGTTCCGGCCCCCGGGCGACAGCGGCGGGCCAGCGTACGTGTAGGAGCCGTACAGGTTGGCGACCTGGAGGAACGGTGACCCTGAGGCGATGTTGTACACCCGCCACACCCGGTAGAGCGACCCGGTGCCCGCGTAGCTGTTCACGAGGTAGTTGGGTGAGGAGATCCCGGTGAACGACGAGGGGTTGGTGTAGTGCTGAACTGGCTGCACGGTGAAAGCACTCAAGTCCGCCAGCGCCGAGGACGCGGCCCAGTTGTAACGTTGGATTGAGGGGCAGGCTGCGGCGTTGTTCGCGACCAGGTTCTTGTTGAACGCCCAGATGGCGTTGTACTGGAAGGCGCTTGCGTCGGAGAACTGGTTCGTGGTGATCAGCAGCCCGTTCGGTCCGGCCCCGATGGAGGGGTAGTCCGCCCAGGTGGCAGCTCGACCCGCGACGGGCACGCGGGCGTCGAAGAAGTAGCGGCACCACGACGTCGGGGCCAAGGTGGTCGGGTCGGTAGATCGTGAGACCGCCAGGTGCAGCCGACTGAACGCGGTGTTGGTGCCGTCGAGCGCTACCACGTAGTAGCGCCGGTTGGTCGCGTTGCGATCGTAGAAGACCTTCGGGTCGTACATCGTGTTCGACGAGGTTCCCTTGAAGAAGGCATCGAGGGTCCGCGTCGACGCGGTGCCACCGTTGGCGGTGGTCATCTTGATCCGCCGGTTGACGACTTGAATCACACGGGTGCCGCCCGCCGCCAATGAGGTGTCGGGAGGGTAACCCCACCCGGGCGAGGTCGTCGGTAGCTGGCTCATTCCCACGAAGCTCGTCCCGACCACCGCAGCCTGCCCGGCCGTGGTCAACGCCCCCGGATTTGGTGTTGCAGGCAGACGCGACGCCTCAGTGAGAACCGTGGAGTCGAAGAGCCGTGCCGACGCGGGGGTTCCCAGCCGTTCGGAACCCGGTGCCCCTCCGCGAGGTGCCGACCGGGGTCCATCCTCGACCTTGCCGTTCACCGGCTGGGCCACCGATGTCGTTGGTGGGCCGAGGGTTTGCGTGGGTACGGGCTTGACCCCGCTCGGCCGGTCCGCGCTCGCGGTGCTGAGCCCTGTCAGGCCGAGACACATCAGCATCGAAACCGCGACCAGCCTCTTCATGATGCCTCCCCGATGTCGGCGCCGGCGGTCGTCGGCGCGACGAGCCCGAGAACGAGTGCTGCGACGAGGGCCCAAAGGGTGGGAGGACGAGCGGTGGTCTTCATGGTTCCCCCAACGATCCGGTGAGAGTCGGCCCGGGCGGGTCTGGGCGGACGCTACAGGCGGCACAGGACGGTGTCTGTAGCCCGAAATGACCACGTCGACAACGCCCGGCGACTACGTGTCGACGTCGCCCGACACGAAGAACCACCGAGTCCAGCACCGCCACCATCGTGCGTGAGAGGAGTACAGGTGGCGACGGCCGTCTTGCTTTCCGGGCGTCGGGGGAGCGACCAACTCGTACATCGGCGCGTGTCTCCAGTGCCTGGACGGACGGTCCAGCGAGGGCGCCAAAAGGTCCGGATCGGCCGTTGCCTGACGGGTGGACGTGGCTGGCCATCCCCAGCAAGGACGGTGGTCCGGGTGTGGGCGGAGAGACGCGCCCGCACCAGCACGGGGACCGGGGCGGCCGCGACCGCGGCCACCGCTACCAACGAGGGGACTGCGGAGAGCGAGAGCAACCCGAGAGTCAGACGACCCTGGATTCAGCCCTACGGGCGAGCCTCAGGTAGTGCCGCGCGCGCCCGGTGCCGCAGCAGGTGCCATGGGACGAC
The DNA here is from genome assembly GCA_038210185.1 of Actinomycetales bacterium. GTDB lineage: Bacteria > Actinomycetota > Actinomycetes > Actinomycetales > Dermatophilaceae > Fodinibacter. Next base: position 18,838 of record JBBQWX010000068.1, read on the forward strand.
GGCCGCCCGCTCAACCCACTCTCGGGCGTTCCTGTCGATCTTCCGGCAGCAGGTCGGGGTCAGTGAGGGTCTCGATCCGGGTCAGGCCGCCTGACCACAAGCCGCCACTGGCTCAGCATGACACGCACGTGCCGCGCCGCAGGGCGCGCACCGAGTCACGCATCTGAAGCGGCATCGGCACCAAGTTCTCGCCGTTACCGGTGTCGGGCGCCAGCGCAATCTCCATCGCCAGCCTCCCCATTTCGTAGTAGGGAAGCCTGGCCGTCGTCAGGGGTGGACGCATGTAGGACGCCAGCTCGTCGTCGTCGAAGGAGACAAGGGAGACGTCGTCCGGCACGCGCAGCCCGTGCTCGGTCAGAGCCTGCTGGGCGCCGAAGGCCACCCGGTCGTTGAGGCAGATCAGCCCGGTGAACGCTTGTCGGGACGCAAGGAGGGCCCGCGTGCCCCGGTAGCCTTCTGAGGGCTCCCAGTCCTTGAGGTCTGCCACCGCAAGGGGCGTGACCCCGGCCTCGTCGAGGGCTCGCTGGATGCCGGCGAAGCGCCGTCCGATCGTGACCGACACCCGAGGGTCCCACTCGGCGCCCAGGGTGTTGCCGATGACGGCGAGGGTGTCGCCATGTCCTGCGTCGAGCAGCTGCTTGGCCACGGCGTAGCCGGCTTCCTCCTCGGCCGGGAGGACGGATGTGGATACCCCGTCACTGCGACAGTTCACGGTGACGGTGGGTAGGTGTGCCGGAAGTGCCGGAACGTCGATCAGCCGCGCGGCGAGAGAGCCGAACATGAGCCCGTCGACCTGCCGGTCGACCATCGAGTCCAGGGCGCGCTCGAGCTGCTTGGGATGGCTCCCCGTCTCAGCGATCAGCACGCCGCGTTCCTGCTCGTCGGCCACGTCAAGGATCCCGCGGATGATCGCCGAGGCGAACCGGGTGACGGTGACTTCGTCGGAGATGAAGCCGACCGTCCCGGTCTTGCCCAGCCGCAGTGATCGGGCTGCGGGGTTGGGGCGATAGTTGAGGTCGCGGGCCGCGGCGTGGATACGCGCGACAGCATCTGGCGACAGCCGCGAGCCGGGTCGGTTGTTCAGCGCCAGGCTGACGGCGGATTTCGACATCCCCACCCGCTTCGCGACGTCCGACAGGGTCGGGCGTTGACCTCTGCCATTGCTCTGGTTCGAACCGCGCCCGGGGGACATGGATGGAGCCTACGCCAGCGGGACCCGCGGCCTTGTCGAATGGCCTGATGAAATCGATTTTGCAGGGTCTTGCGGTGCAAGGGTGAGAACGAGTATGTTCCCGTGCTGTCACGATTCAGCAAGGTAGTTGACCCTGACCTCGGGAGGCCCGATGGAGCCCACTTCGACAAGGTGCCTCGCGGCCCGGTCGCCGTACGCACCCGCCTCGGTGGAGGTGTGATGGCCTTCGAGCTTCCGGACTCGTGGGTGTGGGACTTCTGGGTCGTGGAGGACGCTGAGCGGTACCACCTGTTCTTCCTCTATGCCTCGCGCGCCCTGCACGACCCCGAGCTTCGGCACCATCGGGCCTCCATCGGCCACGCGGTCTCCGCTGACCTTCGGTCCTGGGACCGCGTCACTGACGCACTCGTGCGCAGCGACCCACCGGCATTCGACGACCTCGCCACCTGGACCGGCTCGGTGGTCCGCCATGGCGACGGGCGGTGGCTGATGTTCTACACCGGCGCCACCCTGAGCAGTGAAGGCGCGAACGTCCAGTCCATCGGCTGCGCGTCCTCGGCTGACCTGATGACGTGGGTCAAGTCCCCCGGGCCGCTCTTGCAGGCGGACCCCCAGTGGTACGAGACCTTCGTTCCGAATGGGAACTGGCACGACGAGGCGTTTCGCGACCCGTGGGTCTTCCCGGACCCGGCGGGTGGCGGGTGGCACATGGTCTTCACGGCACGCTCGGCACACGGCCCGGAGTCGGCGCCCCGGGACACCGTGGACCGAGGCGTCCTGGGGTACGCGTGGTCCGCAGACCTGGACCACTGGGAGTTGCGCGAGCCCGTGTCTGCGCCGGGGAGCGGGTTCGGCCAGCTCGAGGTGCCCCAGGTGGCGCAGGTGGACGGTCGACACGTTCTCATCTTCAACTGCCTGGCGCACGACATGTCCCCGGCTCGCCGCGAGGGAACCACCGGTGGCATCTGGGCCGTGCCCATCGACTCCCCGACTGGCCCTTTCGACGTCTCGGGGGCGCACCTGTTGGCGGATGCACAGCTGTACGTCGGCAGGCTCGTTGCGGACAGGGCCTCTGGCACCACGGTTCTGCTCGCCTTCCGCAACGTCGAGGCGGGGCAGTTCGTCGGTGCGCTCGCCGACCCGCAGCCCGTCGAATGGCGCGGCGACCAGCTCGTCATCCGCAAGAACGAACCCGCGGCTGTCGAGCTGGCGGGTGAGCAGGCGGGAAGCACCCTCCCGTCCCGCTAGTCGGGGACCTACGGGAACTCTGCGAAGCCGGGCATGAGCTGTGACCGGTCAGCATGGGGCCAATGGAGCCCCCAACCTCCAAGGAGTGACGCCGCCACCGTCGCGACGAACAAGGAGACGCTGGTGCCTGGCCTCATCGAGGCAGGCACCAGTGCCGACGCCCAGGTCTACGGCCTGCCCAACGAGGTGAGCGTCAAGAGCGTGCTGTGGACCAACGCGCCGGCTTTCGAGGCGGCCGGCTACACAGCTCCCAAGACGCTCGATGAGCTGCTCACCCTCACCGAGAGGATCAAGGCCGACGGGACGGCTCCGTGGTGCATCGCTGCCGAGTCCGGGGGCGGCACCGGCTGGCCGATCACCGACTGGATCGAGGACCTCGTACTGCGCTTCGCCGGCCCCGAGAACTACGACAAATGTGTCACCGGTGAGCTGAAGAACGACAGCCCCGAGATCAGGCCGGCATAGGAGTACTTCGAGAAGAGCGCCTCCGGTGAGGGCAACGTCCGCGGTGGCACCAAGTCCATCGTCACGACGAGGCGACAACAAAGTCGCGACCGCGGCACTGCAAGGCCTCCAGGGTCAGACCGGCGCAGGACGCGAGCTCATCCCAGCGGCGGGCTTCATCACGATCATCGTGCCGGTCCTCGTCCTCCTCACCCTTCAGCGGTATTCATCCACGGCATGACCAGCGGAGCAGTCAAGGGTTGATCAGCGACGGCCGGGTCGCGCGTGATCCGGTCGCCCGGGCCCACCGCTCGATGCCTCAGGTGGCGGCCTCTCGTACGCGGGTCGGTGGTGTCGGCGTGAGGGCGACACCACCGACCCGTCAGGAGCAGGGCATCGAGAGCCAGTACTCGAGCGGAGCTGGTGACTGACCAGGGACTAATCCCAATACCGTTCAATTAGGGTTACACCGGTGTAGTTTGTCGGTATGCCTCGTTCTGGGTGGAGGAAGTCGAAGTCGGATCGCCGGTTGCCGGATCTGGTGTCGGTGGGCCTGTTGATGAAGGTGTTCCCGCCGGAGGTGGTG
>JBBQWX010000069.1:0-22303 GCA_038210185.1 Actinomycetales bacterium
GGTTGATCCTACTCGCCCCCACCGCAGCGCCCTTCCGGCCCCGCTTCACGTTGGCGCACGAGCTGGGCCACCTCCTGGCCGGCGACGACCAGGGGCTGCACGTCGACGCCGACATCGACCACCTCGACCGGTCCGAGACCGAGGTGCGCGCCAGCTCGTTTGCCGCGGCGTTCCTCATGCCGCAGGCCGTCGTGGTCGACGCCGTGCGGGCTGACCGGTCCTACGAAGGCTTCTGCGCTCTGGCGATGACGTTGCGGGTGTCGCCATCGGCGCTCGCGAACCGGCTGAAGTCGCTCCGAATCATCGACGGGATGACGGCATCACGGTGGGGCCGAACGAGCGCCAAGGAAGCCGCCGAGGACTCGGGCCAGGTCGACGCCCTGCTCGAGGCGACCTCCCTCGCGGCGTCGACCCGACCTCCGGGGCTGCTCACCCGAGACGCCTTTGCGGCCTACCAGGCAGGCGACACGACGCTGCGCCCGTACGCGGCCCTCATCGGTGCCGATGTCGACCGGCTGCGAGCCGCCCTGGAGGACGACCAGACGTGAGCATCGCCGTCTTCCCCGACACCACGGTCTTCTGCAACTTCGCGGCCGTGGGCAAGAGTGACCTCTTGGGCGACATGCTCCGGAGCCGTGGGCGATGGACCGAAGCGGTGATGAGCGAGGTCGAGCAGTCCCGGGGGTACCTGCCGGACCTGAAGAACGTGCTCGCGGGCGGCTGGATGGGTGCGCCGATCGGTGTGGAATCCGACGACGAGATCCGCGAGGTCGACCGCATTCGCCGGAACGTCTTCGGCGGACCGCTGGACCAGCGCACCAAGCACCTCGGAGAGGCCTTGACCTGTCACATCCTCAAGACCCGGGCCGAGTTCGCCGGGGCATGGTGGGTCACCGACGACGCAGACGCACTGCGATACGCACGGCATCAGGGCATCACCACCATGGAGACGATCGACCTCATCCGCCACGCGGTTGCTGACTACGACCTCATCGCGGACGAGGGCTTCCGGCTGCTGTTGTCGATGGCGGACGCAGGCCGCAGCCTTCGGCTGCCCACGTCGGCGGCTGAGCTCACCTGACCGCCGCCCCGGGTGCGGTTCCCGGGCCACCTGGGCCGCACCGGGCTGGGGCAACTTCGACCTGGTGGGCGATCTTGCCTCTGACCCGGTCAGGTGAAGGGGGGCCGGGCGTCGACGGCCACGGAGCGGCGGCCGGCCCAGCGCCAGATCCGCGCCGAGCGGTCACGGTCCTCGTCGGTGACCAGGTTGCCCATCCACCGCAGCGCGAGCGTCATCAGCCAGTCGCTGCGCATGCCGACCGGCCCGAGGGCGGCCAGGGTGCGCGGCACGGTGAAGATGCCGGCGAGCCGGCGGGCGATGGAGAACGCCTCGCCGTAGTGCTCGCTCAACAGAGCCGGCCAGACCGTGGACAGGTCGGAGTCGAGGTGGTCGACGACGATCCGGCCGGTCTCGAGCCCGTAGTCGATGCCCTCCCCGTTCAGCGGGTTGACGCAGGCCGCAGCATCGCCGATGAGGGCCCAGTTCGCCCCGGCGACGTTGCTCACGGCCCCGCCCATCGGGAGCAGCGCGCTCATCGGCATCCGCTGCTCGCCGGTGAGTCCGAAGTCGGCGCGCCGCTCGTCGGTGTACCGCCTCATCAGCGGCTTGATGGCGATGTCGGCCGGCCGCTTGGTGGTCGCGAGGGCGCCGACGCCGACGTTCACCTGCCCTGAGCCGAGCGGGAAGATCCAGCCGTAACCGGGCAGCGCCTCGCCGCGCTCGCCCCGCAGCTCGAGGTGGCTGCTGATCCACGGGTCGTCGGCCTGGCTGGAGTCGACGTAGCACCGGCCGGCGACGGCAAAGACGGTGTCCTTGTGCCACTCCCGGCCGAGCACCTTGCCCAGCCCGGAGCGCACGCCGTCGGCGACGACGAGCCGTTCGCACTCGACCTCGAAGGTCTCGTCGCCACGCACGAACGTGACGGCCCTGACCCGGCCACCCTCGAGCCGGGCGTCGACGGCCTTGGCGCCCTCGAGGCCGGTGGCGCCGGCGGCGAGCGCGTGCGACCGGATGCCGTCGTCGAGCTCGGTGCGCGGCACGGCCGATCCGTGGTCGGGCAGGCTGCCGCCGGGCCACGGGAGCAGCAGGGTCTGCCCGAAGCCGTGCGCCCGCAGGCCCCGGTTCACGGCGTGCCCGCGCACCCAGTCGCCGAGCCCGAGCTGGTCCAGCTCGGCGATCGCCCGCGGGGTGAGCCCGTCGCCACACGCCTTGTCGCGGGGGAAGACCGCGGCGTCGGCGAGCACGACGTCACGCCCTGCGCGGGCCGCCCACGCCGCCGCAGCGGCGCCGGAGGGTCCGGCACCCACGACGAGGACGTCGGTGCGCTGGGGGGTCTGGGTCACGTACACATTCTCGCAACCGGCGACCCGCCCTCAGAAATCGACCCTCGACAGCACCCGACATCTCGCGACTCAGCAACCTCGCCCAGCGCTGGCGGCGACTCCACGAACGGGTGGATCGCAGTCAGTCGGCGAGGGCTCGGGCGGCGAGGGCGCGCAGGTCGGCGTGGGCCTGGCGGTGGGTGCCCCGGTCGACGACGACCTCCACGACGCGGATGCCGTGGGGCGGCTCCGCGACCGCCGCGGTCAGGCCCTGCGCCGTCGTCGCCAGTTCGTGAGGGATGCCGTGTGCCCGGCAGAGCGCCCCCAGGTCGGTTCCGGTGGGCGTGCCGAAGACGCGCTCGAAGTCGGCAGCCCGCTCGGGCGCGCCGTGCTCGAGGGTGGTGAAGATGCCGCCACCGTCGTCGTTGACCACGACCAAGGTCAGGTCGGGCCGGGGCTCGTCCGGGCCGACGAGGAGGCCGTTGGCGTCGTGCAGGAAGGTCAGGTCGCCGAGCAGGGCGTAGGTCGGGGCGGCGGTCCGGGTCAGGGCGATGCCGAGCGCCGTGGAGACCACCCCGTCAATGCCGGCGAGGCCGCGGTTTGCGAGCACCTCGTCGGCGATCGGGCCGGCCACGGCAAGGTCGACGTCACGCACCGGGTTGCTGGAGCCGAGGACGAGCACGGCGTCGCCGGCCAGCCCGTCGACCACGGCGCTCGCGACTCCGAGGCCGCTGGGCCACGGGAACGGTTGCGCAGCAACGGCATCCGCAACCCTTCGTGCGGCCGTGTGCCAGGCCTCGCCCCAGCCGTGGTCGTCATCGGGCCTCGTGGGGCCACCGAGGCGGAGGGCGCGAGAGGGGTGGACGGCGGCAGCGACGTGTGAGGGGTCGGGCCACTGGCCGCCCTCGGACACCACCTCGACGCGCAGGCCCGGGCGACGCAGAAGGGCGCCGACCGCCCGGGACAGGGTCGGCCGGCCCACCACGACGACCCGGTCCGGCACGTGGGCATCGAGCCAGTCGGTGGCAGTGAGCAGCAGCGGCCCGTGCGGCACGGCCTCGGCACGGACCGCGGCGCTGCCGAAGGGCTCGGCCACGACCGGGTGGCCGCGCTCGGTCGCCCAGGCGACGGCACGTTCGCCGAGGGCGGGGTCGCGGGTGACGCCGACGACGACCAGCGTTCGGGCCACCTCGGTCAGCGGGACGGGTTCCGCGGACCCGGTCCCGCTGTCGCCCAGGAACACCCACGGCTCGCCGTCGGCCCGGCCCTCGAGGGCGTCCGGCCACGCGTCATCCGCCTCGAGGCTCTCGGTGGCCGACACATCGCCTGAGGCGGCCTCGAGCTCGGGGGCGAGCGGCTCGCGCAGGCAGACGTTGAGGTGCACCGGCCCCGGCAGGCCGCCGGTGGCACCCGTCGCGGCAGCCACGGCCCTGCAGACGGTGCTCCGCCAGAACGGACCCAGCCCGGGGCGGACCACCGGGGCCGGCACGTCAGCGGCGTAGCGAACAACCGCCCCGAAGATGCCGGGCTGCTCGGTGGTCTGGTTCGCGCCGGTGCCCCGCAGCTCGTGGGGCCGGTCGGCACTGACGACGACGAGTGGGGTGCCGCCGTGGTGGGCCTCGAGGACCGCCGGGTGCAGGTTGGCGACCGCCGTCCCGGAGGTCGTCACCACCGCCACCGGCAGACCGGAGCCGCGGGCCAGCCCCAGGGCCAGGAAACCCGCGCTGCGTTCGTCGACCCGCACGTGCAGGCGAAGGCGCCCGCCACGCTCGGCAGCGAGCACGACATACGCCAGCGGTGCCGACCGGGAGCCGGGGCTCAGGACGACCTCGCGCACGCCGTTCCTCACCAGCTCGTCGACCAGGACCGTCGCGAGGGCGAAGGACGGGGTCACGAGCGTGGATTCTGCCACCCCCTCTCGACCCGCAGCTCCGACACGGAGCGCACCGGCCGCCCCAGCACCCCGGCGGCCGAGGCCTGCCACCCGTCCAGGCCGGCAACCGTGCCGCGTGGTGCACCCTCGGCGGCTCGCAGGGTGCCGACGTAACCCGCGAGCCCGTGGCTGCGCACGTCGACGGGCGGACCCTCGCCCTGGGTGCGCACCGTGACCCACGAGGAACGGTCCGGGTTGGGGGTGAGGTCGAGGCGGGGAACGGGGTCGTCGCCTCGCTCGACCGCGAGCACCCGGGTGGTGGAGGGCACGGGAAACAGCGCCACCGGCGACCCGCTCGTCACGATGTGGGTGACCCGGTGCCGTGCCGCGAAGCCGGCGTCGCTCGCCAGTGCGGCCGCGAGAATGCCACCCTGGCTGTGGCCGACGAGCACCACCGGGTCGTCCGGGGTTGACCGCGGGCCGGCTCGGCTTCTCGCCACCTCGAGAGCCGCCGCCACCCCGACCGCGGCGAGCGTGGCGCCGCCGGTCATGGCCCGCAGGTCGGTGGTCAGGTCGAAGGGGTTCGCTCCGGGCTCCGGGGACCACTCCTGGGTGCCGGGCACGACGACGACCCAGGCGGAGCCACCGTCGCCGCGGACCACCTCGACGACACGGACGCGGCCACCGTCGAGCCCCTCCCCGGCAGCGACCAGGTCGGCAGCGCCTCGGAAGCCCTGCTCGCGGTCGAGCACCAAGGTCGGCTCGAGCAGGCTCACCCCCGGCATCGAGCTGCCGTCGGTGAGCCAGCCACCACGCGCCGCGAGGTCCGCCCCGGCCCCGACACCGACCATCACCGCAGCTACCGACGCCTCGACCGCCGCGTAGACCTTGGCCGCCGCCCGCAGGTGCAGCGCGAGCGCCTCGAGAGCGGTCGCCTCACCCCACAGGCCACCCGGCCCGATGACGAGCACCGACTCGGCGTCGACCCGAGCCCACCGCGCCAGCAACACCACGCCAGCGACAGTGCGCACGACGGGCGGCCCGGCCCGCGCCAGGGCGGACGCCAGGTGGTGTGCGCTCGCTCGCACCAGGTCAGCGACCTCGTCCGCACGGCCGGCCGCTAACACCAGCGCCTCGGATCGCACTCTCACCTCCATCCGGGCACGTCCCAGTCCTCCTCAGGGGCGGCTTCCACTGCGGCATCCTCGAGCGTCTCCCAGAGCTGCGCCACCTCCTCCAGCCGCGCGGACAACGCCGCAAGAGCAGCGACGCGCTCCTGGACGCGACGCTGGTACGCCACGGCCGCCTCCCCCTGCCACCACACGAGCGCGTGCCGGGACAGGGCCACGCGGTGCTGCTCCACCTCCGCGGCGCTCGCGAGCAGCAGCATCGCCATCCGCCCCGCCTCGTCGGCCAGCTCGGCACAGGTCACCATGTCGCCCCCAGCCCCTCACGCATCCGGCTCCTCCCCTCGTCCGTGCCACCCTGACCGCCAACCCCTGCAGGCCGACAGCCCGACCACGGATCTGTGGAGGGCGCCACCGCTGTCGGCCCGCCTGTGGACGAGCGACGCCTACGCTGGCGCCATGCCGCACCACGAGCTCGTCATCATCGGGAGCGGTTCGGGGAACTCGCTGCTCACCCCCGAGCTCGCCGGCCTCGATGTCGCGATCGTCGAGGGCGGCACCTTCGGGGGCACCTGCCTGAACGTCGGCTGCATCCCGACCAAGATGTTCGTGCTACCCGCCGACCGGGTCGTCGAGGCCGAGGACGCACGCCGCCTCGGGGTCACCTTCGCCGAGCCGACGGTCGACTGGCCCGGCATCCGGGACCGCATCTTCGGGCGCATCGACCCCATCTCCACCGGCGGCAAGGCCTACCGGTCGGGGCAGGAGCACACGACCCTCTACCGGTCCCACGCCACCTTCACCGGGAAGCGGCGGCTCGCCCTGTCGACCGGGGAGGAGGTCACCGCCGACCGGCTCGTCGTCGCGGCCGGGAGCCACCCCGTCGGCCTGGACGTCGACGGCCTGCGCGCACCCGACCCCGAGCACGGTGTGCACACCTCCGACACGGTCATGCGCCTGGAGGCCCTGCCTCCGCGGCTGGTGGTGATCGGGGGCGGGTTCGTCGCCTGCGAGATGGCGCACGTGTTCTCGGCGCTCGGCGTGACGGTGACCCAGCTGCAGCGGGGCCCGGCCCTGTTGCGCCACCACGAGGTGGAGGTGTCCCAGCGCTACACCGAGGTGGCCCGGCATCGCTACGACGTGCGCCTCTCGACCACCCCGACCTCGGCACGGCGGACCGGTGACGTCTGGCGGATCGAGCTCATCGGCCCGGGGGGCCCCAGTCACGTCGAGGCCGAGGTGGTGCTCCTGGCGGTGGGACGCGTCCCCACCACGGACCGGCTCGACCCGGCCGCCGGTGGCCTCAAGGCGCACGACGACGGCCGCCTCGTCGTCGACGAGCAGCTGCGCACGAGCTCCCCGGGCGTGTGGGCGCTCGGTGACGTCTCGTCCGCCCACCAGCTCAAGCACGTCGCCAACCACGAGGCTCGGATCGTCGCCCACAACCTCGCGGTCGACCTGGGTCGGATCGGCGCAGAGCCGCGCACCACCGACGACCGACCGGTGCCGCACGCGGTGTTCGGGCACCCGCAGGTCGCGGCTTTCGGGCCGACCGCCGCCGAGCTCGACGAGGCGGGGACGCCCTACGTCACCGCGACCCAGTCCGTCGGTGACGTCGCCTACGGCTGGGCGCTGGAGGACACCACGGGCCTGCTCACCGTCCACGCCGACCACGAGGGCCGGATCCTCGCGGCGCACGCCATCGGGCCGCAGGCCTCGACCCTCATCCAACCGCTCATCCAGGCCGCGTCGTTCGGGCAGCGGGCGCACGACGTCGCGCGGGGGCAGTACTGGATCCACCCGGCGCTCGCCGAGGTCGTCGAGAACGCCCTCCTGGGGCTGCCGCTGCGAGGTCCCGACGGGCCGTGATCGGCTGTCAGGTGGGGATCAGCGTGTTCGCGAAGATCTGCCAGGCGAGCACGGACTTCGCGACGAGGCTGAGGATCACGTACTGCCACTCACCGAAGAGGTAGTCGCGCCAGCGCCCTACCTGGCGGTACTGGAGCCACTGGTTGAGCGCGAAGGTGTTGAACAGGACGAACAGGCTGATCAGGATGCCCCAGACGAAGCCGGGGGGCCCCTGACCGTCGAGCACCACGATGGCGGCCCACAGGTACGCACCGATCGCCAGCCACGGTCCGATGCCGGCGACGCAGCCGAACCAGAACGGCGTCCACCAGGCTCGCTCGCCGCGGGCGGGCGACTGGTGGCGGCCGTGCATGAGGCCGTTGTTGGAGACCTCCATGAGCCAGCCGAAGAGAATCATCGCGATGTTGGCGAACGCGATGCCGACAAGCGCAGCGAGGTCGGTGATGCCGGTGACGAGGGCGATGAGGGCGATCATCAGGGTCGACGACAGCGAGTACTCCACCCACCGGAACCGGTTGCGGCCCCGCTCGAGCTCTGCGACGTAGCGGGGGAAGCCCCAGGGTGAGGCGATGACGAAGTGAAAGACCGCGGAAAGGAACAGGAAGCTCGCCGTGGCCCAAGCGAGTGGCACGTCCAGGATGCCGGCGAGCGTCCCGTCCTCGAGCGGTGTCCCGGGCGGGCCGCCGAGGGCGAAGACCGAGACGGGAAGGGTGAAGTCGGTGCTGAGAGCCACCATGGCCGCGCCCGACGCCAGGTGCAGCAGGCCCATGACGGCGTTGAACACCCGCAGCGAGCGAGCCCGCTCGGGTGGCACGTCGACGCAGGAGGTGGAGATCTGTAGCGGAAGGGTGCTCATACCTCATCTTCTGTCCGGGGGCCCCCCGTGGATGCGCTGACGTGGGGCCCGTCACCCGGGGCTCAGGTCAGCGGGGGCGGGGTCGGGCTGCGGTCGGTGAGACAGTAGGCGCGCCCCGCCGGGTCGGTCATCCCCGTCCACCCCTCGCGCACGTGCCCGACCCGTGCCCCGGCCTCGAGGTGACGCGCGAGCGACGCCGCGCGGTCGGCGCAGGCCAGGTCCGCGTGCGCCCGCACCGCCCCGGTCGACTCGCCGAGCCGCTGGAACAACAGGCGGAACGGGATGCCGGCGGGTCGCCGCAGGAACGACAGCTCCGGCTCGTCGGCATCCGCCCACTCCCACCCGGTGAGAGCCCGCCAGAAGGCGACCTCGGCGTCGTGGACGTCGCCCGGGCAGTCCACGCACACCTGGTCGACCAGCTCGGTGGCGCCCTCGCGCACCTGCTCGGCGTCCCCGTGCCACGGCGTGAGGCAGAACGCCAGGCCTCCGGGCGACCGGAGGATGACCACCACGTCGTCGAGCACCCCGATCCTGCTGGCGCCCAACCGCTCTGCCTCCGCCGCCGCGGAGGGCACGTCGTCGACGTCGAGGTCGAGGTGGATGCCGCCCGGCCCGGCGGCGACCGCCTGCAGTGTGACCCACGCGTCGCCACGAGGCGGCAGCAGCGTGGCGAACTCGTCCCGGGCGCCACGAGTCGGCGACTGCGACCACCCGGTGACCTGCGACCAGAACGCCGACGAGCGCGCTGCGTCACCGCGTGGGGTGTCGAGGAACAACCACGCCCAGCGGACCTCGATCATCGGCCGCCCTTCCTGAGGTGCTCGGCACACGCGCCCACCCGGCCGCTCCACCACGCAACCCGATCGGGCGGTGCGGCATACCGCGCGAGCAGCGCCGGCTCGGCGGTCACCTGCCCCACCGGCAGCCGTCCGTCGACCGGCAGCAAGGGGGTCGCCGACACGTCGCCGTCGAGCAGCGCGACCGTGCCCAGGCCGCAGGCGTGCTCGAGCGAGGGCAGTGCGGCAGCCAGGGCGACCCCGGCCGAGATGCCGACGCTCGTGTCGAGGGCCGACGACACCACGGCAGGCAGGCCACAGGCCTCCACCACGGCAAGGGCAGCCCGCACCCCGCCGAGCGGCGCCACCTTCACGACGACGATGTCGGCAGCCTCGAGGTCGCGTACGCGCAGCGGGTCCTCCGCCTTGCGGATCGACTCGTCCGCGGCAATACCAACGTCGATACCGTTGCGTGCCAACGCCATCCGCAGCTCGCGCAGCTCCTCCACCGTCGCGCACGGCTGCTCGGCGTACTCGAGGTCGAAACGAGCGAGGCGGCCGAGCGCCTCGCGCGCGTCGTCCACCGACCACCCACCGTTGGCGTCGACGCGCACCCGGGCCGCAGAACCCATCGCGTCGCGCACCGCGGCGACCCGGGCCAGGTCATCGGTGAGCGTCTGGCCGCGCTCGGCCACCTTGACCTTGGCCGTGGTGCACCCGGGGAAGCGGGCCAGCACCTCAGGGACCAGTTCGGGGCGGACCGCCGGCACGGTCGCGTTGACCGGCACCGTGTCGCGCACGGGGTCGGGCCAGCCGAGCCAGGCCGACTCCACGGCGGAGGCGAACCAGCGCGAGGCCTCCGCATCGTCGTACTCGAGGAAAGGGCTGAACTCGCCCCACCCGGCCGGGCCCTCGAGCAAGGCCACCTCGCGCACGGTCACGCCGCGGAACGGCATCCGCATGGGGATGGCGACCACGTGCAGCGCGGCGAGCAGGTCACCGACGGGGGGCAGGTCACCGACGGGGGGTAGCGGCATACGGCCACCGTAATGCCGTGGTACCAGGCCCCTGCGGGCGGCGCACGAGCATGTGGCTGTGACGTCATCGTGACTCCCGTGTTCCCGCTCTCAGGGCGAGCGAGATGTCGCGCAGGGCGACCAGGGTGCGGCGGAACCGCGCCAGGAGGAGGTCGGGGTTGCCCAGGGGAATGACGTTCGGCCGGGCGTCGTACATCCACACCGCGCGGCCATACCTCAGCTCCCCGCCCCCGACGGCGTGAGCGAAGGCGCCGCCCCGCGCAGACGGCGGCGACCCCAGGCCGCAGACGTTCTGGATGACGCTCGCGCGCACCGGCCGGTTGTTCCCGATCAGGTCGTTGCCCTTGGCCACGGCCCACAGGACGGCGCCGGTCGCCACGTCGTCCCGGTCACTGCGCAGCAGGGCGGGCTCGCGCTCCACCGCGCGGGTGAGCAGCCGGCGCGCTGAAGTCAGACCCTCGTCTCCGAGCAGCACCGGGGCCCATTGCTCGAGGCGCACGTCGATGTCGCGCACGCGGTCGCGAAGGGACGCGCGCACCCCGTCGAGACACAGCACCTGCGGCGGCAACGGTTCGACGCCGAGCGTGCCGAGCGCCTCCTCACCGCCCACGATCCGGGCCAGCCACGCGAGCTGCTGCTCGTACCCCGGAGGCACCGGCGGTGGTGCCGGCACCGGGCTGCGGTACAGCCCACGCGCCTGCAGCTCGAGCACCGCGCACTCGTAGCCGCTGCCCGCGACGGGTCGGCGGATCACGTCGACCACCTGATCCCCCGCCAGCACCACCTGGGTCAGGTCGCCCAGGCGGGCCCCTGCCCCGAACCCGTGGCCGCCGTACCGCTCGTACTGGTCGTAGGGCTCGTCGACCGGGTACCCGCCATCCCCGCCGTACCCGTCCGCCTCCTCCAGCCCGTCTCGCGGCAGGAACCTCAGCACGTCTGCGTCATCACCCATGACCAACCCTGTCCGACGAGCCCCCGCTCGCCTCGGGTCGAGCCTCGCACGCGAAGCCGACATCCTCGCGAAGTTATCCACAGCCACCCCCGCGACTAGCCTTGCGGCCGTGAGCGCGATCCCCGGTGTCAGCGAGACCTTCGACCCCGACGCCTGGCAGGAGGTGCCCGGTTTCGAGGACCTCACCGACGTGACCTACCACCGGGCCGTCGGCCCGGGCTGCGTGCGCGTGGCCTTCGACCGGCCCGAGGTCATGAACGCCTTCCGGCCGCACACCGTCGACGAGCTCCACCGGGTGCTCGACCACGCCCGCCGCACCGCCGACGTCGGTGTCGTGCTGCTCACCGGCAACGGCCCCGGCCCCGAGGGCACCGGCAGCCGAGGCAAGTGGGCGTTCTGCACCGGTGGCGACCAGCGGATCCGCGGCCGCTCCGGCTACCAGTACGCCGAGGGCACCACGGCCGACACCGTCGACGAGCGGCGGGTCAAGGCCGAGGGTGGCCGCCTGCACATCCTCGAGGTGCAACGGCTGATCCGCACCATGCCGAAGGTCGTCGTGGCCGTGGTCAACGGGTGGGCCGCCGGCGGCGGCCACAGCCTGCACGTCGTCTGCGACCTGACCCTCGCCTCGCGCGAGCACGCCGCGTTCAAGCAGACGGATGCCGACGTCGGCAGCTTCGACGGCGGCTACGGCAGCGCCTACCTCGCGAAGATGGTGGGGCAGAAGCGAGCCCGCGAGATCTTCTTCCTCGGGCGCACCTACTCCGCCGCCGACATGCACACCATGGGCGCCGTCAACATCGTCGCCGACCACGCCGACCTCGAGGCCGAGGCACTGCAGGTGGCCCGCGAGGTCATGGGCAAGAGCCCTCAGGCGCAGCGCATGCTCAAGTTCGCGTTCAACCTCGTCGACGACGGGCTGATGGGCCAGCAGGTCTTCGCCGGTGAGGCGACCCGGCTGGCCTACATGACCGACGAGGCCGTCGAGGGCCGTGACCAGTTCCTCGAGAAGCGCGACCCCGACTGGTCGCCGTTCCCCTGGTACTTCTGAGGACGGACGTCACCGAGGCCGCGCCGCTGGGTTGCCAGGACGGCTCAGCCGTCGCCGGAAGCCCTGAGCACCGCCAGCGTGGTCTCGCCGTCGTCCATGAGCACGAGCGCGCCGTCCTCGGCCGTGAACTTCCTGGTGCCCGTGAGCGCCTTGAGGAACGCCTGCTCCTGCTGCATCGCGTTGTCCGGGCCGGCCATCATCGTGGTCGCGAAGGGGCTGAAGGTCAGCACGCCGTCGCTCGGGGCGTCGTAGCTGCCGTTGAAGGTGTTGACACCGGCGTTGCCGGTGGCCTGGCCGTCGTTCATCGAGAGCGTGGACGAGACGTCCGCGTCCGCTGCGGACCCGTTCAGCGTCTCGAGCTTCCAGCTGCCCTGCAGCATGGTGGGCGCGTTCGGGGCGTTGTCCTCGCCACCGCACGAGGAGAGCAGCGCGACGAGCGCGATCAGGAGGGTGGCGACCAGGGCCAGGGGCTTTCTGCGCTGCACGGCGTCCTGCACTCTCCACGGCGTCGGGGTGGTAGCCGGGACGGTACTCCCGCACGGCTGCCGGGCACAGGGCCTGCGAGCGCCCTCGCCCGCCGCGGGTGATGGCGGCCCAGCCCGCCTCAGGACGTGCGACTCCCGTGGACCTCGCCCTCGCCGTCCGGATGACTCCCGGCCCCCGCCCACGACCCGGGCCAGCCCGTCAGCCGGAGCCGCCGATGTCGACGGCGTACGCCTCGTAGATCAGGTCTGCCGTGCGCTGGCGGTGGCGCACCAGGGCACCGAGCAGGCGGATGCACCCCTCGCGGTGCGCGTCCACGGCATCCGCGTCGTGCAGCCCCTCGTCGCGCTCCGCGAGGAGCCGCTCGACCTCGGCCAGCGCCTCGGCGTGCTCACCCAGCTGCACCTGCACGCCGTGGGTGAGGCGCGGGGCGGTCATGCCGATGTCGGCGTACAGCCCACCCTCGACCTCGGTGAGGGTCGCGTGGTCTCGCAGGTCGTGGGACAGCTCGGTCAGGGCCGCGCGCACCCGCCGACGCCACACCTGCCCCACGCCCGCCGGGAGCGTCAGGGCGGCCTCGAGGGCTGCCATGGACTCCCCGAGCTCGGCGCGCTGACGCCGCACCTGCTCGAGGTATGCCGGGAACGACTCGTCCATCGCGCACCTCCTGCCGTGCGCCCATGGTCCCGCACCCGAGCCCCGTGCGCGACCCGTCGTGCCGGCCGGTTTCCCCCCCGACCCACGGTCGTTGTCGAACATCACTCGGGGCCGGGGCCGCGACGTGGGGTCCGGGTGGCACGCTGGTGCGTGTACGCCCGGCCCACCGGCAACCCGGCCACGACCTGGGCGGCCGCCGACCACACGGAGGACACCGATGAGCGAGACCGCGCCTCGTGCGGCCGTCGACCCCAGGGTGCCCGCCGGCCGCCGGGAGCACCTGCACTGATGCCGACCCTCGAGCCGCTCGCCGTGCCGTTGGGCGCAGCTGCCCTCACCATCCTCCCGCGGCTCGCGGACGCCCTCGCAGGCGATGCGCCCGTGCTGCCGTACGCGGCGTCGGCACCGTCGCCCACGCTGCCCGCGTATGACCCCCGCGACCTGCCGGCCGGGCTCGCGGTGGTGGTGGGCACCTCCGGGTCGACCGGCACGCCGAAGCGCGCCCTGCTCACGGCCCCCTCGCTGCTCGCCAGCGGCCGGGCGACCCACGAGCGGCTCGGCGGCCCCGGGCAGTGGCTGCTGGCCCTGCCCGCTCACCACGTCGCCGGGCTGCAGGTGCTGCTGCGCTCCCTCGATGCCGGCACCACGCCGGTGGCGATGGACCTCTCCGACGGCTTCCACCCGATGGCGTTCCTCGCCGCGACGCACCGGCTCGACCCCGGATGCCGTCGCTACACCAGTGTCGTGCCCACCCAGCTGCTGCGGCTGCTCGACCACCCCCGCGGGCCCGAGGCGCTGCGGGCCTTCGACGCGGTGCTCGTCGGGGGCGCGGCGATGCCGCCACGGTTGCGCCTGCGGGCCGAGCGCTCGAGGGTGAACGTCGTACCCACCTACGGAATGAGTGAGACCGGCGGTGGGTGCGTCTACGACGGCAAGCCGCTCCCCTGCACCGAGATCGCCTTCGACGACGAGGGTCGCATCCACCTCGGCGGCGCGACCGTCGCCCACGGCTACCTGGGCCGCGCCGACCTCACGCAGGAGGCCTTCGGGGTCGACGAGGACGGGATGCGCTGGTTCCGCACCGACGATGTCGGGCGCACCGACGAGCACGCGAGGCTGCACGTCGACGGTCGGGTCGACGACCTGGTCAACACCGGCGGCCTCAAGGTGGCGCCGCGCCTGGTCGAGGAGGCCATCGTCGAGCACGTGCCCGGGGTGGCCGAGGTCGTCGTGGTGGGCAGCCCCGACCCCGAGTGGGGTGAGGTGGTGTGTGCACTGGTCGTGCTCGAGCCCGGCGGGGTGCGCGCCGGGCTGACCGCCGCCGAGCTGCGGGCGCACCTGCGCGGCATCCTGCCCGACCACGCCCTGCCGCAGCGGGCCGCGACGGCTCCCGACCTGCCGACCTGCGGCCCGGGCAAGCCCGACCGGCGTGCTGTGGCGGCCCTGTTCACCATGGGATGATGGCAGGGTGCTCCGCTACGTGCCGGCCGTGCTCAGCTTCGCGCTGACGGTCTACTGCTTCATCGACGCAGTGCAGACCGACAAGGCCGACATGCGTAACCTGCCCAAGCCCGCGTGGATCCTGTTCATCCTGCTCCTCCCGGTCCTCGGCCCGACGGGGTGGCTGCTGGCCGGCCGGCCGCGACGCGGATCGGCGCCGTCGCGCAGCCAGCAGCAGCGCTGGGAGCAACAGCAGCGCGACCAGGACGACCGCCGCCCGCGCGGGCCCGACGACGACCCCGACTTCCTCAAGGACCTCTGACCCCACCTGGCCTCCCTGTCGCAGTGGGTGGCGGGCGCCCGTCCGCGCACCCTGCCCGCCGCCGTCGCCCCCGTCGTCCTCGGCACCGCCGCCGCCCACCTGATGGGGCGCGCGGACGCCGCCCTCGGCATCCTCGCCCTCGTCGTCGCGCTGATGCTGCAGGTGGGGGTCAACTACGCCAACGACTACTCCGACGGCATCCGCGGCACCGACGCGGCCCGGGTCGGCCCGGTGCGGCTGGTGGGCCAGCGCCTCGCCGCTCCCGGCAACGTCAAGGTCGCGGCGATGCTGTCCTTCGCCGCCGCCGGCGTCATCGGCCTCGCGCTCGTGGCGCTCTCCGGCGCGTGGGTCATGCTCCCGCTCGGTGCGCTGGCCGTGCTCGCCGCCTGGCGCTACACCGGCGGTGACAACCCCTACGGCTACCGGGGGCTCGGCGAGGTCTACGTCTTCGCCTTCTTCGGGTTGATGGCCACGCTCGGCACGCAGTACACCCAGGCGGATGCCGTGACCTGGTTCGGCCTGCTCGGCGCCGTGGGCGTCGGCGCGGTCGCGTCGGCCATCCTCGTCGCGAACAACCTGCGCGACATCCCGACCGACACCGAGCACGGCAAGCGCACCCTGGCGGTGCGACTGGGCGACCGGCGCACCCGGCTGCTCTACTCGAGCCTGATCGTGGTGTCGGTCCTGACGCTGGCCGGCATGGCGTTCTGGGAGCCCTGGGTGCTGCTCGGCCTGCTCGCACTGCCGCTCGCCGTCAGGGCCGTGCGCACCGTCGCGTCAGGGACCACCGGGCGAGAGCTCGTGCCCGTGCTCGTCGCGACCGGCCTCTACGAGGTCGGATACGCCGTGCTCGCCGCCCTCGGGGTCGTCATCGGCGTCGCCCTCGCCTGACCGCCCAGCTCCTGCGGGTTGGGTGCTCAGGCGGCTGCCCCGGCGACCACCTGAGCACCCGACTCCGGATGCGCGGCCACCGCCCAGGGCATCCGTGGGGTTCGGCGCCGGTTACCGCGCAGGATCCGCTGTGATCGCAGCGCGTACCGCGCGGTAACCCGCTCCTTGGCCCGGTGTGACCCCGCGGCGACGGGCCAATGCCGAGCCCGAGCCACCGGGATCATCCCCCAGCCGTACGTCACCAGCGACGACGCGACCTCGATGCCCCCGCCCAGCTCCTCGGGCACGGACCGGACGTGGTGCGGCGCCGGTCCGCGCCAGAACCACACCTCCCCGCTGAACTGAAGGTCCATCGGCTCAGGACAGGAGCAGCACCAGCCCGCAGGGGGTCAGCGGAAGGTGCCCTCGTCGCCCGACACCTCGGAGTCCTCGTCGACCTCGTCGCCGGACTTCGTGCGAGGGGCCCCCTGCTTGGCCGCCGAGCGGTGCTCGATCTTCTGGGCGAGCTGCGCCGAGTAGTCCTCGCGGAACCGCCGCAGGGCGAAGTAGGAGATCACGGCGGAGAGCAGCGCCGCGCCCACCACGAGGAGCAGGAGGTCCTCACGGCCACGCAGGCCGAGCAGCCACAGCAGGCTGACGCAGCCGAGGAAGACGAGCAGTCGGAGCAGGCTGTAGCGGAGCACGGTGCGATCAGAGTCCCGAGTAGGAGTGCTGGCCGACGAAGAAGACGTTCACGACGGCGAAGTTGAGGATGATGCAGCCGTAGCCGACCAGGGCGATCCACACGGCGTTCTGACGCTTCCAGCCGGTGGTGGCGCGGGCGTGGAGGTAGGCGGCGTAGACCACCCAGATGACGAAGCTCCACACCTCCTTGGGGTCCCAGTTCCAGTACGACCCCCACGCCTGGCGCGCCCAGATCGCGCCGGCGATGACGGTGAAGGTCCACAGCGGGAACGCGACGATGTGCACGGCGTACGTCAGCCGCTCCAGCGCGCGGGCGTCGGGAAGCCGGCTCATGAAGCTGCGCGGACGCTCGGGCGCCACCTCGAGCCGGTCCTGGATGAGGTACATGACCCCGAGTGAGAAGCCGATGGTGAAGACCGCCACCGAGAGCGTCGCCACCGCAACGTGGATCGCCAGCCAGACCGAGCGCAACGAGGGCATCAGCTCGGACGCGTCGGTGTACCAGACGGTGATGGCGAGCCCCAGGTTGAGCAGCACCGGTACGACCACGAACAGGCCCAGCCATCGCAGGTCGCGCTTCATCGACCAGCCGCAGTAGGCCAGCAGCACGAACATCGACCCGACGATCGCGAACTCGTACATGTTGCCGAGCGGCCAGCGGTGCACCTCGAGCGCCCGCAGCCCGACCCCGGCGACGACGAGCACGGTGCCGAGCAGGGTCAGCGTCCAGCCGATGCCGGCCGCCCGACGCGCCGCGAGCGGCTCCGTGTCACGACCCGCCGGCGCTGCGGTGTCGACCGCACCGGATGCCGGGTGCCTCACCTCGGTCTCCGGCGCACCACCCGCGGCCACCAGCTCGCGCTCGCGCGAGGTCTCCTTCGCGGACTCGCGCGCCGGCACGAGGCGGGCGAGGTACACGGCATCCGCGAGCATCGCCAGGGTCAGCACCACCATGGCGGAGTAGATCGCCAGGTTGGAGAGCTGGGCGAGGGTCTGGTCGGTCATCGGGTTCCTTCGAGTGCGGTCAGGACGGCGCCGATCTCGTCGGGCATCCCTTCGTCGTCGTCCTTGGCCAGGCCGCCGACGGACACCACAGTACGACCCGGCTCGGCCCCGGGACCAACCCGCACGAACACCCTTCGACGACGGATGCCCAGCGAGGCGACCAGACCGGCGAGCATGAGCAGGGCCGCCACGAGCGTCATCGTCTTGCCCGGGTCGGTGCGGATCGACAGGCCCGCGAACCGCTCGACCCGGTCGAAGGTGATCGAGCCGCGACCGCCGGGAAGCTCGTAGGTCTCGCCGGGGCGCAGCAGGATGCGCAGCTGGTCGGCGTCCTCGCCCGGCACCGGCGTCATCGCGCCGGTGTCGAGGGAGTACACCGACTGCGGCCTTCCGCTGGGGAAGAGCTCGCCCTCGAACGCCGTCAGCGCGAGCTGCGGGTCGAGCGCGTCGGGGAAGACGGAGTGCGGCCCCTGGTCGTCGATGACACCGGTCGGGAGGAAGAAGCCTGCGAAGCCGAGCTGCTCCGGCGACGCGCCGGGCACCTTGACCGCACCGACCGAGGTGTAGTTGTTGTCCTGCGCCAGGAACGGCGTGGCGTCGGAGTAGATCACCGTGCCGTCGGCATCGCGGACGGTGATGACCGGGGCGTAGCCGTTGCCGAGGAGGAAGACCGAGCCGCCGCCGGTCTCGAGCGGGCCGTTGACCCGGATGCTGCGCGCCTCGCTGGTGCCGTCGGGGTCGGTGAACGTGGTGAACGCCTCGAAGTCGCGCGGCGCCCCGAACTGCCCCGGGCTCTTGGCCTCCGTCTCGAACGTCGCGTCGAGCCGGTCGAGCGTGATCGTGTAGGGCAACAGGTCGTTGACGTCGACCCAGGGCCCGGGGCTGAAGGTGTCGTAGCGCGACAGGGTGTTGGCGAAGGTCTTGCCCACCGGCACGATGACGTCGCCCTTCCACCCCAGGAGGTGCCCCCACGCGACGCCGACGAGCACCCCGATGAGCGCGACGTGGAAGACCAGGTTGCCGGCCTCGCGCAGGTAGCCCTTCTCGGCCGACAGCGTCTCGTCGTCGTGCGCGTGCACCCGGTAGCGCCGCTTGGTCAGGGCGACCCGTACCCGTTCGCGCACCTCCTCGACCTCACCGTCGACGGTCTCCTCGCGGGAGGCGGCGAGCCGGTCGAGGCGGCGCGGGGCGCGCGGCGGGGCCGAGCGCACCTGGTGCCAGAGGATCTTCGTGCGCGGCAGCACG
The DNA here is from genome assembly GCA_038210185.1 of Actinomycetales bacterium. Classification (GTDB taxonomy): domain Bacteria; phylum Actinomycetota; class Actinomycetes; order Actinomycetales; family Dermatophilaceae; genus Fodinibacter. The sequence goes on from JBBQWX010000069.1 coordinate 18,651, forward strand.
CAGCCGATCAGCGAGACGAAGAGCAGCAGGTAGATCGCCGCGAACCACGGGGAGGCGTAGACCTCGAAGAAGCCCAGTCGGTCGAGCACCGGCCCGGCGGTCGGGTGGTCGACGATCCACTGCGTCGTGCGGGCGGGGTCGATCGAGCGCTGCGGGAAGGTCGACCCCGGGATCGCGCCGATGGCGAGCAGCAGCAGCAGGAACAGCGCGGTGCGCATGCTCGTCAGCTGGCGCCACATCCACCGCAGCCAGCCGACCGGGCCCAGGCGTGGCTGCGCGACGTCGGTGCGGGCGCTCACACCGCCACCTGGAAGGTGTCGACGAGCTCGGTCTGCAGCCACCGGTTCAGGTCCTCCCAGACCCCGGTGACCATGAGCAGGCCGACGAGCACGAGCATCACTCCCCCGACGCGCTGGATGGTGCGCTGGTGACGACGCAGCCACCCCGACGCGCGCCCGGCCCGGTCGAGCCCGGCGGCGATGAGGATGAAGGGCAGGCCCAGTCCGAGCCCGTAGGCCACCGCGAGCACGACGCTGCGGCCGACCTGCGGGTCCACGGTGGTGCTCGCCAGGACCAGCACGGCGGCGAGGGTCGGGCCGGTGCACGGCGCCCAGCCGAGCGCGAAGACCGCACCGAGCACCGGCGCGCCGGCGAGGCCGGCCCGGGGGCGCCAGGAGATCCTCGCCTCGCGCTGACCGCCGACGCCGACGCCGACGCCGAGGAAGACCAGCCCCATCAGGATGACGACGACGCCACCGAGGCGCATCAGGGCGGTGCGGTGCTCGATGAGCGCTCGCCCGGCGGTGGTCACGAAGATCGACCCGAGCACGAAGACGGCCGTGAAGCCGATGACGAACAGCAGCGCCCCGGTCAGCATCCGGCCGCGTGACTTCTCGGCCAGCGGCTCGCCGGTCAGGCCGGTGACGTAGCCGAGGAAGCCCGGCACCAGGGGCAGCACGCACGGGCTCGCGAACGACACGAGACCGGCCAGGGCCGCCACCAGCACGGCGAGGGGCAGCGCGCCGGAGGTGACCGTGTCGCCCGCGGCGACCACGGCCGCGACGCGGGGGTCGCCCGCGGCGACCACGGCCGCGGCGCCGGCTGCAGCGGTCACGACTGGGCGACGACGTCGTCGACGAGGCCGCGCAGGGTGGTGGCCGAGACCGGGCCGTTGACCCGGGCGGCGATCCGGCCCTCGGTGTCGAGCACCAGCGTGGTCGGCACGGTGGGTGCCTTTCCCTGCAGGGCCAGGATGGCGACCCCGGACTCGTCGGTCAGGCTCGGGTAGGTGATGCCCGCCTTCGCCGAGAACGCGGCACCGCGAGCCGGGTCCTCACGGAAGTCGATGCCGATGAACTCCACCGGGGCCTTGTCGGCCTGCAACCCCTCCCAGGTCTTCTGCAGGGCCGGGGCCTCGGCGACGCACGGCGCACACCACGAGCCCCAGACATTGAGCACGAGGACCTTTCCGCGGGTCGAGGCGATGTCCCACGCGGAGCCGTCGAGGAGGGTGCCCGTCAGCTCGACGGGTTCGCCGCGCTGGTCCGCCGGGATGCTCTCGACGGCGCCGTCACCCGAGACGTATCCCTTCTGGTCTCCCGCCTTGGCCTGGGCCGCAACGGAGTCCGGGTCCTGCGTGCACCCGGTGGCGCCGAGGAGGAGCGCAGCCGCCGCGACCCCGACGGCCCACCGCGCGGTGGGTCGAGCCGTCATGCGCCCGCCCCGGGCTGGGCCTGGCCGAGCAGCGACACGGCCGGCTCGCTGTAGCTGAGCGAGAGCAGCTCGTCGCCGAGGAAGGTCAGCGAGGTCAGCGAGGCCAGGGCACAGTCGCGCTTGGCCGGGTTGTGCCACAGCGGGCGGCCCTCGGTGGCCAGCCGGATCATCCAGATCGGCGCCTGGTGGGTCACGATGACGGCCTCGTGCCCCCGGGCGGCCGCGCGCGCGTCGACGATCGCCCGGCGCATCCGCTCGACGAGCTCGGCGTAGGGCTCTCCCCACGACGGCCGGAACGGGTTGAGCATCCTCGGGTACAGCCGCGGGTGCTTGAGGATGCCGGCGCCCCCGGCGACCGGCAGCCCCTCGAAGGCGTTCTCGGCCTCGATGACCCGCGGGTCGAGGGTGACCTCGAGGCCGTGGGCGTCGGCGATGGGCGCGGCCGTCTCCTGCGCGCGCTCGAGCGGGCTCGAGACCAGGTGAGTGATGTCGTGGTCGCCGAGGTGCTCGGCGGCCAGGTCGGCCATCCGGCGGCCGAGCGCGGACAGGTGGTAGCCCGGCATCCGGCCGTAGAGCAGGCGGTGCGGGTTGTGCACCTCGCCGTGGCGCAGCAGGTGCACCACGGTGCGCTGCGGGTCACCGGGGGCGGGGCCACCGGCGTCGGGGGACGACGTCATGCGCCGATTGTCGCAAACCCGGCTGGGTGCTGAGGCACCGCTCCCGCGGCCCGGGCGTCTCAGAGGTCGCGGTGCATCTCCTGCTCGACGGCGTCGTGCCGGTCGGCCCGCCTGAGGTGGAGGAGGGCGAGCACCAGCCCGCCCCAGATCACGACGACGGAGATGACGAGCATGACGATGGCGGGGGTGGTCATCGAGGGCTCCTTGCGGTGGTGGCGTCCGGCTCGACGGGATCGGGGGGGTCCCCGACGTCCATGCTGGTCTCGGGGCGCCACGGCACGCGGGCGAGGAGGAAGCCGGCCACGGCCACCAGGGCGGCCGCGAGCCAGCCGAACACGACGAGCATCCACTGCGGGTAGCCCTCGTAGGGCTCCTGCAGCACGGCCCAGAACTCGCGGACCAGGATGAACCCGAGGACCAGGGGGGTGACCGTGGAGACGAGCACGATCCACCATCCCCGGATCGGCACGGACCCGTCGCGGTTGAGGTGGTCCCGGAGCCGGGGCAGGGCCCGCACGCCCCACGCGACCACGACCATGCTGACGACCGCCACGAGCAGGATGCCGAAGCGGTTGATGAAGTGGTCGAGGATGTCCAGGACGTAGATGCCGCTCGTCGTGCTGAACCCGACGAGGCTGAGCAGGGCACAAGGCACGGTCACGACGAGCGTCGCGCGCAGCCGGCTCGTCTCGAACTTGTCGCGCACCGCGGAGATGACGACCTCCAGCACGCTGACCAGCGACGTGAAGCCGGCCATGACGAGCGACGCGAAGAACAGCACCCCGATCACCGCCCCTCCCGGGGCCTCGTTGACGATCGTCGGGAAGGCGATGAACGCCAGGCCGATCCCCGACGTCGCCACGTCACCGACGCCCACCCCGGCGGCCTGCGCCATGAAGCCCAGCGCTGCGAAGACGCCGATGCCGGCGAGCAGCTCGAAGCCGGAGTTCGACAGGCCGACGACGAGAGCCGAGCCGGACATGTCGGTGCGGCGGTGGACGTACGAGGAGTACGTGATCATGATGCCGAAGCCGATGGACAGCGAGAAGAAGATCTGGCCGTAGGCCGCGGCCCACACGGCCGGGTCACCCAGGGCCGACCAGTTCGGCGCGAAGAGCGCGTCGAGCCCCTGCGCCGCACCCGGCAACCTGAGGGCCTGGATGACGAGGAACGCGAAGGCCACGATGAGCACGGGGATGAAGATGACCGATGTGGCGCCGACGCCGCGGCTGACCCCGAGCGCCATCACGACGATGAGCGCCA
>JBBQWX010000070.1:0-22274 GCA_038210185.1 Actinomycetales bacterium
GCCGAAACGTCTTATCCACAGGCGCTTTCGCTCCCACCGACCCCGCCGCGGCTGGCTCCACGTCCATCAACACCGATTGCCCGGCGACCTGCGGCTCCGACATACCCCATTCTCCCGCAGCCGCAACGCATTACGTGTTACGTGTTACCGACACGGGGTCCTAGACTGGGCCCATGCGAATCGGAGTCTTCGGCGCCACCGGCCAGGTCGGCGACGTCATGCGCACCCTGCTCTTCGAGCGGAACTTCCCGGTCGACGAGATCCGCTACTTCGCCTCGGCGCGCTCGGCGGGCACGACTCTGCCGTGGGGCGACACCGAGGTCACCGTCGAGGACACCGCCACGGCCGACTTCTCAGGGCTCGACGTCGCGCTGTTCTCCAACGGCGGCTCGACCTCGACGATCTGGGCGCCGCGGGTGGCCGCCGCCGGTGCGGTCGTCGTCGACAACTCCAGCGCCTGGCGCAAGGACCCCGCGGTTCCGCTCGTCGTGTCCGAGGTCAACCCCGAGGACCTCGACGACATCCCCAAGGGCATCGTCGCCAACCCGAACTGCACCACGATGGCCGCGATGCCGGTGCTCAAGCCGCTGCACGACCTCGCCGGCCTGGTGCGCCTGCACGTCAGCAGCTACCAGGCCGTGTCCGGATCCGGCGGCGTCGGCCTCACCGAGCTCGACGGCCAGCTGCGCGGCGGCTACGCGGCCGGCGACCCCAAGGACCTCGCCCTCGACGGTGCGGCCCTCACCCTGCCCGATCCGCAGATCTACGCGGTGCCCGTCGGCTTCAACGTCGTGCCGCTCGCCGGGTCGATCGTCGATGACGGCTCTCTCGAGACCGACGAGGAGCAGAAGCTGCGCAACGAGTCGCGCAGGATCCTGCACGTGCCGGGTCTGCGGGTGTCTGGCACCTGCGTGCGGGTGCCCGTCTTCTCGGGCCACAGCCTCGCGATCTCCGCCGAGTTCGAGGGCGACATCAGCCCCGCCGCGGCCCTCGCGGCTCTCGGCCGGGCCCCGGGCGTCGTCGTCACCGACGTGCCGAACCCGCTGCAGGCCACCGGTCGCGACGAGGTCTTCGTCGGTCGGGTCCGTGCCGACCAGGCAGCCCCCGACGGCAAGGGCCTGAACCTCTTCGTCGTCGGCGACAACCTGCGCAAGGGCGCCGCCCTCAACGCCGTTCAGATCGCCGAGGAGCTGCTCAAGCGCCGCTGAGGCAGCCCCTCATCGCACCGCCCGCCACGTCGACTCCTGCGTGCTCGGCCCCGGCTGTCCCCGGCGAGCAAAAAAGCCGTGAGCGTGCGGTCGGTGTCGTCGCTGTTCGTCCACAGCTCGTCGAAGAGCACCTCGACCCAGCTCGTCGAAGAGCACCTCGACCCAGCTCGTCGGCCACGATCATCTCGGCCCGCACGCACGACGCCGCCATCGCGAACAGCTCGGCGCCGATGTCGACGACCCGGCCGAGGAACCGCTGGTGCTGCTCCATCACGGCTGCCACCGCGACATGCCGTAGAAGGTCCGCCGGGCCACCCGCCGCGACGAGCGCTCGACGAAGCGCAGGTGCCGCGCGAGCGGCCCGAACTCGCCGTACGACGTGGGCACCGATCCCGCGCCGGTGACCAGCTGGGGCAGCCACTTCGCGTAGAACCCGCTGGCCCCGGCAGCTGCGCGCGCCTTGGCCTGCAGGTCGGCGTCGGCCGAGGCGAGGTCACCGGCCGCCTTGAGGTGCTCGTCGACGGACTCACGCGCGATCAGCAGGTGCCAGGCCGACGGCGATGGAGGGGCTCATCCGGATCGCGGCCGAGGCGGGGCCGCGTGAGTGTCGCAAGCTGCGCCCGGAGCTCTTGGCGAAGTACGGCCTCGACGGTGAGCTGCGGTGCGATCAGGACCGGCTCAAGCGGTTCGTGTCGTTGTCGCAACCGATGGTCGACGACGCCGGGCTGGCGGAGTACCGGCTGACTCTCGACGTCGAGGGGCGGGCTGTGCTCGAGGCGCCACTCGGGCCGCTGTCGGCGCCGCAGCCGGTGGACGGCGAACGTGACCTGCGCCCCAGCGACCAGCGTCGCGGCGACGCCCTGGTGGCCTTGGTGCGCCGGGCGGTCGCGGCGGCCGACAAGGGCCCCAAGCACACCAAGAGCCAGCTCTTCGTCACTGTCGACCTCGAGACCCTGCGCAACGGGTTGCGCGGCGCCGGGGTCACGATGGGCGGCGCGGAGTCCGGCACCCTCATCGCCCCCGAGACCGTGCGCCGGCTGGCCTGCGGCGCGACCATCATCCCCACGGTGATGGGGGCAGCGGGCGCCGTCGTCGACCTGGGCACGGACGTGCGGCTCTTCACCGCCGCGCAGGCTAAACGGTTGTGGCTACGCGACGGGCACTGCAGCTATCCCGGGTGCACGATGCCCGGGCAGTGGACGGATGTTCATCACCTCGTGCACTGGGCGGATGGCGGGCCGACCGACCTCGACAACGCGGCGCTGCTCTGCGAGCGGCACCATACGATCGTGCACAACCGCCGGTATGCCGGGCGCGTGGTCACCGACCTCGACGGCACCCGCCTCGAGTGGGACCCGCGGGTCGGTTCCTACGACGAGCTGCTCGCCGGGTTGGCCGCCCGAGAACCAGCGTGACCCCGCCCCGCACCCCGCAGACCACAGCGGGGTGCGAAGCCGCGCGTCCGCGACGGCTACGAGACTGGTCAGGGCGACAGCATCAAACCCGAGGGGGGACCTCGCGCGAGACCGCGCCTGGGCGACGGCGATGACTCGCCACTGGACAGCACCCCCCGGCGCGGGCATGGTGCGAGACCGTATCTTGGCGAGGGCGACAGCGACAGCGACAGCGACAGCGACAGCGACGGCGACGGCGACGGCGACGGCGAGGGCGACGGCGACGGCGACAGCGACAGCGACAGCGACAGCGACAGCGACAGCAACAGCAACAGCAACAGCAACAGCAACAGCAACAGCAACAGCAACAGCAACAGCGACGGCACGCGAGGGCGACGACACGCGAGGCACGTCACCCGCCGGTCCGCGCCGGATCCGTGAGTCAGAGTGTGACGATGGCTGGTGGTGGTGCCGAAGCGATCTTGCGGAGCTGGTCGAGCCACCTGGTGAGCACCACCCAGGTGGCGCTTTCTGGTACGCCGACACTCGGCGCCGACGGGCTCAGCGACCACGATGTGGGACGGCGAGTCGGGTCGGGTGGCCACGTCGGCCACCACCTCCTGGTACAAACTCGGCCACCACCGCGGCCGGCAGCGTCCCGATGCCGCTGTCGGTCATCGCCCCGGGGTCACGCCGTCCTGGATGGCGGCCCGCCCGAGGGTGCGCTCGTTACGAACCATCGCCGAGACCCAGACAGGCCGCCGCGGCTGCTGCGGCGTGGGAGGGAGGAGCAGCACTCCGTCGAACGTGTGCTGCGCACCCTGGTGGCTGAACGGCTGTCCGGACCAGAGCCCGGTGAGCACCTCGAGCGACTCGTCGAGGCGGGCGGTCAGCTCGCGCCGGTCGGCGCTGCGCCCGAGAGCCGTGAACTCCCCGCCGATCATCATGGGCCACAGCTTCGGCGGCACCCTGACCCAGCTGCTGCTGCCAGCGGCTTGGGGTCGGCGGGGGTCCTGATCGACTCTGCCCCCACCAAGGGCGTGCGGGTGAACCCGATCTCCCAGGCCAAGTCGCTGTTTCCGGCCCTGAAGAACCCGGCCAACCGGCGCGGGGCCGTCGGCTTCACCCCCGAGGAGTTCCACTACGCCTTCACCAACACGCTCACCGAGGAGGAGTCGAAGCGGGTGTGGGACCGCTACGCCATCGCGGCACCCGGGATGTGGGTGTGGGAGTTCGGGCTGTTCGCCAACTTCAAGCCCGGCCACCAGGACACCTGGGTCGACTACGACGCCGACCGGTCTCCGCTGCTGTTCATCGGCGGCGAGAGGACCACATCATGCCGCCGTCGGTGAACAGGTCCAACGCAAGCACGACACGAAGTCGCCGGCGCCCACCGAGTACCACGAGTTCCCCGGGCGCGACCACTGGACGTGCGGTGCCCCCGGCTGGGAGGCCGTGGCGTACAAAGCCCTCGACTAGGCGCTCGAGCACGCCGTCCCCGCGCGGCACCCGTCGTCTGCAGGCTCGTGACGCAGCCGCTCTGGCGCTCGGGTGTGAGGGGGTCCTAACCTGTTGGTTCGGCACGAGCGACCTTGGGCAGGGGCCGTCGATGGAACCAGTGGTGCAGGTCCGAGACCTGCGGATGCGCTACGGGGACAACGATGTGCTGACGGGGGTCGACTTCGACATCGCCGCCGGCCAGGTCGTCTGCCTGTTGGGGCCCAACGGTGCGGGCAAGACCACGTCCATCGAGATCCTCGAGGGGTTCAGGGTCCGGTCGGCCGGTGAGGTCACGGTGCTGGGTCAGGACCCCGCGCACGCGGACGAGGACTGGCGGGCCCGAACCGGCGTGGTGCTGCAGTCGTGGCGCGACCACCCGCGGTGGACTCCGCGCCGCCTGCTGACCCAGCTGGGGGGCTACTTCGCCCCGTATTCGACCCCCGAGCGCACTCGCCCGCACGACATCGACCTGCTGCTCGAGACCGTCGGCCTGATGGACCTGGCCGACCGCAAGATCGCGACGCTGTCAGGCGGGCAGCGCCGGCGCCTCGACGTCGCGGTGGGCATCGTCGGGCGGCCGAAGCTGCTCTTCCTCGACGAGCCGACGGCTGGCTTCGACCCGCAGGCGCGACGCGAGTTCCACTCGCTGGTGCGTGAGCTCGCCCGGGCCGAGGGAACGACCATCCTGCTGACCACCCACGACCTCGACGAGGCCGAGAAGCTCGCTGACCGGGTGCTGGTTCTGGCGGCCGGTCGGATCGTCGCTGACGACACGGTGGACGGCCTGGCTCAGCGGCTGGAGGGCGAGGCGCTGGTGCGGTGGACGTCATCCGGCGAACGGCGCAGCGAGTCGGTGCCGGACGCCACGGCATTCGTGCGGCGCCTGTTCGACGAGCACGGCGACGACGTGCGCGACCTCGAGGTACGTCGGGCCAGCCTCGAGGACGCCTACCTCGCGCTCGTCCAGCAGCACGAGGCCGGGCACGGCGAGGCCGCGGCCCGGCTCTTCGCGGAGGTGGCTCGGTGAGCACGAGCACGCCGCAGGCCCGGCCGAGTCGGAGCCCGGCGGGAAACCCCACCAGGAACGCGATCAGGCTCGGCGCCCAACGCGGTTGGACCGAGTTCTCGCAGAGCATCCGCAGCACCCAGGACCAGGGCTTCTACCTCTTCACCGCGGCGATCACCGTGGGTTACCTGTTCCTGCGGCGCGACAGCGAGGTCGAGGGAACCGACCTGTTGCTGCCCTCGGTGGCGCTGCCCAGCATCCTCGGCGCCCTCATCGCCTTCGGGGTGATCATCGGCCCGGCCTACGCGCTGGCGATGGAGAAGGAGGACGGCACCCTCCTGCGCCACAAGGCCGTACCGCACGGCCTGCGCGGCTACTTCACCGGGCAGCTGCTGTTCCAGTCGCTGTCGTTGCTCCCGCAGATGGTCGTCATCCTCGTGCCGAGCGTCCTGCTCTTCGACAACCTGATGGCCGAGCCGTCAGGGTGTTCATCGTGGCGTGGGTGCTCGTGCTCGCGCTGCTCGCGACGATGCCGATCGGCATGGTCATCGGGGCCCTCGTGCCGAGCACGCAGAAGGTGGGCACCTGGGGGATGCTGCCGGTGCTCGTGCTGGCCGGCATCTCGGGCATCTTCTACCCGGTGCAGCTGCTGTGGGGCTGGGTGCAGGTAGTCGCCCAGGTCTTCCCGATGTACTGGATCGCGCTCGGGATGCGATCGGCGTTCCTCCCCGAGCAGGCCGCGGCGCTCGAGATCGACGGTTCCTGGCGCACCGCTCAAACCGTTCTCGTGCTGGGGATCTGGGCCATCGTGGGCTCGCTGCTCACGCCCGTCGTGCTGCGGCGGATGGCGCGCCGCCAGACCGGCTCGCAGGTCGAGGCGGCGCGCGACGCGAGCCTGCAGTGGGTGCGCTGACCCGGTATCCGGCAGCCGTCGACCGCGCAACCGGCCACCAGCAGCCGTCGACCGGGCATCCGGTATCCGGCAGCCGTAGACCAGCTCGGGCCTCAGCGCACGGAAGCCAGAGGGGTGGAGCCGACGCGGTCCTTGGCCCACCAGACGAAGTCGGCCACGTGCTGGGGCCCGGCGAACCCGTCACCGGCGAGCGAGAGCATCAGGTCGTTGGACCACACGGCGAGCCGGCCGATCTGCATCGAGGTCAGGTCGACCTTCGGCAGGTGCAGGCCCCACACGGCGAGGGTCAGGTCGTGCTTGCCGGTCTCCTCGGTCGCGTAGGTGAGGATCGGCAGGAACCGGTGGGGCTCCATGATGCACAGCACCTTGGTGAGCAGCGGCTCCCTGAACCCCGGCATCCCGGTGCCGGCTTGGTCCTCGATGAGGTGGCTGAGCCGGTCCTCGAGCGGCACGGTGTCCGGCCCGCGGAGCAGGTAGCTGATCGCGGCGCGGGTGCGGTCGGCGGCGACGTCCTCACCGAGGCGCTTCCACGCACGGCTGAACATCGAGACGTTGCCGGGGTGGGCGCCCATCGGGTTGCTGACGAAGTTCTTGAGGTCCTGCGGCGCGCAGCCCTCCAGGCCCTCGACCGAGAAGAGCTCGCGGCAGCGCACGTAGTAGTCGGCCACCGCGGGGTCAGGCTCGACGGGCTGCTTGAGGAACGTGGTCTTGAGGCGGTTGACCCGGGTCGTCACGGCCGGGTCGACCATCTCAGCGGTCGCGAAACGCCCCCGGGCCATCTCGAACGGGGTGCGCAAGAACGTGGGCGCATGGTTCTCCACGACGGGGGACCACGTGTGCCCGCACTCGCCGCAGCGCAGCACGCGTGCGCCGTCGGGACCGTTGCCCTCGAGGTGGATGTCATTGTCGGACTGGCAGTTTTCGCACGAGATGATGGCCATGTCGCGATCCCTTCGAGAGTGATGGTGTCGAGACGGCACGAAGCTCGGCGCGGCAGTTCTTGTCCTACGACCCCAATCTACCACCGTAAAATTGTCACATTGACCCTAAGATCGCCGGATGGTCTACCACAGCGAGTACCCGCCCTTCTACGTCACGTGCGATCTTGTGGTGCTCTCCGTGCGGGGCGGGGCGCTGCACTCGCTGCTGGTCCGTCGTGCGGCAGAGCCGTACGCCGGCCACTGGGCGCTGCCCGGCGGGTTCGTCGAGATCGACGAGAACCTCGAGGATGCCGCCTACCGCGAGCTGGGCGAGGAGGCCGGGGTCGGGCGCGACGACGTCATCCTCGAGCAGCTGGCGGCCTACGGCGAGCCCGACCGCGACCCGCGCCACAGGGTGGTCTCGGTGGCCTGGCTGGCGCTGGGGGCCGACCTGCCGGAGCCGACGGCCGGGTCGGATGCCGCGGACGCCTCGTGGGTGCCGGTCGCCGAGGCTCTGGGATCGGTTGCCGGGGAGCCGCTGGCCTTCGACCACGAGCGGATTCTGGCCGACGGCGTCGAGCGGGCCCGGGTCAAGCTCGAGGACACCGGGTACGCCGCCGCGTTGTGCGGTGAGACCTTCACCGTCGCCGACCTGCATGCGGTCTACGAGTCGGTGTGGGGGATCGAGCTCGACCGGGCCAACTTCCACCGCAAGGTGACCGGCGTGGAGGGTTTCCTCACGCCGACGGGGGAGGTACGTGAGGGCGGTCGGGGACGGCCGGCGCGGGTCTACCGCGGGGATCCGCGGACCACGCTCTCGCCACCCATCCTCCGCGGCGACCGGTGAACAGCCACTCGCTGGAGGTTGGTGTCCGCAAGGGGGACGGACGACAGAGGTACTGGGACGGGAACCAGTGGGCGGAGCACTTCGCGGCGGGCGACCGCGCAGCCACAACGCCAGGAGGTCCGGTCGGCGCCCCAAGGCTCACGGCCAAGTGCAGGCGCGTCCAGGGCCGAGCACCCCTGCTTCCAGAAAGAAGCGGTTCATCATCCCGGCGGTCCTCGTGGCTGCCTCCATCCGCATCGGTGCCTTGACCTCCGGCAGTCCGGCTCCTTGAGCGGGATGCCCACGAGCCGCCGCTGGGTGGGGTTGAACCACTCATCTGGCAGGGGCGCGGTGCTCCGGACAAGGCGAGGAGAGCAGGCACCGCTCGATGAGGCCTGCGAGCTCGACGACTGTTCGGGCGTCGTCTCAGCCCTCTTTGGGGGGCCGACCACGACGGGGGAGGGGGCCGGCCGCGCGAGGTGAGCGGCCGGCATCCGACAACGCGTTGCGGATGACCAGCTCGATCTGTGCGTTCACCGAGCGGAGCTCGTCGCCGGCCCAGCGGGTGAGGGCGTCGTGCACGGCAGGGTTGAGCCTCAGCAGGATCGCCTTGCGCTCCGCCATCAGCCGGCTCCTGCCGCGCACGTCGTCACTGCGACCCCCGCACGGTGATCACGTGTAGAGCGAGCCCGTGTTGATGACCGGCGAGACGCGCGAGTCGCTCGTGAGCACGACCAGTAGGTTCGAGACCATAGCGGCCTTGCGCTCGTCGTCGAGCGTGACGATCGACTCCTCCTCGAGGCGCGCCAGCGCGTTCTGCACCATCGACACCGCTCCCTCGACGATCTTCTCGCGGGCCGCGATGATTGCCGACGCCTGCTGCCGCTGGAGCATCGCCTGCGCGATCTCGGGAGCGTAGGCGAGCGAGGAGATGCGGGTCTCCACCACCTCGAGGCCGGCGATCGCAATGCGGGCAGCAACCTCGTCGGCGAGCTCGTCGGCGACCAGTCCGGTTGCGCCACGCAGGCTTTCCTCGCCGGGGGCTGCGTTGTCGTAGGGATGGGTGGTGGCGACGTGGCGCAGGGCCGACTCGGCCTGGACGGCTACGAAGGAGGTGTACTCCTCGACGGCGAAGACCGACTTCGCGGTGTCGGCGACCTGCCAGACGATGATCGCAGCGATGTTGACCGGGTTGCCGTCGGCGTCGTTGACCTTGAGCTCGCTGGTCTCGAAGTTGCGGACCTTGACCGACACCTTCTTCTTCATCGTGAACGGAACCGTCATGAGCAGGCCCGCCTTGCGGATGGTGCCGACGTAGCGCCCGAAGAGCTGGATGACCTTGGTGTCGCCGGGGCTGACGATGGTCAGGCTCGAGAACAGCACCATCGACACGACGAGGAGGATGCCGCCGAGCGTGCCGGTCAGGACCGGCCTGCCGGTGCCGGCGTCGGCAGCGATGCCGGTGCGCACGAAGAGCCACACGGCGAACCCGAGCAGCACGAGTGCGATGACGATGGCGATGATGCCGTCGACGTACCAGGCCTTGCGCTCGGCGATGTCGACGCGGGTTCCCTCCCTCCCCACTGCACGGCCGGCGGGGGTGCCGCCGACCGACTCGCCGTCGGTGTCGGTGCCGTGGGTGTGCGGGGGCTCCGGGTTGGGGGTGGTCGGGGTGGGCATGACGTCCTTCCGCGAAGATAATCTGATATCAGATCGATATCAGTTGGACCACGGTCGCGCAAGGGTGCGGGTCACATCGGCAGGGCACGTCTATTGGCGCCCCGGAGGGCGTCTCGGGCCAGCGCGGCTGTCACGCTCGGCGGGACGCGGCTGTCACGCTCGGCGGGACGCGGCTGTCACGCCCATCGGGCGCGGTTGCTCACGACCCCAGGGAGCGCTCGGGTCGAGGTCGAGCCGGGAGGGCTCAAGCCGCGGCAGGAAGGAGCGCCACCAGTGCCATGGCGATGGCGAAACGGCGATCGCCGTTCAGCGCTCCGTCGGTACTCACCTGGTCGGCCAGATTCGTCGGGCTGACGAGGCGCACGTCGCCCAGTCGGCGGTGCCGTGCCCGGCGTGGCAGGTTCCCCTCGACGAAGCAGAGCAGCGGCGAGACTCGGACGTCGCCGTGTCGGGCGTCCGCGAGGCCGTCGGTGACCCGGGCGCACTGCTCGCGCACGGCATCCACCAGGTCGTTGCGCCGGCGTCCGGCGACCAGAAGGTTCTCGGTGCTCGAGCTGAACCGCCCGCCGCTGCGCTCGACCACGATCTCGGCGTCGGGGAAGTGGGCGGCATCGATCACGAAGACCCCGCTGGCGCCCACGAACAGGTGGTCGATGACGGTGCTCGTGCCGGGAAGGCGGCGACGATGGAGGGCATAGCCGCGTTCGCCGGCGACGAGCACGCTCAGGGCGCGTCGGCTGACCAGGGCGCTCGCAACGGCTTCCGCCTCGCGGCAGGTCAGGCACAGTGCACCGCCACCGTGGCTTGCCGAGGCGGCCGCCTGTTCGCTCGCTGTGAGCTCGGCGCCGCAGTCGCACTCGACTGCTGCCGGCAGCCTCGTCACAGAGGTGTCTGCCACTGGCGTTCCTTCCGCGCGGGTGTGTCATCCGGGTCGACCCGATCGCGTCGGGCCGAAGCCCGCTGCGTCGCACCCCTGCGCGTCGCTACCACCGATTTTACCGACGTCGTGAGCGCGCCTGTTGTGATCTGCGTCAATCCGCAGTGCTTCGAGCTCCGGGGTATCGGCGGCCTCGGAGCGGGCTGCGTTGCCGCGCAACCGCTTCGGGACAAATTCCGTTGTTGAAGGCGGCGGGTGGATGCCCGCGGCTCTCAGCCAGTCCACAGGTTTCGGCCCTGCGGGCGCCGCCGGGCAGCGGTCGGGCAGCGGGTCGGGCAGCGGTCGGGCAGCGGTCGGGCAGCGGTCGGGCAGCGGTGCGACACGTCGCGGAGCACCTGACGACCCCGGCACGCCGCCACTACGCTGCACGTCATGCTCATCATCGGAATTCTCCTGTTCGGCATGATCGCCGGCGCCGGCGCCCAGCTGATCCTCCAGCGAGGCACCGGCATCAACTGGCCGCTGGCGCTCGTGACCGGCATCATCGGGTCGTTCGTCGGTGGGCTGTTCTTCAGCTTCCTCGCGGGTGACGGCCTCAACCTGCGCCCGAGCGGCATCCTCGGGTCGATCTTCGGCGCCGTCGCCGTGACGCTGGTGTGGGAGTGGATCCAGGGTCGCCGTGGCCCGAAGAAGGAAGAGCGCTCCCGCCACCACGTCGGCTCCTGACCCTCCGGGTCGACCCCCGGGCCCGACTGTCGAAGGTTGCCGGCGTGATGCCTCCGGAGCCGGGTCTGCGACCTAGGTTGGCTGCATGCCAGCACCGGACTTCGCCGCCGCGCACTCGGCCCTCCCCCGGACGGTCCTGGTCACCGGCGCCACCGGCTATGTCGGCAGCCGGCTGATCCCGCGGCTGCTGCGCGACGGGCACATGGTGCGCGCGGCCGTCACGAACCTCGACAAGGCGCGAGGGCGGTGGTGGGTCGACCAGGTGCAGCTCGTGCAGATGGACGCCCTGGACGCCGAGACCGTCGACACCGCGGTCGAGGGTGTGGATGCCGTCTACTACCTCATCCACGGGATGGGGGGCGCTGACTTCGCGCTGCGCGACCGCCAGTCCGCCGAGACGATGGCCTACGCGAGTGCGATGGCCGGGGTGCGGGACATCGTCTACCTCAGCGGGCTGGTGCCCGACGTGGCCGATGAGGAGCTCTCGGAGCACATCTCCTCGAGGCTCGAGGTGGAGCGCATCCTGACCGGCGCCAGCTACGGCATCCGCACCACCACCTTGCGGGCCGCGATCGTGACCGGGTCGGGGTCGACGAGCTTCGAGATCATCCGGCAGATCAGTGAGCGGATGCCGGTGCAGGCCGTCCCCGGCTGGATGGACAGCCGCGTGCAGCCGATCGCCGTCGTCGACGTGGTCGAGGCGCTCGTCGGTGCGCTGGCCCTGACCTCGGAGTCGCGCTCCTACGACGTGGGGGGACCGGAGCGGATGCCGTACACCGCACTGCTGGACGCGTACGCCGGGGTCGCCGGCCTGAGCCGCCCCCAGGTGGTCGTGCCCGGCCTGCCGACCGACCTCGTGGGAACCCTCGCGGGCGCCATCACCGACGTGCCCGCGAGCACCGTCGAGGCGCTCGTCGATAGCCTGCGCCACGACATGTTCTGCCACGACGTCGACTGGACCTACGATCTGCTGCCGCTCGAGCACCGCCTCGTCGGCGTGGCGGAGTCCTTCGCCAGGGCCCTGGCCGCGCCGGATGACAGCGTGCCGCCCGGCGAGCGCGACCCGATGGGCCCGATGCCGGGTGACCCGACCTGGGCGGGGGGGCAGGGTGGCGGGCTGGCGTCCGCGGTCGCCGGCGCCAGGGCCGTCGCCACCGGGCTGGCCGGTCGAATGCTGCCCGGGTCCTGACCCCGGCGGGGGCCGAGGTTCGACAGGTGACCGGAAGGTGCCGGCGGCAGGAGTGGCCGGCAGGGGAGCGGGTAGGCGATGAACTCGACCACCCGACGTCGGCACCTGCCGACACCCCAGGAGGACACCCCATGGCCAACACGCTCTCTCGTTCACTGCGCGACGTGGGTCTCTCGGCCTGGTTCGGCGGCACGCTGGCCACCGCCGTCGGCCTCAACGAGGCAGCCGCCCAGGCCGGTAGCCCCGCCCGCTCCGGCGCGGTGGCCAACGCGGGCTGGGGCCATTGGACCCCCGTCAACGCCGCAGCCATCGGCCTGCATCTGGCCGGCAGCCTCGGCCAGCTCGCCGGCAACGCCGAGCGGCTCAAGGCGCAGCAGGGCGTCGGCACCATGTCGCTCGTCAAGACCGGTGTGACCGCTGCGGCGCTCGGCGTGACCGCGTACAGCCGCCTGCTCGGCAAGAAGGTGTCCGAGCAGCACGACGTTTCGGCGCAGTCGGGCACCGAGCCCACCGTGAACACGCCCACCGAGGTCGCCAGGGCCCAGCGCCGGCTCGCACTGCTGCAGTGGGCGGTTCCGGCCCTGACCGGAGCACTCGTCGTCATCAGTGCGTTCGCCGGCGAGCAGCAGCGCCCGCACCAGGTCGTGGACGGCATCACCGCGCGTCTGCGCCGCAACGGCTGACCCAGCCTTCCCTGACCACTTCTGGTCGGCGCTGCCCCCCAAGGCGACGCGGGCCCCGGCATACGGTGACCACATGGACTACAGATACCTCGGCAACAGCGGACTCAAGATCTCGGAGATCACCTACGGCAACTGGCTGACCCACGGCTCGCAGGTCGAGAACGACGTCGCGACCCAGTGCGTGTGCGCGGCGCTCGAGCACGGCATCAGCACCTTCGACACCGCCGACGTCTACGCCAACACCAAGGCCGAGACGGTGCTCGGCGAGGCGCTCAAGGGCGAGCGGCGCGAGAGCCTGGAGATCTTCACGAAGGTCTACTGGCCGACCGGCCCGGGCGGCAAGAACGACACCGGGCTGTCGCGCAAGCACATCATGGAGTCGATCAACGGCTCGCTGACTCGGCTGCAGACCGACTACGTCGACCTCTACCAGGCGCACCGGTTCGACACCGAGACGCCGCTCGAGGAGACGATGCAGGCGTTCGCCGACGTCGTGCGCCAGGGCAAGGCGCTGTACATCGGCGTCAGTGAGTGGACGGCACAGCAGATCCGCGACGGGCACGCGCTCGCCAAGGACCTCGGCATCCAGCTCATCTCGAGCCAGCCGCAGTACTCGATGCTGTGGCGGGTCATCGAGGGCGAGGTCGTGCCGGCCTGCGAGGAGCTGGGCATCAGCCAGATCGTCTGGAGCCCGATCGCCCAGGGCGTGCTCACCGGGAAGTACGTTGCGGGACAAGCGCCCCCGCAGGGTTCTCGCGCCGCCGACGAAAAGGGCGGCGCCGACATGATCAGCCGCTTCATGAACGACGACGTGCTCACCCGCGTGCAGGCGCTGAAGCCGGTGGCCGACGAGGCGGGGCTGACCATGGCCCAGCTCGCCGTCGCCTGGGTGCTGCAGAACCCGAACGTCGCGGCCGCGCTCGTCGGCGCCTCACGTCCCGAGCAGGTGGGCGAGAACGTCAAGGCCGCCGGTGTGCAGCTGGAGCCCGAGCTGCTGGCCACGATCGACGACGCCCTCGGCGAGATCGTCGAGCGCGACCCCGGCAAGACGGCCGAGACCGCCCCCCAGGCGCGGGTGGCCTGACCACGCGCGATCGAGACACGGCCCTGGCTGCCCGGCATCCGCACCTCGGATGCCGGGCAGTCGGTTGCGAGCTCCTGTCGCCGCCGTGCCCGAGGTGGCACGCTCGGCACGAGGTGTCGACCGAAACGAGGAGGACGTCATGGCCCGCAGCCGAGGTGTGTACCGCGCGGTGGTGGATGACGACCACGATCCGCAGGCGCGGGGACGGCTCATGGTCACCGTGACCGAGGCCGGTGTGGGCCCGATCTGGGCCGAGGCGTGCCTGCCACCCGTGCCGGCCGCGCTGTTCACGCTTCCCGCCGCCGGGTCGTCGGTGTGGGTTCAGTTCGAGGCCGGCGACCGCGAGCGCCCGGTGTGGACCGGGGTGGCCTGGGAGTCGGCGCAGGCCGCCGACCCCACGATCACCAGCGAGGCGGCGCTGCGGATCCGGGCGCCCGGGTGACGGTGCAGACCGAGTCCGCCGAGTTCGCCGGGGTCGTCACGTGCGGCACGCTCGTCGCCGATGCCGTCATCGCGTCGTCCTACACCCCGGGCCCGGGCAACGTCTGCTGATGCCGCGCCCCTGCCGGTGGTCGGAGCTGAGCTCCCGGCCCGGAGGCAGGGAGCTCAGCGGCGGGCGGGCCCTCTCTGTCAGGCGCTCAGCGGCGGGTCGGGCGCAGCATCCGGTCGACCGTGACGTCAGCCGCCGTCGTGCCGATGCGACTGCCGTCGTCCATCGCCTTGCGGAAGTGGATGCCGAGCCAGATCCTCGCGTTCGTCGTGTCCGCGACCAGTCTGGAGGCGCGGTCGTAGTGGCGTGTGGTGCCGGTCACCGGCGACGCGACCGTGATGTCGATCGAGGACGGCCCGTACAGCCGGGCGAGGGTCCGCGAGGCCGCGCCGGTGACGCAGGCGTGGCCACTCGTGTAGTCGGGATAGGGCGGGTTCGCGAGCAGCGGCTGCCAGGTGGGGTCCGCGACGGTGCGCGGGTTGCCGTCGTCGTCGGCGCGCTGGATGGCCTGCTGCGGACGCCAGTTGTGAACGTCGTACTTCGTGCGCCAGCAGGTGATCGCGGCATCGGCGGACGCAAGCCCGAGCAGGGCCAGGTGCCGGGCCGCGGTGCTGGCGTCGGCGCCGTGCCGGGTGAGCCGGTCGCTCAGCGCGTCGTTGTACTGCTGCACGGGGTTCGCGCTGTAGAACAGCGCCGTCTCGGTCTGCGCCGGGGTGCGGTCCGACCCGGTCGCGCCACCCATCCGCTGCACCTCCTCGACGTCCCGGGCATAGCGCCTGCTCCCGAGGGGGTCGGGGCCGGGAAGCCGGATCGAGGTGGCGCTCGGCAGCACCATGGTGCGCACGAACCCGAGCCAGGGCACGGCCATCCCGCCGGGTGGGACGTCCCACACGCCCGGGCCGGGCGTCGTCGTCAGGGTGATGGGCGCCCCCCGGCCATCACCTTTCCGGGCGCGCAGCAGCGCCTGCGCGGCGCGCTCACCGGCTCGCACCCCGGCGCGCTCCCGAGGGCCGTCGGGCACCTGCGCCAGCCAGCGCGCGTGGTCGGCGGCCAGCTGCTCTGTGGCCGTGGGGACGAGTGCGGACAGCACTCGGTAGGCCGCGGTCGACGCGGCGGCCTCGACCGACGCACCCCGCGGGCGTCGGGTGTCGGACCGCCCGTGCGGCAGGTACGGGCGTGAACGGCCCATGATCGACACCACAGCATCGTGCACAGCGGCACCGACGAAGCCGCTGTAGAGCGCCTGCACCGGCGGTGGCACCGCGGACGTGCCCTGGCCGTAGGTGCGGAAGGCGATGCGGTTCCAGTC
The DNA here is from genome assembly GCA_038210185.1 of Actinomycetales bacterium. Lineage (GTDB taxonomy): Bacteria > Actinomycetota > Actinomycetes > Actinomycetales > Dermatophilaceae > Fodinibacter. Next base: position 15,806 of record JBBQWX010000070.1, read on the forward strand.
GGTCACGACGTCGGCGCTGGTGCGGTGCGGCCGCTGCGGGTGGTGTGCGGATGCCGTGCCGCTGGCGGGTGGAGCCGAGCCGATCAGCAGCCCGGCCACCACCACGCCGAGGGCCCCCGTGACGGTGACACCCCGGCGCATGAGGGGCGGCCTTCCCAACGCACCACCTCGTCGGGACGGCCGGGTGGTGGCGGTGTGCTGGCCGGTGCGGTCGTCCTTCGGGTTCGCTGGGCGGTTCGCGGTCTGGCCGGGGGCGCTGGCCCCCGTCATGGTCCGGTCGGTGCTCTTCATGGTGGGTCCCTCCTGGGCCTGGCGCCTCCCTGACGTCGCCCGTACCAAGGGTTGGGGGCCGCCGCACCTGTTCGCCATACGCCGTTCGTCATACGCTGGTGCGCTCCGAGGGAGGCACATGGGGACCCTGACGCTCTCGACCGCACAGCTCTCGTCGCTGCGCGACGTGGTGGACCTGTGCCGTGCCCCTGCGGGGCCGCCCGCCGAGGCCGCGTCCTGGGCCGTGCTCGAGTCGCTCCAGAAGCTCGTCAGCTGCGACTCCGTCATGCTCAACGCCGTGGACGCGGTGCGGCGGAGGCACTACCACCAGCAGGGTTTCGCCGACGGGGAGCGTTGGTGCTTCCAGGCCGACCTCAATGAGGCGGACGATCCGTTCTGGACCTACTACGACAGCTGCGAGCCGTGCTCGTACCCCGACCGCGCCGGAGACCGGGTGCTGGTGTCGAACAGTGACTTCTACACGCACGCCGAGTGGGTGCGGCACCCCATGCGCCGTGAGGTGCTGACCGACGTGGCCGACGAGATCGTGATGGCCCTTCCGGACGGCCCCGGCCGCACGGTGCGCTACCTGTTCCCGCGCAGTACACGCCTCGCCTTCGGCCCCACGGACAAGCTGCTGCTGTCGCTCCTCCAGCCGCACGTCGAGAGGTTGGCGTTGTTGGTCCGCCCGCCGCCGGACACCCTGCCCAGCGCAGTCCTCCCACTGACGCCGCGCCAGTGGGAGGTGCTGGGCGAGGTGCGACTGGGCCGGGCGAACAAGCAGATCGCGCGAGACCTCGGGCTGTCACCGGGCACCGTCCGCAAGCACCTGGAGAACATCTACGAGCGGCTCGGGGTCCAGAGCCGCGGGGCTGCTGTGCACGCTGCCTTCGCCTCCCCGGCAGACCGCTGACCGGCAGCGTGCAGGTTCGACAAGGCCGCCGCGCTCTCGCTGGCCGGTCTCCGCCGGCCGTGATTCTCTGTCGGACGACCCACTCCTCACCGACGCGGGATGGCGGCGAAAGGTGTGGCCATGCGACGCGTCCCCTCCCGACCCGGCACTACCCTCTGGCACCTGCCCCGCCACAGCCCTCGGACCCTGCCCCGGCTGGCACTCGCGGCCGTCCTCGCCAGTGCGCTGACGGCATCCGCTGGCGTGACGGCATCCGCTGGCGTGACGGCACCCGCTGGTGTGACGGCATCCGCTGGTGTGACTGCGCCCGTTGCGGTGACGGCGCCCACGCTGCCCAGCCGGGCGCTCACGGCAGCCACCGTCGCCGCCGACCGGACCTCGAGCGCCCGCATCCGGTTCGGGCGGCGCGTGCTGGTGTTCGACCCGAGCATGCCGACGAGCAAGATCCAGGCGGCGGCCGACGCCATCTCCTCCGCGCAGGTCGACGACGAGATGGGCACCAACCGGTGGAGCCTGTTGTTCCGGCCGGGCACCTACGGCACGGTGACCGAGCCGCTGCAGCTCAAGGTCGGCTACTACACCGAGGTCGCGGGGCTCGGGGCGGCCCCCGGCGATGTCGTCATCAACGGCAAGGTCGAGGTCTACAACCGCTGCCCCGAGAACGGCGGCACGGCCAACTGCATCGCCCTCAACAACTTCTGGCGCACCCCTGTCGAACCTCACCATCCAGGTCAACGCCGCCGGGCAGGACGGATGCCGCGCGACCGCCAACTTCTGGGCGGTGAGCCAGGCGGTCTCGATGCGCCGGGTCGACGTCCGGGGCGGCGACCTGTCGCTGATGGGCTACTGCACGGCCGGCCCGCGGTACGCGAGCGGCGGCTTCATCGCCGACTCGGCGCTCCCGCTCGTGGTCAACGGCTCCCAGCAGCGGTGCCTCACGCGCAACAGCTCCGTCGCAGGGTGGAGCAACGGCGTGTGGAACCAGGTGTTCTCCGGCGTCGAGGGCGCTCCCTCCGAGGAGGGGTTCCCGGACCCGCCGTCCACGACCCTCGAGACCACGTCCGCTGAGCCGTGAGAAGCCCTACCTGTTCGTCGACGGCGCGGGGGCGTGGCAGGTCCGCGTCCCCTCCGCCCACGCCGACACCCGCGGCACGACATGGGCCGACGGACCGACCCCGGGCCGCACCATCCCGCTGAAGGACTTCTACGTGGCCCGCCCGGGCGTCGCCGCCAGGACGATCAACAGCCAGCTGGCCCGTGGGAAGCACCTACTGGTCACGCCGGGCATCTACGACGTCAACCGCTCCATCAAGGTCAACCGCTCCATCAAGGTCAAGCGCGCCGGCACGGTGGTGCTCGGCATGGGCCGCGCGACGCTCACCGCGGTCCTGCCGCTCGAGGTCGCCGACCGGGCCGGCATCGTCATCGCCGGGGTCACCATCGCCGGGGTCACCATCGACGCCGGCACGGTCGAGTCGCCCGTCCTGCTCCGGTGGGCGCGAGCTCGGGCTAGCGGCCCAAGCGGTCCACGGCATCCGACCCGATGACCCTGAGCGACGTGAGCTTCCGGGTCGGCGGCCCACACGTCGGCAAGGCGCGGGTGTCACTCCAGGTCGACAGTGACCACGTGCTCATCGACCACACCTGGGTGTGGCGCGCCGACCACGGCGTCGAGGGCTTCACCGCAGGCGTGAACGGCGACACCGACCGCTGGCGCACCAACACGGCGCGCAACGGGGTGGTGGTCAACGGCGACGACGTCACCGCGACCGGCCTGTTCGTCGAGCACGTCCAGAAGCACAACACCATCTGGGAACGGGGAGCGGGGGAGGGTCGTGCTCTACCAGAACGATCTGCCCTACGACCCACCCTCGTAGGCCGACTGGACCCGTCGCGGCGGCACGCTCGGGTAGGCCGGGTACAAGGTCGGCGACGGCGTCACCACCCATCGGTTGTGGGGCGGAGGGTCGTACGTCCTCAACCAGAACAACCCGGCGATCGTCACCGAGCACGGGTTCGAGGTGCCGGAGGTGCCCGGGGTGCGGCTGCGCCACCCTGCTGACGGTCAACCTGGGAGCCGGCACGATCCGACACGTCGTCAACGACGTGGGCGACCAGGTCGACACCAGCCGCATCGGGATGCCCGCCTACGTCGTCGACTTCCCCTGAGGGCGGGGGTCGTCGCGCGGCGGTGCCGGGTCAGGTCCCGTCGGACTGGCCGGCCCCGCCGGACTGGCCGGCCCCGCCGGTTCCTCCGGCACGTGCTTGCTGGCGATGTGCTCACCGTGCACGCCGTTCTCGGGCTCGTCGAGGTCGGTGTCCTCGTCGAGACCGGTGTCCTCCTCGAGGCCGGTGTCCTCCTCGCCGACCGAACCCGGCAGCAGCGCTGCGTCGGGGTCCAGGACGACGAGCCGAGGTGCAGCGCGGGCGGCCTTGACCCCCGCCGCGATGGAGTGCCAGACGTGCTCGGGCCCCAGCTCGTCGAGGAACCCCGAGCGGGTCAACACCTCGCGGACGTTCCCGAACACCCGCACGAGATAGAGGTCGATGCCGCGGCGGCGCAGCCGCTCCAACATCTGCTGCAGTCGCTCGGCGGTGGTGGTGTCCATCTGGTTGGTCGCCTCGAGGTCGAGGACCACGGCGTGCAGGTGGTGCCGGCCGCCGACCAGGGTCTCGATGTGCTGCACGACGGAGTTGGCGTTCGCCCAGAACAGCGGGCCGTTGGGGCGCAGCACGGTGACGCCCCGGTACGTGCGGCGGGTGGGGTCGTTCGCGACCGACCCCCACGCCGCCTTCTCGCCGTCGACCCGGCCCATCTCGTCGATCTCGACCTGCATCGACCGGTAGACCAGCCCCAGCAGTGACTGCGCGATCGCGAGCAGGAGGCCGTTGAGGGGACCGAGCAGGAGCACGCCGGCGAAGGCGACGACGGCGGCGAGGAAGTCGTTGTGGCGCACCGCGGCATACCGCCGGAAGGCGGAGACGCTCACCAACCCCCACACGGCATGGATGACGATCGCCGACAGCACCGTCCGCGGCAGGTCCGCGAGGAGGCCGGCGGCGACGAAGACGAACCCGAGCACCAGGACGGCAGCCGCGACCCCGCTCATCTGGGTGTAGGCGCCGGCTCTGGCGTTGGCGGCGGTCTTCGACAGTGACCCTCCGACACCCATCCCACCGAACAAGCCGGAGGCGAGGTCGGCCGCACCGTGCGCGACGAACTCCTGGTTGTCGGTGTCGGGGTCGACCGCCCCACTCGGCGCGAACGTGCGCACGGCGGCGAGCCCCTCGGCAATGCCGACCGCCGCGATGGCGAGGCCGCCGGTGATGATGCCGCTCCACAGCGAGACGTCGACGACGGGGATCGACGGGACGGGGATGCCGGTGGGCACGTCGCCGACGACCTGGACCCCCCGCGCCGACAGCTCGAGCCGGTTGGACGCCACGATGCCGCCGACGAGCACGAGGAGCGACCACGGCACCCGGGGCGCGAAGTGCGAGCCGACGAAGAGCACGGCCAGGGAGGCCGCTCCGACGACGAGGGTGAGCCCGTGGAAGGAGGCGGCGTCGCTGACGAGCACGGCCATCCGTTCGAAGATGCCTCCAGTGGGCGTGGCGAGACCGGCCAGCGCCGGGATCTCGCCGACGACGATGAGCACGACCAGGCCGGCGACGAAGCCGGTGACGATCGGCTCGCTGAGGAACTGGGCGACCCAGCCCAGTCGGGTCAGCCCGACCACGGCCAGGACGACCCCCGCGGTGATGGCCAGCACGGACGTCAGCTGCACCGCGAGCTCGGGGTCGCCCCCGGACAGGGCGCGCACGATCGACCCCGACAGCACCGAGACGGTGGAGATCGGCCCGACGAACAGCAGCCGTGAGGTGCCGAACAGCGCGTAGGCGAGCAGGGCCGGGGGGAGGGTGTAGAGGCCGACCTGCACGGGCACGCCTGCGACGACGGCGTACCCGAGGGACTGGGGCACGGCCAGGGCCGCGACGAGGATGCCGGCGAGGACGTCGGCGGGCAGATGGCGCCCGGTGTAGCCGCGCAGCAGTCGGAGCCCCATGGGGAGGCCCGGCGCTGGGAGGTGCACGGGGTCAGTCTGCCGTCTGCGCGCACCTGGTGTCAGGCGACCGCTTTCGGGCGGGACGCGTTCGGCGTTCGGGAACGGCCTCGGCGGCGGGTCGGGATGGGGTGCGCGGCGTGGGTTCCGGGATGCCGCTGGCAGCCAATGGCATCCGCGCGCGCCTCCTCGAGGGGGTGTGATGTGGAACCAGTTCCACATGCGCCCACCGGAGGCGGTTCTCGCCTGCGTGGTGGAGCCGTGGGGTGGTGTGCCGGCGGCCGTCAGCAGCTCGCGAGTCGTCATGGCGCGCACCTACGTGGTCACCGGGGCCGCATCGGGGGATCGGACAGGCCACGGCCGCACTCCGGCGCAACGGGGAGCACGGGTCATCGGGGTCGATGTCCGGTCCGTCGACGTGGTGGCGGACCTGTCGACGCCGCAGGGGCGTCAGGAGGCGATCGACGGCATCGCGCGCGAGGCGGGCCGACGGCTCGACGTCGTCATCGCGAACGCCGGGATGGCGCGGCCCACGGCGGCCACGTGGCGGTGAACTACTTCGGCGCCGTCGAGCTGCTCGACGGCCCGCGGCTCGCACTGAGCCGCGCGCGCCCCCCGCGCCGTGGTGACGTCGTCGATGGCGACCCTGATGCCGGTGAGCCGTGAGCTGGTCGACGCCTGCCTGGCCGGTGACGAGACCCTCGCGCTGAAGCCGGCCGGCGAGCTGGAGTTCGACGGGGTGCAGGGCGGATCGTCGATCTACCCGTCGAGCAAGCGAGCCCTGTCCCGGTGTGCGTCGTGAGGGGGCGTCGCGGCGGTGGGCCGGCTGCGGCATCCCACTGAACGCCGTGGCCCCAGGCGTCGGCGAAACGCCGATGGTGGCGGGGCTGCTGGGCGACGCGTGGCGGCTGCGGCCACCGACGCCAGGGTGCCGATGCCGCTAGGAGGGGACCTGCAGCCGGGTCAGGTGGCCGCGCTGCTGGCGTGGCTCACCTGGGAGGAGAACACCTCGGTGTGCAGGCGGACGATCTACATCGACGGCGCTCGGACGTCGTGCTGCGCGGGGACGACGTCTGGTCCTGGAACGACCCGGTGGTGTGGGCGGCTCCGGCTGAGGAGCTGGCTCGTCTGCTGAGCTCACTGTCAGCGGGAGCTCGCTGTCGGCTGAGTTTGTGGCGCCCTGTGGATAACTCGAGTGGCGGAATCGGAGGGTTTGGTTAGG
>JBBQWX010000071.1:0-21949 GCA_038210185.1 Actinomycetales bacterium
CATGTCGCCGCTGCGCTGGACCACCAAGAGCGTGCGCAAGCTGGCGGGGGAACTCATAAATGGCGGTCATACTGTGAGCTATCAAGTAGTGGATAAGCTGTTGCATCGTCTCGGCTACAGCCTCCAAGCCAACGCCAAGACGATGGAGGAGGGCAGCCAGCACTCGGATCGCAACGCGCAATTCGAACACATCAACCGGCGCGCCCAGGAGTTTCAAACCAACAACCAGCCGGTGATTTCGGTGGACACCAAGAAGAAGGAGTTGGTGGGCGACTATAAGAATGGCGGGCGCAAATGGCATGCCAAAGGGCAACCGGTGAAAGTCAAAGTGCATGACTTCGTCGATCCGGCCAAGGGAAAGGCGATCCCGTATGGCGTCTACGATGTGGCGCGCAACCAAGGCTGGGTCAATGTCGGACAGGATCACGACACCTCGGCGTTTGCAGTGGAGAGCATCCGGCGCTGGTGGTTGAGGTTGGGACGCGAACTCTACCCGCAAAGCCGCACACTATTGATTTGCGCGGACGGCGGTGGGAGCAAAAAATACCGGGTAAGATTATGGAAGAGGGAACTTCAGAGGTTCGCCGATGAGAGCGGGCTGGAAATTCATGTCTGCCACCTGCCGCCGGGCACCAGCAAATGGAACAAGATCGAGCACCGGTTCTTTTCGCACATCAGCATCAACTGGCTAGGCAAGCCGTTGACTAGTCATGAAGTCATCATCGACCTCATCTCGGCGACCACCACCCGCAGTGGATTGAAAGTGAGCGCCGAACTTGATCCCGGAAAGTATCCCGACAAAATCAAAATATCCGACAGGGAGATGGCGACCTTGAATCTGGTGCGCGACCCTTTTCACGGCGAATGGAACTACACCCTCAACCCCAAAACTGCGCGTGTTGAAAACTGACAAGCCCTAACCGGCGTCGAACCATCCACGGTCGGTCCCCTCGGGGATCGCGGGCACGCTGTTCACCTGCCCGATGATGCTGGGCAAGCGCAACTGGTCCTCGGTGCTGGTCGAGAGTCCCTTTCCTGCGCAGGGACACGGCTGACAGCGGACACGGCATAGAGCAGCATCCCGAGCGTCAGAAGGAGCACGAGGACGTCCTGCGTGCGAAGCCGCCGCCCCAGCACGTCCCGACGACTCCTTGCAGCGACGGTGACGACGCCCAGGGCTGCTTGACCGACCAGGGCCAGGCCCGGAGGAGGCACCGCACAGCGCGACCGAAGCAGCAACGAGACAGATCGGGCCACCGCTCCCCAGACGCCGATCGTCAGCAGCACCGTCAGCGCAATCGGGCAGTTCCTGCGGCACGCGACCTGCCGCTCCGCACAAGCGAGGCACTCGACATAGGCCGCGTCGGTCGTGAACTCTATGACGTGGTCGAAGGCACCCACGGGTGACACAGGAAGTGAGATGCCGGCAACGACCCACACACGTCGTGGTGTTGCCGAACCCACCTCGTCACCCCAACTGTGCCCTGTGGCCCAGCCGTGCTCCTTCAGGCACGAGCGGTGCCGCTGATCGTCGCGGACCCGACGACCCGGGTGCCCTCGTAGAGGACGACCGACTGCCCGGGGGCCACGCCGCGCAGCCGACGGTCGAGGACGACGCGCACGGCATCCGCACCATCGTCACGCCCGTCCAGAAGGAGAGCGGTCGCGGGAACCTCTTCGCCGTGGGCGCGCACCTGGGCTCCCAGGCGGACCTCCCCCGACGGCGCCGGCCCGCACCAGCGCAGGTGGCGGCCCTCGACGACGTCGACCCCGAGCAGGTCGGCGGTGCCGATCATCACCCGGTTCGCCGGGGCGTCGACCGAGACGACGAAGCGCGGCTCGCCGTCGAGGGCCGACCGGTCGCGGCCGAGCCCCCGCCGCTGGCCGACCGTGAACCCGTGCGCCCCGCCGTGCGAACCCACCACCGCACCGGACGCCGCGTCGACGAGCTCGCCCGGCCGCTCCCCGAGCCGGCGGGTGAGCCAGGCGCGGGTGTTCCCGTCGGGGATGAAGCAGATGTCGTGGCTGTCGGGCTTCTTCGCCACCGAGAACCCGCGCGCCGCGGCCTCCTCGCGCACCTGCGACTTGGTCCAGTCGCCCAGCGGGAAGAACGAGCGGGCCAGCTGGTCGGCGTCGAGCACCCCGAGCACGTAGGACTGGTCCTTGGCGGGGTCGACGGCGCGGTGCAGCTCACGCCGCCCCGACGGCCCCTCGACGACGCGCGCGTAGTGACCCGTGGCGACGGCGTCGAACCCCAGCGCCACCGCCTTGTCGAGCAGCCCGGCGAACTTGATGCGCTCGTTGCACCGCAGGCACGGGTTCGGCGTGCGCCCCGCAGCGTACTCCGCGACGAAGTCGTCGACCACGTCGCGCTCGAAGCGGCTGGCGAGGTCCCAGACGTAGAACGGGATGCCGAGCCGGTCGGCGACGCGTCGGGCGTCACCGGCATCCTCGATCGTGCAGCACCCCCGCGCCGACTCGCGCAGCGTCGGGGCCGACCGTGACAGGGCGAGGTGCACCCCGACCACCTCGTGACCGGCGTCGAGCAGGCGCGCGGCGGCCACGGCCGAGTCGACCCCGCCCGACATCGCGGCGACAACCCGCATCAGTGCAGGCCTCCCGCCCGCCGAGCTCGCTCGACGACCGCCGGCAGGGCGGCCAGGAACGCGTCGACGTCGGTCTCGGTGGAGGTGTGGCCGAGCGAGAGCCGCAGGGCACCGCGGGCCTCCGGCTCCGACAGCCCCATCGCGAGCAGCACGTGGCTCGGCTGGGGCACCCCGGCCTGGCACGCCGACCCGGTGCTGCACTCCACCCCGGCTGCGTCGAGCAGGTAGAGCAGCGAGTCGCCCTCGCACCCCGGCACGACGAGGTGGGCGTTGCCGGGCAGTCGCCGGGTGGCGTCGCCGGAGGTCCAACACCCGCTCACCGTGATGCCCAGGCCGAGGCCGAGGGCACCCTCGACGAGCCGGTCGCGCAGCATCATCACCCGCTTGGCCTCGACGTCGCGCATCGCCACGGTCGCCTCGAGAGCGACCGCGAGCGCCCGGATGCCGGGCACGTCGAGGGTGCCGCTGCGCACCTGCCGTTCCTGGCCGCCGCCGTGGGCCAGGGGAACCAGCCGCGCGTCGCGCCGCACGAGCAGCGCCCCCACCCCGAGCGGGCCACCGACCTTGTGGCCGGAGACGGTCATCAGGTCGGCGCCGGACTCCTCGAAACGCACCGGGAGGTGCGCGACCGCCTGGACGGCGTCGGTGTGGAAGGCCAGCCCGTGGTCGTGCGCCACCGCGGCGAGCTCGGCGACCGGCTGCACGGTGCCCACCTCGTTGTTGGCCCACATGACGCTGACGAGGGCGACGTCATCGGCACCCGTGGCGAGGGTCTCGCGCAGGTCGTCGACGGCGACGTGGCCGCAGCGGTCGGGTTCGAGCCAGCTGACGCAGGCGCCCTGAGCGACGAGGAACTCCACCGGGTCGAGCACCGCGTGGTGCTCGATGGCACTCACCACGAGTCGGGTGCGGGCGGGGTCTGCGGCGTGCTGTGCGGCGTAGGTGCCCTTGACCGCCAGGTTGTCGGCCTCGGTGCCGCCGGAGGTGAAGACGACCTCCGAGGGGCGGGCGCCGAGCACGGACGCGATCCGCTCGCGCGACTCCTCGACGACGGCGCGTGCGGCGCGGCCGGAGGTGTGCAGCGACGAGGCGTTGCCGACGCGCACGGACTGTTCAGTGAGTGCCTCGAGCGCGGCCGGCAGCATCGGGGTCGTCGCCGCGTGGTCGAGGTAAGCCGTCACGGGAACCGAGTCTACGTGCGGGGCGAGGAACCGACAGCGCCGCCGGCGACCTCGGGCGACCGACCTCCACGCCGACGGTTGCCGGCCGACCGGCCCAGCCCACCAGCGGCGAGCAGCTCGATGCTCACGAGCCCGGCGACGCCGAACGAGGGGAGCGCTCGGCGACGTGCCGCACGTACCCCGAGCTGGGGCCGATCAGCCCCTGCGCCGGGTCAGCCCTTGCGCCGGGTCAGCCCTTGCGCTTGGTCAGCCCTTGCGCTTGGTCACCTCGGTGGTGGCCTGCGGGAGCACCGTGAACAGGTCGCCGACGACACCGAAGTCGACGAGCTCGAAGATCGGCGCCTCCTGGTCCTTGTTCACCGCGACGATCGTCTTCGAGGTCTGCATGCCGGCTCGGTGCTGGATCGCCCCGGAGATGCCGGCGGCGACGTAGAGCTGCGGCGACACCTGCTTGCCGGTCTGGCCGATCTGGTTGCCGTGCGGGTACCAGCCGGCGTCGACGGCGGCGCGGCTCGCGCCGACGGCGGCGCCGAGCGAGTCGGCGAAGCCCTCGACGGGGCTGAAGTCGCCGCCGGTGCCACGGCCGCCGGACACCACGATGGCGGCCTCGGTGAGCTCGGGGCGGCCGGTGGCCTTCTTGGGCTGCGAGTCGGTGATCCTGGCGGCCTTGGCGGTGTCGCTCAGGGTGACCTCGAACGCCTCGACCGCTCCCGGCGCCGGGGACGCCGCCAGCGGAACCGAGTTCGGCTTGACGGCGATGATCGCGGTGCCGGTGGTGACGGTGGCCGTGACGGTGTACGACCCGGCGAAGACCGACTGGGTGGTCTCGATGCCGTTGTCGCCGGCGCGCACGTCGACCGCGTCGGTGATCAGGCCGGACCCGGTCTTGATCGCCAGGCGCGCGGCGATCTCCTTGCCGGACGCGTTACTCGCGATGAGCACCGCCGCCGGGGAGACCTTCTCGACCAGCGCAGCGAGCACCTCGGCCTGCGGCGCGACGAGGTACGAGGCGGCATCCGCGTCGTCGACGACGTAGACCTTGTGGGCGCCGTACTTGGCCAGGGTCACCTGGGCCCGGTCGGCGCCGGCGCCGATGTGCACGGCGGAGGGCTCGCCGAGACGGCGGGCGATCGTCAGCAGCTCGGCGGTCGCCTTGCGCAGGCGGCCACCGGCGTGGTCGACGAGAACGAGTACTTCAGCCATGGGTTTATCCGTCCTACCTGTTTCGTGCTCGGCCGGGTTCAGAGGAACTTCTGGGCGGCGAGGAACTCCGCCAGCTTGGTGCCGCCGTCGCCCTCGTCGGTGACGATCTGGCCCTTCTCGCGTGGGGGGCGCTTCGCGAACGCGACGACCGAGGTCCACGCGGCGTCGAGGCCGACGAGCGAGGGGTCGACGCCGAGGTCGGCCAGCCCCCACTGCTCGACCGGCTTCTTCTTCGCGGCCATGATCCCCTTGAACGAGGGGTAGCGCGGCTCGTTGATCTGGTCGGTGACCGACACCAGGGCCGGCAGGCTCGCCGTGATGGTCTCGGATGCCGTGTCGCCGTCGCGGCGGATCGTCACCGTGCCGTCGGCGATGGTGAGCTCGGCGGCGTAGGTCACCTGGGGCAGGCCGAGCCGCTCCGCGAGCATCGCGGGCACGACGCCCATGACCCCGTCGGTCGACGACATCCCGGTGAGCACGAGCTCGGGAGAGCCCCCGGTCGCCTTCTTCACGGCCTCGGCCAGGACGAGCGAGGTGGCGACGGCATCCGAGCCGTGGATGGCCTCGTCGTTGACGTGCACGCCCTGGTGGGCGCCCATCTGGAGGGCCTTCTTGATGGCGTCGGCGGCGGATGCCGGGCCTACCGTGAGCACGGTGACCTCACCCTCGCCGGCGGCCTCGACGATCTTCAGGGCCTCCTCGACGGCGTATTCGTCGAGCTCGGACAGCAGCCCGTCGACACCCTCGCGGTCAACGGTCTTGTCGGAGTCGCGGAACGTGCGCTCGGACTGGGCGTCCGGCACGTACTTGACGCAGACGACGATGTTCATGCGTGCCTCGTCCTCTTCCTTCGCTGGGGGCGTGTCGTTCCCCGCCATCCGGCGGGGGGCGGGCCTTGATTCTCTCAGCCGGGACGCCCTTGTCCCGCATCCGCGCAGCGTGATGCCCGCCACCCCGCGGCGACGGTGACCGCTTCAGCTCGCCTCGAGGGCGGAAGTGGTAGCCATGGCGACCACTTCCGCACTCGACACGAGGTTTCAGGCGCCCTCGAAGGTCGCCTTGCCGGGGCCCTGCTCGACGAAGCTGCGCATGCCGGTGGCGCGGTCCTTGGTGGCGAACAGCCCGGAGAACAGCATCCGCTCGATCTCGAGTCCGCTCTCGAGGTCGACCTCGAGGCCGCGGTCGATCGCCTCCTTGGCGGCGCGCAGGGCGTAGGCGGGGCCACCGACGTAGCGGGCCATGCGCGCCTGGGCCGTGGCGTAGACCTCGGCGGCGGGCACGACCTCGTCGACCAGCCCGATCTCGAGGGCCTCGGCGGCCTTGACGAACCGGCCGGAGAACACGAGGTCCTTGGCCTTCGACGACCCGACGAGCCGGGCGAGGCGCTGGGTGCCGCCGGCCCCGGGGATGATGCCCAGCAGGATCTCGGGCTGCCCCAGCCGGGCGTCGTCGGCGGCGATGCGGAAGTCGCAGGCGAGCGCCACCTCGCACCCGCCGCCGAGGGCGTAGCCGGTGATCGCGGCGACCGTGGGCTTGGGCAGGCGCGCCAGCGCCCGGGTGAAGTCCTGCAGCAGGGCGCAGTGGTCGACCATGTCGGTGTACGACAGAGTCTGCAGCTCCTTGATGTCGACCCCGGCCGCGAAGACCTTCTCGCCGCCCCACACGATGACGGCGGAGACGTCACGTCGCTCGGCGGCCTCGCGGCTCGCGGCGATCAGTGCGTGCTGGATCTCGCCGTTGAGGGCGTTCATCGGAGGCCGGTCGAGGCGGATCGTGCCGATGCCGTCCTCCACCTCGAGGCGGACCAGGGCGCTCACGGCGTGTCACCCGTCGGCATGTCGCCCTCGCTGTTCGGGTCGAGGCCGAGCATGCGTTGGTGCCAGATGTGCACCCCGGACAGGATCACCTGGATCGACACCTGCACCAGGGTCGACAGGTCGGCGCCGGGTGTCGCGAGGTGCTCAGCCGTGACCACGAGGGTCGACCCGGCCACCCCGGTCTTGACGCAGTTCATGTTGAGGTTGATCTCGTTGCACGTCTCGTGCAGCTTGAGCCGGTCGCCCACCATCTCGTCCTGGATCTGCCACTGGCCGAAGACCCGCAGAATCTCGACCTCGCCCTCGGAGCACCGCACGAACAGCTGCTGCTCGTTCACGGTGAACGCCACGTCGCCGTCGGTGTCGAGGTTCGGCTGCAGGCCGAGATCGACGAGCACGTCGAGGACCCGTCCGCGCAGGGGGTGCTCGTGGGGGGGCGGGGGGAAGTTGGGCAGCGACGTGGGATCGGTCATGGGTCCAACCTAACCACTCACTATGCTCCCCTCCATGCCCCGCCCGCTCCACCTCGGCCCCGCGCCGGGCACACCAGGCCGAGACCTTCCGCCGCCACCGGGCGTGACGCTGCTCGACGGCGGCGCCGACGTGGCGGTCTACGCCGGGCACGCCGACGGCGTCGACATCTGCCTGTTCGAACCCGGTGACACCGAGGGCACCACGGAGCGGCGCGTGCCCCTGCTCGAGCGGGCTCACGGCTGGTGGTTCGGATTCGTCCCCGGCATGGGTCCGGGTCAGCGCTACAACGTCCGCGTGGCCGGCGAGTGGGGCCCCGACACGGGGCTGCGGCACAACGCGGCCAAGGTGCTGCTCGACCCCTACGCCCGCGCCCTCGAGGGGGAGGTGCGCTGGGGGCCCGAGGTCTACGGCCACGTCGTCGACGCCACCTGGCACGGTGACGGCGAGCTGCGCTCCGACCTCGACAGCCGGGGCCGCGTGCCGCGCTGCGTCGTGGTCAGCGGCGCCTTCGACTGGGAGGACGACCGGCCGCCGGCCCGCTCCCGCAGCGAGACGGTCGTCTACGAGGCGCACGTGCGCAACCAGACCGCCCTGCACCCCGACGTCCCGCAGGAGCTGCGCGGCACGTATGCCGGGCTGGCCCACCCCGCGTCGGTGGCCCACCTCACCGAGCTCGGTGTGACGGCCGTGGAGCTGCTCCCAGTGCAGGTGTTCACCTCCGAGCCCCAGCTCGTGCGGCGGGACCTGGCCAACCACTGGGGGTACAACACCCTGGGCTTCTTCGCGCCGCACCCCGGCTACGCCGCCGCCACCGACCCGCAGGGCGTCGTCGACGAGGTCAAGGGCATGGTCAAGCTGCTGCACCGCCAGGGCATCGAGGTCATCCTCGACGTCGTCTACAACCACACCGCCGAGCAGGACCGCGCCGGCGCCACGCTCTCCTGGCGCGGCCTGGACCAACGCGCGTACTACCGCCTCGACGAGCGCGGCCGCGACATCGACGTCACCGGCTGCGGCAACACCCTCGACCTGCGCCATCCGGTGGTCTGCCGGATGGTGCTCGACTCGCTGCGCCACTGGGTGCAGGAGTTCCACGTCGACGGTTTCCGGTTCGACCTCGCCGTCGCGCTCGGTCGCGGCCGCGGCGACGAGTTCGACCCCGACCACCCGTTCCTCGTCGCGCTGCGCACCGACCCGGTGCTCTCGCGCGTCATGCTCATCGCCGAACCGTGGGACCTCGGGATGCACGGCTGGCGCACCGGCCAGTTCCCGCCGCCCTTTCTGGAGTGGAATGACCGCTTCCGCGACGCCGTGCGGCGTTTCTGGGTCAGCGACGTGCGGGCCCAGGCCCACGGCCAGCACTCCCACGGCCTGCAGGACCTCGCCACCCGCCTCGCCGGGTCGCGAGACCTGTTCGGGCACCGCGACCGGGGGCCGACGGCGTCGGTCAACTTCGTCGCAGCCCATGACGGCTTCCCGCTCGCGGACCTGACGTCCTACGACACCAAGCACAACGAGGCCAACGGCGAGGGCAACCGCGACGGCAGCAACGGCAACACCTCGT
The DNA here is from genome assembly GCA_038210185.1 of Actinomycetales bacterium. GTDB lineage: Bacteria > Actinomycetota > Actinomycetes > Actinomycetales > Dermatophilaceae > Fodinibacter. The sequence continues at coordinate 8,846 of JBBQWX010000071.1, forward strand.
GGAACCATGGCGTCGAGGGCCCGACCGACGACGAGGGCGTCGTCGCGGCCCGGGCACGCACCATCCGCAACCTGCTCGGAACGCTGCTGCTGTCGACCGGCGTGCCGATGGTCAACGCCGGTGACGAGATGGGGCGCAGCCAGGGCGGCAACAACAACCCCTACTGCCAGGACAACGAGACGAGCTGGCTGAGCTGGGACCTCGCGCCCTGGCAGGCCGACCTGCTGGCGACCACCCGGCACCTGGTGCAGGTGCGCCGTGCGCTGCCGGCGCTGCGCCAGCGGGTCTGGGCGCTCGGCCTGCAGGTGCGCGACGACGGCAGCCGCGACATGGAGTGGTACGCCGCCGACGGCACCACCATGGGCCACCGCTGGGACCACCCGGGCACCCGCGTGGTGCAGATGTACGTCGCCGGCGCCTGGATGGGTGCCGAGTCGGCGCTCCTGGTCGTCAACGGCGGTGCGCACGAGCACGGGGTGACCCTGCCCGCGGCACCCGGCGTCACGGCGTACCGGCTGCTGTGGGACAGCAACGACGATCGCCCGCAGCCGGTGGGCGAGCCCCAGCCGCCCGGCCCGGTGACGGTCGCCGGCACCAGCCTGCGCGTCTACGCCGCGGCTGACGTCACCTGAGCGACAGGACGCGACCCGGGGCCCTGGGTCCGACATCACCGCTGGTGGCGCACCTAGACTGACCGGCAACAAGGCGGCAGCCGCCACACCGGCAGGCCGCAGCGGGAGGGTGCCCCCGCGACCGTCGGCACCAGTTGGGAGCACCACCGCATGACCGCCACCGTGCCCGCACCCACCGGCTTCGAGCCCCTCGACCCGGCCGTTCGCGAGCAGTACGACCGTGACGGCTTCGTCGTCATCCCCAACGCGCTCGCGGAGGAGGACCGCGCCTACTTCGAGGACGCCGTCGACCGCATCTACTGCGAGCAGGAGGCCGCCGGCGAGCTGCGCCCCGACCGGTCGATCCACGTCATGGGCTGGATGCACCGCGACCCGCGCTTCGTCGAGCTGCTCAGCTGGCCCCGCACCTCCCCTACATCTGGGGAACCATGGGCTGGAACATCTACACCCACCACAACCACATCGACGTGAACCCCCCCAAGGACGAGCCGCCGTTCTGGAACTGGCACCAGGACGGCTACCGGCAGAACTCCGACATCGACATGGACGTGCGTCCGATGTTCATGACGAAGATCTCCTACGCGCTGACCGACCTGTCCGAGCCGGGATACGGCAACACCAAGGTGATCCCCGGCAGCCACACGAACAACACCCTGTCGGGTCGCCCCGAGAAGCCGGGTGACCCGATTGTCGAGCCCGAGGGCGCCGTCGAGGTGCTGCTCAACCCCGGCGACGCCTTCATCTTCGACCGCCGGCTGTGGCACTCGCGCTCGATGAACAAGAGCGAGCGCATCCGCAAGCTGATGTTCATCGGGTACACCTACCGCTGGATCCGCCCGCTCGACGAGGCCGTCGCCGACCAGTCCTCCGACTGGTTCAAGGGCCTGACCCCGCTTCAGCAGCAGCTGCTCGGCCACGGCCCCGACCACGCGTCGTTCTGGGGAATCAAGCAGAGCGGCTGGATCGACGACGAGATCCCGCTGCGCGCCGAGCTCAAGGAGCGCGGGCTGCTCGACCGCGAGGTGCCCTTCCTGCGCTGACCTTCGCGTCGAGAGTAGAGAACACGCCGCTCCCGGTTCCGAGTGGCGGCGTGTTCTCTACTCTCGACCGGTTCGGGCCAGCCAGCCGGCCCGGTTCACCCGCTGCAGCAGCACCACCGCGATGATCCCGACGACGACCAGGGCGAGCAGCCCGATGACGTAGAGCACGGCGGCCACGGTCGAGATCAGCACCAGCCCGACGAGCTGGATGCCGCCGGCCGCCGGGGCCGCGATGCGGATGCCACCCGCCCACCGCCGCTGGTCGCTGTCGCCCTCCACGGGGTCGAGGTCGCGGATGGCGGTTCCGAGCTGGTGCAGGATCGCCACCGAGACCAGGATGCCGGCGAATGCGGCGCCCCACTCGAGCCCGGTCACGTCGTTGGTCAGGGGCGTGCCGGTGACGATCGACACGGGGATGCCGGCCACGGCGGCGGCGCGGGCGCGGACGAAGCCCAGGTGCAGGGCCGCTCCCCCGGCCAGACCGATGACGATCCAGGCATAGCCGACGAGGTCGGGCAGCACGTCCCAGCCGAGCAGCGGGAGGTCCAGCACGACGACGAGGAGGCCCCAGGCGGCCCAGGCGAAACGCGGCATGGCGCACACCCTAGGCCCGTGGCGACCGGTGCAGCTCGGCCTTCCGCCCGCCGGTGTGATCGGGCAGACAGGCGGCAGCCACGGCCCGACGAGTGCCGTGCAGCGCCGCCGACGAAGCAGTCCGTATGCCGTTCCCCGCGGTGCGGGGGTGGCTCGTGGATCCCGGTGTTGTTCGACAGCGGCATCCGCTCGGGTGCCGACGCGGCCGTCGCCCTCGCGCAGGGGGCCGATGCCGTCGGCATCGGGCGGCCGCACGTCAACGGTCTTGCGCTCGCCGGCGCCGAGAGCGTGGCGGAGGTGGTGCGCAACATCCGGGCCGAGCTCGACCGCACGACGGCGCGCACCGGCTGCCGCACCGTCGCCGACGTGACCCGCGACCGCCTGAGCCTGCGCCCTCCTAGGCGTTGGCGACCAGGCCCAGCTCGCCGGGTCGGGCCAGCCCGTCGTGCCGCGGCAGCACGCGCACCGTGTAGCCGAACGCCCCGGAGGAGCGCAGCGGCAGGTCGCCGGCGAACTGGTGACGGCCGTGCTCGTAGGACTCCGCGTGTGACAACGGCACCGACGACACGTCGTGCAGCTCGTCGCCGTGGTGGTTGGTGCGACCGTACGCGACCTGCACCTCGACGTCGTCGGGCGTGAGGTCGCCGAGCGAGACGTAGGCGGTGACGTGCAACGTCTCGCCGATCTCCGGGCTGTCACCGACGCCCGAGGACTCGACGTGGTCGACGCGCACCTCGCCCCACGCACCGCGTGCCTTGGCCTTGTAGGCGGCGAGGTCTCGCGCCCCGGCGTAGTCGTCGTTCTTGAGCGCCCAGCCCGAGCGGGCCGCGGGCACGTAGAGCTTCTCGGTGTAGTCGCGCACCATGCGGCTGGCTCGCACCTTGGGGCCGAGCGTGGTGACCGTGTGCATCATCATCGCCAGCCAGTTCTGGGGCAGGCCGGCGTCGTCGGTGTCGTAGAACCGCGGGGCGACCTGGCGCTCGACGAGGTTGTACAGGGCCTTGGCCTCGATGTCGTCCCGCCGCTCGGGGTCCTCGACACCGTCGGCGGTCGGGATCGCCCAGCCGTTCTTGCCGTCGAACCACTCGTCCCACCAGCCGTCGAGGATCGAGAGGTTGAGCGCACCGTTGAGCGCGGCCTTCATGCCGGACGTCCCGCACGCCTCGAACGGGCGCAGCGGGTTGTTGAGCCAGACGTCACAGCCGGGATACAGGTGCAGCGCCATGGCGATGTCGTAGTTCGGCAGGAACACGATGCGGTGGCGCACCTCGCGGTCGTCGGCGAACTTCACCAGCTGCTGGATCAGCTGCTTGCCGGTCTCGTCGGCGGGGTGCGACTTGCCCGCGATGACGAGCTGGATCGGGCGCGTGGGGTGCAGCAGCAGCTTCTTGAGCCGGGCCGGGTCGCGAAGCATGAGGGTGAGCCGCTTGTAGGTGGGCACCCGGCGCGCGAACCCGATGGTGAGCACGTCGGGGTCGAGGATCTCGTCGGTCCAGCCGAGCTCGGCCGGCGACGCGCCCCGCTCGAGCCACGACTTGCGGGTGCGGCGCCGCGCCTCCTCCACGAGCTGCAGGCGCAGCTCGCGCTTGGTCGCCCACACGGCGTCGCGTGGGACGGTGGCGAACGATTCCCAGGACTCCTGGGTGTCGAGGTCGTGCACGTCGGCGTGGGTGTTCGCCAGCTCGAAGACCTTGCGGTCGACCCACGTGGGCCCGTGCACCCCGTTGGTGATCGAGGTGATCGGCACCTCGTCGTCGTCGAAGCCCGGCCACAGCCCTTCGAACATCCCGCGGCTGACGACGCCGTGCAGCTGCGAGACGCCGTTGGCGCGTTGGGCGAGCCGCAGGCCCATGACGGCCATGTTGAACATGCTCGCCGAGCCGCCCTCGTAGGTCTCGGCCCCCAGCTGCAGCAGCCGCTCGACGGGCACACCGTCGAGGGCCTGGGCACCGCCGAAGTAGAGCTCGATGAGCGAGGCGTCGAAGCGGTCGATGCCGGCCGGCACCGGGGTGTGGGTCGTGAACACCGTCGCGGAGCGCACGGCCTCGAGCGCCTCGTTGAACGACAAGGACTCGGCACGCACGAGCTCGCTGATCCGCTCGACACCGAGGAAGCCGGCGTGGCCCTCGTTCGCGTGGTAGACGTCGGGCGTCGCCGCCCCGGTGATCTTCGACCACAGCCGCAGGGCTCGCACGCCACCCATGCCGAGCAGCATCTCCTGCTGCAGGCGCAGCTCGCCGCCCCCGCCGTACAGGCGCTCGGTGACGCTGCGCGCGGCCTCGTCGTTGCCGTGCACGTCGGAGTCGAGCAGCAGAAGCGGCACGCGACCGACCTGGGCGCGCCACACGTGGGCGTGCAGCTCACGGCCGCCGGGCAGCTCGATGGTGACGCCCGCGGGGGTGCCGTCCTCCTCACGCAGCAGCGACAGGGGCAGCCCGTCGGGGTCGAGCACCGGGTAGTCCTCCTGCTGCCAGCCGTCGCGGTTCAGGCTCTGCCGGAAGTAGCCGGTCTTGTAGAACAGGCCGACGCCGACGATCGGCACGCCGATGTCCGAGGCCGCCTTGAGGTGATCGCCGGCGAGGATGCCCAGGCCGCCGGAGTACTGCGGCAACGCCGCGGTGATGCCGAACTCGGCGCTGAAGTAGGCGATGGCGGAAGGCACGCTGTCAGCCTGCTCACGGCCCCACTGCTGGTACCAGCGGTCCTCGCCGACGTAGCGGTCGAGGGCCTCCTTGGCCCTGTCGACGCGCGCGACGAACGCCGGGTCGGCCGCCAGCCGGTCGAGCTCGTCCGGCCCGATCGCCGAGAGCATCGCCACCGGGTCCTCTCGGACGACCGCCCAGCGGGCCGGGTCGATGGACTCGAAGAGGTCACGTAGCGGGGGGTGCCAGCTCCACCGGAGGTTCATCGCCAGGTCGCCCAGGGCGGCGAGGCGGGCGGGCAGGACGGGGCGGACGCTGAACCGACGGATGGCCTTCACGAGGGGCCATGGTAGGGCACGCGGGTAAACGCCTTCATTCGCGTCCTGCACGGGGCCGTCATGATGGTGCGGTCCATGTCCGGGATGCTGCGGCGTGTGTCACGCCCTCCGCGGCCGGTAGCGTGCGGGGCGTGACTGCCGCCCCTCGCACTCGTGCCCCCCAGCATCCGATCGGCCGCATCCCCGTTCTCGACGTCAGACCGTGCGTCGACGGCGGCGCCCGCCCGGCCAAGTCGGTCGTCGACGAGGAGTTCGTCGTCACGGCGACGGTCTTCCGCGAGGGCCACGATGCGGTCAACGCCTCGGTCGTGCTCACCGACCCCTCCGGCGTGGAGCACGTGTGGCCGATGAGGTGCGCGAACCCGGGCCTGGACACCTGGGCGGCGCGGGTGAGTGCCGCCAGCCCCGGCTGGTGGTCCTACCGGGTCGAGGGGTGGGCCGACCCCTACGGCACCTGGGGGCACGACGCCACCATCAAGGTGCGCGCCGACGTCGACACCGAGCTCATGCTCGAGGAGGGCGCCCGGGCGCTCGAGCGGGCTGCTTCGCAGGTCGAGCGCTCCGCGCAGCAGAAGGCCGTGCTCGCCGATGCCGTGCACGGGCTGCGCGACACCACCCGCCCGGCCGCCGTGCGGCTCAAGGCCGGCACCGACCCCTCGGTCGAGGCCGAGCTCGCCGCCCGGCCCCTGCGCGAGCACGTCACCCCCTCGGCCGAGCTGCCCCTGCTCGTCGAGCGCGAGCTCGCGCTCAGCGGTGCGTGGTACGAGCTCTTCCCGCGCAGTGAGGGCGCGACCTACGACGAGACCGAGCACCGCTGGGCCAGCGGCACGCTGCGCACGGCCGCGGCCCGGTTGCCGGCCATCGCCGCCATGGGCTTCGACGTGGTCTACCTCACCCCGGTGCACCCGATCGGCCAGGCGGCCAAGAAGGGCCCGAACAACACCCTCGACGCGCGCCGCGAGGACCCGGGCAGCCCGTACGCCATCGGGTCCCCCGACGGTGGGCACGACGCCATCCACCCCGACCTCGGCACCTTCGACGACTTCGACGCCTTCGTCGCGCAGTCGCGACGGCTCGGCATGGAGGTCGCCATGGACCTGGCCCTGCAGTGCTCCCCCGACCACCCGTGGGTGAAGACCCACCCCGAGTGGTTCACCACCCGCGCCGACGACACCATCGCCTACGCCGAGAACCCGCCCAAGAAGTACCAGGACATCTATCCGGTCAACTTCGACAACGACCCCGCCGGCATCTACGCCGAGGTGCGCCGGGTCGTGCAGGTCTGGATCGACCACGGCGTGACGGCGTTCCGGGTCGACAACCCGCACACCAAGCCGGTGGAGTTCTGGCAGTGGCTCATCGCCGACGTCGCGAAGGACCACCCCGAGGTGATCTGGCTGGCCGAGGCGTTCACCCAGCCCGCGATGATGCACACGCTGGGCAAGGTGGGCTTCCAGCAGAGCTACACCTACTACACCTGGCGCAACAGCGCCGCCGACCTGCGCGAGTACCTCACCGAGCTGTCCGGCGAGGCCGCCGCCTACATGCGTCCGTCGTTCTGGCCCACCACGCACGACATCCTCACGCCGTACATGCAGTTCGGGGGCCCGGCCGCGTGGAAGCTGCGCGCGGTGCTCGCGGCCACCCTCGTGCCGACCTACGGCATCTACGCGGGCTACGAGCTGATGGAACACGTCGCCCGGCCCGGCGCCGACGAGCAGATCGACAACGAGAAGTACGAGTACAAGAACCGGCACTGGGAAGACTACGAGCCCGCAGGCCCCAAGGAGGGCCGGTCCCTCGCCGGCTGGCTCACCATGATCAACGTCGTCCGGCGCGCGCACCCGGCGCTGCACCGGTTGCGCGACATCCGCTTCCACCACGTCGACGACGAGAACTTCCTCGCGTTCTCCAAGCGCCGCCGTTTACCGGACGGCACCGACGACGTCGTACTCGTCGTGGCCAACCTCGACCCCCACTCGACGCGCGCCACGACGCTGCGGCTCGAGATGGGCGCACTCGGCCTGAAGTCGGGCGACACCTTCGAGGCCCACGACCTGGTCACCGACGAGCGGTGGGTCTGGCAGCGCGACAACTACGTGCGGCTCGGGCCGGACGCCGAACCCGTGCACGTCGTCGCGGTGCGGAGGCCCTGGTGACGGCGATCCTCGGCATGGGGCACTCCACCCCCGGCCTCGGCGCGAACCAGCCGGGGCTGCGCCACGACCCCGAGTGGTTCCGCACGGCGGTCTTCTACGAGGTGCTCGTGCGCGCCTTCGGCGACAGCAACGGGTCGGGCGAGGGTGACTTCGCCGGCATCGCCAACCGGCTCGACTACCTGCAGTGGCTCGGCATCGACTGCCTGTGGTTGCCGCCGTTCTACGCGAGCCCGCTGCGCGACGGCGGCTACGACATCTCCGACTACACCCAGGTGCTGCCCGAGTTCGGCACCCTGCCGGAGTTCCGCGAGCTGATCACCCAGGCGCACGCGCGCGGCATCCGCATCATCACCGACTTCGTCATGAACCACACCAGCGACCAGCACCCGTGGTTCCAGGCCTCGCGCAGCGACCCCGAGGGCCCCTACGGCGACTTCTACGTGTGGAGCGACACCGACGACAGGTACACCGACGCGCGGGTCATCTTCGTCGACACCGAGACCTCGAACTGGACCTTCGACCCGATCCGCCGTCAGTTCTTCTGGCACCGGTTCTTCGACCACCAGCCCGACCTGAACTTCGAGAACCCCAAGGTTCATCAGGCGATGTACGACATCGTGCGGTTCTGGATGGACATGGGCATCGACGGCTTCCGGCTCGACGCGGTGCCCTACCTCTACGAGGAGGAGGGCCACAACGGCGAGAACCACCCGAAGACGCACACGTTCCTCGCCGAGCTGCGGGCCATGGTCGACAAGGAGTACCCCGGGCGCATCCTGCTCGCCGAGGCCAACCAGCCCCCCGGCGACGTCGTCGACTACTTCGGCACGCAGGAGTCGCCGGAGTGCCAGATGTGCTTCCACTTCCCGGTGATGCCGATGCTCTACTACGCGCTGCGCGAGGAGAAGGCGGCGCCCATCATCGACGTGCTGGCCGGCACGCCGGAGATCCCGCGCGGTGCCCAGTGGGGAACCTTCCTGCGCAACCACGACGAGCTGACCCTCGAGATGGTCACGCCGGAGCAGCGCGCCGCGATGTACGGCTGGTACGCCCCGGACCCGCGGATGCGGGCCAACGTCGGCATCCGTCGCCGGCTCGCCCCCCTGCTCGACAACTCGCGGCCCGAGGTCGAGCTGATCCACGCGCTGGTGCTCTCGCTGCCGGGCTCGCCGTGCCTCTACTACGGCGACGAGATCGGCATGGGCGACAACATCTGGCTGCACGACCGGGATGCCGTGCGCACGCCCATGCAGTGGACCCCCGACCGCAACGCAGGCTTCTCCACGGCCGACCCCGGCAAGCTCTACCTGCCGGTGCTCCAGTCGCTCGTCTACCACCACAACCACGTCAACGTCGAGGCCCAGATGGCCTCGGGCTCCTCACTCCTGCACTGGGTGCGCGGCATGCTCTCGGTGCGCCGCGAGCACCCGGTGTTCGGCCTGGGCGACTTCGAGGTCTGTGCCTCGACCCATGACCGGGTGCTCGCGTTCGTGCGCGTCGACCGCCACGAGCGCGACAGCGAGGACCGCTCCGCCCTGGCCGTCCTGTGCATCAACAACCTGTCATCACGCCCGCAGTCGGCCACCATCACCGTGCCCGAGGAACTGTGGGACTGGGAGACGCGAGACCTGTTCGGGGGCAGTGGCTTTCCGGACCTCGCCCCCGACGGCACGATCACCGTCACCTTGGGGTCGCGCGACTTCTTCTGGCTCGCGCTCGCACCACGACGTGGTGGGGCCCGTGGCTGAGATCCACGCCGGCGCGTCCCTGCGCCCGACCAAGATCGAGCTCGTCTCCGGCTGGATCGGTCGGCAGCGCTGGTACGCCGCCAAGGGACAGCGGCCCCAACTCCGGCTCCTCGCGGCCTGGCGCCTCGACGACCCCGAGGGCGACGTCGGGGTGGAGACCCTCGTCGTCGCCGACGAGGCAGGGCCCGAGCCGATCGTCTACCAGGTGCCGCTCAGCTACCGCGGCGAGCCGCTCGGCAGCGCCGACCACGCGCTGCTCGGAACGATGGAGCACTCCGCGCTGGGGCGCCGGTGGGTGTACGACGCCACGCACGACCCGGTCTACGCCGCACTGCTGCTCGAGCTCGTGCAGGGCAGGGCGCGCGCACAGTCGTCGACGGTGTCCGGGGCAGTGGAGGATGCCGTTACCGGTGTGCCGCAACCCAGCTGGGGCCCCGAGGTGCACGTGCGCACCTCCCGGGTGCTCTCCGGGGAGCAGTCCAACACCTCGGTCATCCTCGACTGTGACGTGCCCGACGGGCACCACACCCCGCTCATCGTCAAGGTCTTCCGCATGCTCTCGCCCGGCGACAACCCCGACGTCGTGCTCCAGGGTGCGCTCGTCGACGCCGGCTCGCGCCGTGTGCCCGCGGTCGTCGGGTCGGTGACCGGGCGCTGGCCGCACCCTGGCACCGAGGGTGACCAGCCGGCATCCGGCCATCTCGCCCTGGCCCAGGAGTTCCTGCCCGGCGTCGAGGACGCCTGGCGGGTCGCGCTGCGCGCCGCGGAGACGGGCAGCGACTTCGCCGGCCCGGCACGGGCCCTCGGTGAGGCCACCGCCGAGGTGCACCGCACCCTGGCCGAGGTGCTCGGCACCGAGCCGACCACCCGCGGGCAGGCCGCGACCATCGTCGCCGAGATGCGAGCCCGCTTCGAGGCCGCGGTCGTCGAGGCGCCCGGGCTCGAAGAGGTGCGCGACCAGGTGCAGGCCGTGCTTCGCGCGGCGGCCGGCGCCGACTGGCCTGCCCTGCAGCGCATCCACGGCGACTACCACCTCGGCCAGGTGCTGCACTCCGCCGAGCGCGGCTGGGTGCTGCTCGACTTCGAGGGCGAGCCGCTGCGGCCGCTGGCCGAACGTTCCCTGCCCGACCAGTGGGTTCGCGACGTGGCCGGGATGCTGCGCAGCTTCGACTACGTGGGCGGCACCCGTGAGCACGCCGACGGCCGCTCGGCCCGGGGCTGGGTGACCTCCGCCCAACAGGCCTTCCTCGACGGCTATGCGACGCGGGCCGGCCAGGACCCCCGCTCGCTGGGGGCCCTGCTCGCCGCGTTCGAGCTCGACAAGGCGATGTACGAGGTCGTCTACGAGGCGCGCAACCGGCCGGGCTGGGTCGCCATCCCCCTTGGCGCCGTCCGCCGCCTCACCGCCCCCTTCTCGCAGGACCCCACCACGCAAGGAGACCCGTCGTGACCCCCTCCCCCAGCCCTGAGGTCGGCGGCGCGATCACCGCCCTCGTCCAAGGACGCCACCAGCAGCCCCACGACCTCCTCGGCCAGCACCTCGAGCCGGGCGGGCTGCGGATCCGGGTGCTCAAGCCCCTCGCGCAGTCGGTGCGGGTGCGGTTCGAGGACGAGAAGGAGCTGGTGCTCGAGCACGAGGCCGAGGGGGTGTGGACCGCGGTGCGCGCCGACGCGGTGCGCACGATGGACTACCGGCTGCTCGTGGCCTGGGCCGACGGCGTCGAGCACCAGCAGGACGACCCCTACCGCTTCGCGCCGACCCTGGGCGAGGTCGACCTGCACCTGGTCAACGAGGGGCGCCACGAGCAGCTGTGGACCGTGCTCGGTGCACGCCTGCACGAGTACGACGGCCCGATGGGCCACGTACGCGGGGTGTCGTTCGCGGTGTGGGCGCCGCGGGCCAAGGCCGTGCGCGTCATCGGCGACTTCAACGACTGGGACGGCCGGGTCCACCCGATGCGGCTGATCGGCTCCTCCGGGGTCTGGGAGCTGTTCGTGCCCGAGGTGGGGGTCGGCCACATCTACAAGTACGAGATCCGCGGCGCCGACGACGTGGTGCGCACCAAGGCCGACCCGATGGCGCGGCGCACGGAGTGCCCCCCGAACACCGGGTCGGTCGTCGACGAGGCGGGCCACGAGTGGGCCGACTCCGCCTGGATGGACCAGCGGTCCGGGCGCGACCCCCACCACGGCCCGGTGAGCGTGTACGAGGTGCACCTGGGCTCGTGGCGCCAGGGGATGTCCTACCGCGACCTGGCCGAGCACCTCGTCAACTACGTCGCCGACCTCGGCTTCACCCACGTCGAGCTGCTGCCGGTCATGGAGCACCCGTACGGCCCGTCGTGGGGCTACCAGGTCACCGGCTACTACGCCCCCACGGCGCGGTTCGGCACCCCCGACGACTTCAAGTACCTCGTCGACCGGCTGCACCAGGCCGGCATCGGCGTCATCCTCGACTGGGTGCCGGGGCACTTCCCGCGCGACGCGTTCGCCCTCGCCAGGTTCGACGGGCTACCGCTCTACGAGCACCCGGACCCGCGCCGCGGCGACCAGCCGGACTGGGGTACCCACGTGTTCGACTTCGGCCGACTCGAGGTGCGCAACTTCCTCGTGGCCAACGCGATCTACTGGCTGCGGGAGTTCCACATCGACGGGCTGCGCGTCGACGCGGTCGCCTCGATGCTCTACCTCGACTATTCGCGCAAGGACGGCGAGTGGATCCCGAACGTGCACGGCGGGCGCGAGCACCTCGAGGCGATCGGCCTGCTCCAGGAGGCCAACGCGACGGCCTACAAGCTGGTGCCCGGCACCATGATGATCGCCGAGGAGTCGACCTCCTGGCCCGGTGTCACCAAGTCGACCTCGAGCGGCGGTCTGGGCTTCGGGCTGAAGTGGAACATGGGCTGGATGAACGACACGCTGCGCTACCTCAAGGAGGAGCCGGTCCATCGGCAGTACCACCACAACCTCCTGACGTTCTCGCTGATGTACGCGTTCAGCGAGAACTACCTGCTGCCGATCAGCCACGACGAGGTCGTGCACGGCAAGGGCTCGCTCGTGAACAAGGTCCCGGGCTCTCGCGAGGACCAGCTGGCCACGGTGCGCGCCTTCCTCGCCTACATGTGGAGCCACCCCGGCAAGCAGCTGCTCTTCATGGGCTGCGAGTTCGCCCAGCCCGGCGAGTGGGCCGACGGCCGCTCGCTCGACTGGTGGCTGCTCGACCACGCCGCCCACTACCGGGTGCACGCCCTGGTCAAGGAGCTCAACCGGCTCTACGCCGAGCACCCGGCGATGTGGGCCCTGGACTCGCAGCACGCCGGCTTCCGCTGGCTCGACGCCGACGACAACACCGGCAACCTGCTGTCCTACCTGCGCTTCGCGCAGCAGGACCAGCACGGCGACGTCGTCGCCACCGTGGTCAACTACAGCGGTGACGACAAGGCCTGGGTGCGGGTGGGGGTGCCTCGGCCGGGCCGCTGGGAGGTCGTGCTCGACACCAGCGGTTTCGACGAGGGGAGCAGCCCGAGCCAGGCCGGCGCGGTGCTCGAGACCGAGGCGTCGCCGTGGCACGACCAGCCGTACTCGGTGACCGTGCGGGTCGCCCGGCTCGCCACGCTCTACCTGGCCCCGGCGGCCGACTGACCCCTGCGGCATCCCGGCCCGTGCCTACAGTGACCTATTGGTCGATCTGGGTACACCCAGCCCGTGCCTACAGTGACCTATTGGTCGATCTGGGTACACCCAGCCCGTGCCTACAGTGACCTATTGGTCGATCTGGGTACACCTGCCCGTGCCTACAGTGACCTATTGGGGCTCTTCTGACACACCTGTGGGTGCTCGGGCCGGGTTGATGAGGCGCACGCCGTTCTCTGAGTAGGTTTCTGAGCTGTCGAAGGCACAGGAACTGTGGTCAGGAGAACGGCGTGCGTGATGTCAGCCTATGGCGCGAGA
>JBBQWX010000072.1:0-21938 GCA_038210185.1 Actinomycetales bacterium
GACCAGCTCGCCGGCATCCAGGAAACCGTCCTGATCTACCCCTCCACCGGCGGCCGCCCCAAGGCCCGCCGGATGCTCACCGAAACCACTCAAACCCAAGACCAGCTCAGCGAGGTCTTCACCCTCACCCGATGGGCTCCATGCACTTAGGTCATACACCCAGCCCACCACCAACACGGCCCTGAACTGCACGTTTACGTGACTGCCTCGAGCTAACTAGGAAAGTCCCGCTAGATGTGCCCGGCAGCTGTTGCGCACCTGCTGGGGCCCCCTCCGACCCGAGCGTCCGGTGCGTCATACCGCCGCCAGTCGCCGACTGGAGTTCAGCAGGCAAGAGTGGGAGAGGTCCGCGCACGAGATGTTCTCCATCGGCAGTTGACAGCCTCCCGACCCGACCACGCCCTTGGACGGCGGCTTGCCGTAGACCCTCGTCTCCGCGCCACGCCGAGAGCGCAGGTCGTGGCCGGCGCCCGGCCCGCCCAGCTCCTTGCTGACGTGGTGCTGCCAGTCATGGCGCCCCACGACGCAATGGGTGTGCTTCACGGCGATTTACCGTCCGGAAGCTGCGAAGCGATCAGTGCCCCGCCGCCCGCTGCGGGGCGGTCAAGACCGTCTGGGAAGGGGGGCCTTGCGTCACTGCGCCGCGGGTCGAACGCACAACAGCGCTGCTGAGGATCAGTCGCCACTGTTGATGAGGGAGCGCAAGCGCTTCGGGGCCACCCGCGCCCCGATCTGGGATATCCGTCCTAGCCCGATGGGAACCTCACCATGTCCTCGACGGTCTCCATCGCGAGGTAGGGGTTGTCTCTGCCGCTGTCCAGGCCCTGGGTTCTGCAAACCCCGAGAGCCCCCGGGGACCGCCGGGCCCGCCTTGGGGGTGCCAGAGGCGCGACCCACCGCGCCCTCGGCACCCCTTGAGCGACCAGCGCTCGCACTCGGGGGTGCCCGAGGCGCGCCCCACCGCGCGCCTGACACCCCTGAGCGATCACCGGTCCCACGCAGGGGTTCACTCCGGACGGAACTGCCGCGGGGCGCACCTTCACCTCCAGGTTGAAGCGGTCCAGCGCTCTGGCCCAGGCAGGCAACCGTCGTCGGGTTCCGGGGCGGGGACGGGATACGCCCGTGGCGAACCCGCTGGACCTCGACCACACCGGAGGGTTGGCTGGCCCGATGAGCATGCTGGTGCGCACCTTGCCCCGTTCCTGGAAGCGTTCCAACGGCATGGGATTGGGTGGCGCTGAAGGCAGGTCACAGCGCAGTGGGGTGTCGACGACGGGAGGGATGATCTCGACGACCTGGACGGGTCGACCCGGCAGGCTGCCCTCTCAGGCTGACCGTGTGGGAGTGAACCGCGGCCTTGGTCGCGCAGTAGACGGGGGCCTTCGCGTAGGGCACGAACCCGAGACCAGAACCGACGTGCACCACACGCGAGCGCTCAGCTCGACGCAGCAGGGGGAGTGCGGCCGCGGTGACGGTGGCGAGCCCGGTGAAGTTGGTGGCGATCTCGGACGCGACGTCGGCAGGTCCGGGCAGTTGCGTGGCAGAGAAGGTCGAGCAGCCGCTCAATTCCTGCGCTGTTGACCAGAGTGGTCTGATGCGAGGTTCCCGCCGCTACTTCGGCCATTGCGCGTGTCACGAGCTCCGGGTCGGCGACGTCCATCACGACCACAGACATCCCGGGATGGCCAGCGGCCACCGAGTCCGACCGTGCCCGGTCCCGGCCCGAGATGATGAGGCGAGCCCCCCGCGCCTGCAAGCGCGCGGCGAGACCCGCGCCGATCCCCGAACTGGCCCCGGTGATCAGGACGACCCCATCCTTCACGCGCTGCGCCACACCCTCGGCCTCCTGCCACCTTCAGCCCCACGGTGACGCGGTCGACGTCCCGGCCAGCAGGCATTCACTGCCGCGATCCAGTCGCACGAGTCCGCCAGCGACAGAACGTACCTGCCCGGTCACCCGCGTGGAGGCCACGATCGAGCGTGAGCCCATCATCGCGGGCACCATTGGCGACGCCATGGACGGGCCGGCGACCTCCGAGGAGGAGCACGATCTCTGCCGGTCGTAGGCACCCACCGCGAGGTTCCCTTCCACCCGGGTGCCCGCTGTCGTCCTCACCGAGAACCCCCGACTACCTTCGCGAGCGCACGATCGTGTGGTGCCGCTCGCACAGCAAGGCAGCGTTCGACACGCCCGACGGACCGCCATCGGCCCGATGAACCAGAGATGGCAGACCATCGGTGGATTGAGGCTCGGCGGCCCCGGGCGAGAACCCAATCGGCGCTTCAGGCGCTGAGGCCGAGCAGCCGCATGCTGTAGCCGCCCATGACGACCCAGAAGAGGACCGCATACCCCCGCTCTCCCACTTGCTTGTTGATGTGCCTGCCCAAGAAGGTGCTGGCTAGCATCACGGGTAGCAGGGCCGCCATGAGCAGGAGCGAACTGGACTGCAGGAGCCCGGCTCCGGCATAGACAGCTGCCTTGGTGAGATCGCCTGCTAGAGAGACGACGGAGGCGGCGCCGACGAGGTGGGCGCGGTCCAGTCGGAGCATCCGGAGCGAGAGTCCCTTGAGCGGACCTGATGTCCCCGAGAAGCCAGAGGTGGCGCCGGACGCGAAGCCGAGAACGGGGGCCCCGAACCGCTGCGCGCGGGAGACTCGTAGCCGTTCCGCCAGTAGCGCGAGGACGATGCTTGCGATGACCGCGACGCTGACCCAGCTCTCCGGGAGCGCAACCAGCAGGCTGGCGCCGACGAGTGATCCGAGCACCACGACCACGAGCACCTCGATCACGGCTCGCCAAGGGAGAGAGTGCCGGTAGGCGGCGATCTTGACGACGTTGTTGGCGGCCAGGAGGAGTGCCGCCAGGGCGACGCCCTCCTTGGTTCCGATGGCGAGCGCGAGCAGCGGGACCAGGACTAGTGAGCCGCCGAGGCCCGCTGAGGCCGACAGGGTGCAGGCTGCCGCGGTGCCCAGCACCACGAGAAGGACAAGTTCTGGTGTCACGTCGCTCTCCCATCTCGGCGTGAGCCCTCATCCTGCCGAGCCCGGCGAGACCAGTTCCTGCTCGTGCTCTTGCTGGGCGTCTCAGTGCTCCTCTACCCCGTTTGTCTCCCGGTCGGGAGGGTTGCCCGGTTCGACAGAGTGGGAGGCGACATGGCCGGAGGCCTCGCACCCGCCGACGCTGAGTGCACTCACCCTGACCCGTCACGATCGACTGAACCCGGAACTGCGGTGGTGAGGCCCATACTGCGGCTCAGTGGGGCCCAATGGCTAGTGAATCACCGGGTCGCTCGACGTGTGCACGCAGTGACATCGACCGGCGGCACCCGATGACGGCAACAATCCAGCTCGGCAAGCTCAGCCCCGCCGTCACCGCCACCACTCGCTCTCGCCACTGCGCCCTTGCGGGGGAAATGCCGAAGGTCGGCCCGCCAGGTCGCTGCTCCACACGGTCGCCACGTGCAGAATGAGAGCAGCACGCGGGCGACGACCCCCCCGCCAACGGCGCGGGCCCGGCCGAGACCAAGACGTGTGTGAGTCACGACAGCGTCCCTCCGAACTCAAGCGCCACTCACCGTACTGCGCCTCGGCATCGCAACGGGGGCCTCTGGTGCGCGCGGAGAACGGCGAAGACGCGAGCGGCAGGTACTTCTGTCCGTGTCTGCCCATCGCTGCGTCAGGGACGCTCAGGCGAACCGGACTGCCATCGTGCCGTGGGCCATTGGGACATTCCGCGGCGTATGCGGGCAGCCTGAGCGGGCCGTCGAGGCCGGCCCGCCAGCGCCGCCCGTAGACGGACGCGGGCCTTGGTCCAGCACAGGTCTTCTCGGCGGCAGCATGCTGGTTTGGACCAGTCGGACCGAGTCTGCACGACGACGCAGGGTGTTGATGAGGGCGCTTGCTGCTCAACTCGACGGGGGCGCCCAGGTCGCTGGGCTGCAACCACGGCCGCTGAGATTCGTGATCGAGTTCCCGGCCGGCTCAAGGGGGCAGCCACTGCGATGCGAAGGCCGGGCGCGACGGAACTCAACGGCCTGCGAGCGATCCTCACCAATGCCCACTCCACCTTGGCGGGGCCAAGGACCTTCGGCGGCCCCGATGACCATCTCATTCCTGTCCGGGGCGATCAGGGCGATCAGGACGATCGCTGCGCCTCTCGACCTGGCCCCGCTCTTCGACGTGGGGAGCTTTGGCAGCGTTCATTGTTCTGGCACGTGGACCTGAAGCACTCTTCGCTCGAGACGACCCTCCGTGCGACGATCACGCCCAGCGACCTGATCGCGGCGATCGAGAGGGCAGACCGGTGCCGGTTGATCGTCGACCTCATCGACGCCGTCGCGGCGAGAGCGCCCAGCGGGCTCTCGTGCCAGCTGGTATCGAGGATCAGGCGGATCGAGACTCCTGTCCCCGTTCGTTGCGCCGCGAGCCGAGGTGCCAGGTGTCCAGTGCTCGCTGATCGAGAAGGGGTATCGGAATGGACATCTTGACCGGCATCCAAGCCGCCACCCGTCGATGCGGGCGCGCCGCCTTCGGTCACGGAGTTCCGTTGATCGAACTTCCCCGGTGTGGGACGATCGGTCGTATTGGCCACTGCTTCGGCCGTGGCCAACACCGGCTCGCCGCGAGAGCCGAACGGCGTCGCGTCGCGGCACCCCGACTTGACGTCACCGGCCCGGTCCGATGCCCTCTTCACTCGTGGGAGGTGGCCGCCCACCGCGCCACGACTTTCCTTTTTCGTCATCGATCCTTGAGGGTGGTCCATGGCTCGGGAAGGCAAACCACGTCCGGCTGACGATGCCGGTCGACAGGCTGAGGTCGAGCCCGAGGGCGGTCCGATCGACCGGTTGCAGTCGATGCTCGACGAACGACTCGCTGTCCCACACGAGAAGTCCGGTGACGACGACGAGGGTGACGGCGAGAGCGTGCGGCCCGCTGGGGGACCGGCACCTGAGGGGCCAGGCGGTGCGGACATCGAGGCTCACGAGGCTGACGCTGCGAGGGAGGGCCGCGGCACCGGGCGGCTCGGCGAGCTGAGGCGTGAGCGGCTCGCCGAGTATCGGGAGCGCCAGCAGGGCAGGCTTGCCGAAGCGGCACCGGACGTCCCCGCCGCCCCGGCGCCCCCGCCCCAGAACAACTGGATCCCGATCGGGCCCTCGGTCGTGCTTCAGGGCCAGGTCTCGAACCGAGCCAACGTGTCCGGCCGGGTGGCCGGCGTCGCGGTCGCCGCCGGCGGCCTGCGGATATACGTGGCGGCCGCCAACGGCGGCGTGTGGCGCTCGGACGACGGCGGCTCCACCTGGTCCGACACGATGCCTTCGTGGGATCTCAACCCGCTGACGCTGTCGTCCGACTCGCTTGCCTGCGGGGCGATCGCGATCGACCCCGGCGACCCCGACCGCGTCTACGTGGGGAGCGGCGAGGGGGACTCGGACTGGTCGGGCGGCGGCACGATCACGGGCGTCGGCCCGGTCGTCTCCGACGACGGCGGGGTGAACTGGGCGACGGAGGCCGCGAGCCCGTCGCTCGCCGGCTCGTCGTTCTACATGCTCGCCGTCGATCCGGACGATCCCGACGTCGTCGTTGCCGCGACGGCGCTCGGCATCTACCGCCGCGAACCGGCCGCAGGTGGCTTCCAGTGGAATCGCAAGATGACTGGGCGCACGTTCTCGGTCGTCGTCGCGAAGTCCGCGACGGCGAAGCGGTTCTATGCCTGCGGGGGCAGCGCCGTGTTCAGCTCACCGGACGGGGTGACGTGGACGGCGCTTTCCACCGGCTTCCCGGCGACGAACGTCGGCCGGGTAGCGCTCGCCGTGCAACCGACGAATCCCGACAACGTCTACGCGCTCGCTGCGGCAAGTGCTGACTGGACGGTGCGCGGCGTATGGCGGCTCGACAACGCCACTGGCGCCGCACCGGCGTGGCGCGAGGTGACCGGAGCACCGGGGGACCTGTTCGGGACCGGCACAGGCCAGGGTTGGTGGGACATCGCGACCGCTGTCGACCCGACGGACCTCAACCGGCTCTACCTCGGCGGCTCGACCCGATCCAGCGGCGCCGCCGGCCCCGACACCTGGTCGTCGGCGCTCTACCGCTCCATCGTGAGCAGCACCGGCAGCGGCGCCGGACTCTCGTACTCGATGAGCAACACAGCGATCGGAGCGAACGTTCACGCCGACCTTCACCGGCTGGCGATCACTCCCGGCGACAGCGACAACCTGTGGGTCTGTAGCGACGGTGGCCTGTTCATGGCTGACGACGCAACCGGGGCGGCGACGTTCCGCGACCGCAACGCAGGCCTCAACACGATCACCTGCGAGCACCTCAGTCTTCATCCGACGCAGGGAGCCGTCGCACTGGTCGGTGGCCAGGACCACGGCACGATGCGCTATGTCGGTGAGGAGGCGTGGCTCCACATGGCGCCAGGGGACGGCGGGTACTCGGTCATCAACTGGAATGACCCGTACAAGATGATCGTGACCTACCCGTCCACGATCGTGCGCCGCTTCACCGACGGCGGTACGCGGTACAACTACACCCACGTCAGCCTGAACAGCGCGGACCCGGCGCTGTTCTATGCGCCGATGGTCGGAACTCCGGTGAACGCAGCCGCTCCCGCGGAGGCGGAAAGGGTGGCGATCGGCACCACCCGGCCGTGGATCAGCGCCACCTTCGGTGGCGGATGGACCTCGATCCCCGCAGGTACGACGGCGGACCAGCTCGGTGTGGGCAACACCTTCCGTATCCGCTCAATGGTCTTCGCCTCCGCGCAGCGTCTGTACGTCGGCACGATGAACGGGCGTGTCTATCGCTACGACGAGGCGGGCGGCGCTTGGACGCAGACGCGCATCGACGACGACGGCGGGATGCCGTCGACGTTCGCCGTCCCGGTGACCGACATGGCCGTCGACCCGAATGACTCAGCGGGCGCATCGATCTACATCACGTTCGGCGGGATGCTCAACGACGCCCGGCGGGTGTGGCGCTACAACGGGTCGACGTGGGCGAGCGCCAGTGGAACTGGCGCGACCGGTCTTCTCGACGTGCAGTTCGGCGCCGTCGCCTGCGACGCCGACAACCCGACACACGTCTACGCTGGCGCCGACATCGGCGTGTGGCGGAGCACGAACTCGGGCGCCACCTGGCAGGTGTTCTCCGAGGGACTTCCCGACGTCTTCGTGATGGACCTCAAGACCGTCAAGCTGAGCAACGGCGTTCGCCTCCTGCGGGCGTCGACTCACGGGCGCGGCGTCTTCGAGCGCACACTCGACTCGGCCCCGAAGCAAGGAGTCGAGCTCTACGTTCGCGACACTCAGCTCGACGAGGGCCGATTCGCCACGATCAACTGGCTACCCGACCCGGCCCACCAAGGCGAGACCGTGCGGCACTGGCACGGGCCGGACATCAAAGTCGACACCCCGGACGCGATGGGCAACTACCAGTTCGCGCTCGGGTCGACGATCGACTTCGCGGACTTCGTGGGAACCCTGACGGATGACTCCGGAACCGTGGCCACCCACACCACCTCCACGGTCATCACCCGTGTCTACGTCCAGGTGCACAACCGTGGGGTCATCCGGGCCGATGGCGTCCGCGTCACCTGCCTTCTGGCGAACGCCTCGGCGGCGCTGCCGAGCCTTCCGGCCGGTTACGACGTCGACGTTCGCAACGGAACGCCGATCGCCGGCCCGAACTGGGTGACGTTGGGCAGCGTCCTCCTCGACGACGTCACCATGGGAGAACCGAAAATCGCTGCGTTCGACCTGCCGTCGAGCCTGCTGCCCCCGCCGGCCTCCCTGGCCGGCAACAACCACCACTGCGTACTCGCGCTCCTGCACCATGCCAGCGACCCGTACACCTCGACAGAGACGAACACCGACCTGAACTCGATCCAAGAGTGCAAGGCCGCCCACAAGAACCTGCAGGTGGTGGAGTTCACCGGCACCGTGCCGGCCGCTCCCACGATCATTCCGGTCCGAATCCACTGCGTCGATGGGAAGCCGGCCACGATGCGGATCAACCTGAACGGCTACCCAGGCACCGTGCGGGTGTACCTACCACCGATCGCGAGCCCGAGCGCACTCAAACGGGCAACGCGCGGGTTCGAGGTCGGAGACGACTTCGAGGACTACACGGTGTGGGCCGACTGGCAGCGGCGCGAGATCGGCCGCAACCAGCGCAGTCGGCATCCCTGGAACCGCGAGTTCGCGAAGCAGCGACTCGCCAACATCGAGCGAGTTCTGGGCGCCGGAGTCATGCTCACCGCCGTGACCTCGAAGGCAGTCGAGCTCCGTAACATCGAATGCCAGCAAGAGGGGTACATCGAGTTCCATGTCCTCGTCGACCGGCCGGCGCGGGCCAAAGTCGGCCAGGCGTTCCCAATCGAGATCGTCCAGCTCGGCGCCGAGGGCGAAGAAGTCATCGGCGGACTGTCGATTCGGGTTGCCATCACGCAGGAGCCCGAGCAGCTCAGGCACGAACTCCTCGTGAAGACGTCACGCGACGCGCGGACGGGTCGACTCCTGCTGCTTGCGCGCCTCGTCGACGGCAACGGTGAACGCGTCGACCCGGCGCACGTGCTGGTTTCCGTGTCGGGTCGCGGGATCGCTCTGCCCGAGCTGAAGTTCCACGCGGGCTGGCGGGCCCACTACGCCCACCTGGACAGCGACGCCGGGACGCGCATCACGGTGCGAGCAGCGCTCGGGGGACTCGAGGTTGCCACGACAGACCACCGCGTCTGAAGCGTCCGGCAGAGAAGATCAGGCTGCGTGGCCCTCGATCGATGCGGGCCGAAGCCATTCGTATCTGGCGGCCCTGAGGAAGCCTCTGTCCGGCGCCGAATGTGCCGCCCCGTCATCGTTCGCGGAACAGCAGGCCGACGCGCCGCATCGTCCACCGCTGCGTACGGCCGCTTGACGACTCAGTGCGTGAGGAGCTCCTGAGTGAGATGTCGCCGAACGCGTCCGTGTCCACTACCCACCCCGGCATCTCCTCCGTTCCCCGATGCGGCGGCCGTCTGACCCAGATCCGCAGGTAGCGGTGAGTCGTTGGGTGGTCTTCGGCGTGTGAGATGACGAGAGTGCCTGTCCTGCAAGGATACTCGAGGTTGTCGAAGACTTCGAGTTTCCGAGCGGGAAGGCACCCTGTCGGTGAAGAGAATACGTCGTGGTCGTGGTGGGCGAAAGCAGGTACGGGTCGGCGCGCCGGATCCGTCGTTGACCAGGTACTCGGGGATGGCTGCGGTCAGCGAGCTGGTTGACAGGTTGGCGGTGGTGTCGACGTTCGATGAGTTCATCCCGGCGATCAAGACCCGGGCGCGGGGGTTGAGCGCGGGCGAGTTGGTACTGGCCCTGTCCTGCGCGCAGCTGCTGGGGCAGGATGCCCTGGTCGGGTTGGACCGGGTCCGTGCCGATACCGCCGGGCAGGTGTTGTCGCCGGTGGCGACGCCGGCGTCGACGACGGCGGGGGCGCTGGGCCGCCGGTTCGGGGCGGCGCAGCTCGCCGGGGTTGAGGCGGCGACCGCGCGGCTGGTGGCGCGGTGGCTGGGGCTGTTACCCGCGCGGCGCCGTTCCCCGTTGGTGTTGCGAGCTCCGACGATCGATCTGGACTCCACCGATGTGGAGGTGTTCGGGCGGGCCAAGGCTTCGGTGGCGTACAACTATCAGGGCCAGCGCGCCGGGCGCCCGCATGTGGCGACCTGGGCTGAGGCCGGGTTGCCGTTGGCCGCTGACCTGCTCGCGGGTAACGACGATGTCCGCCCGCGCTGTGCGGACCTGTTGACCAGGGCGGTCAAGGCCCTGCCGGCCGCGGTGTGTGCCCGGCCTCGGGTGCGCGCCGACGCCGGATACTTCACCGCTGACCTGGCGTTGGCCGCTGAGCGGGTGGGCGCCGACTACGCCGTCGCCGCCAAACGCAACAGTGCGTTGTGGCGCGAGCTGGCCGCAGTGCCTGCTGATGCGTGGACCCCGGCGCGGGGGATGCCCGGCGCGCAGGTCGCGGTAATCGACTACGCCCCCGCGGGGTGGCCAACCGATGCGTACACCGTCGTGCGCCGGGTACGGGTCGAGGCCGCCGACATCTCCACCGACTCCAGATCCCGTCGTCGGCGCACGATCGCCAAGGACCAGCTCGCGTTGGCGCTCGGTGGCGAGCTGGACCACGCCTGGGCCGTCAGCTTCATCGTGACCAACCTGCCCACCAGCACCCCCGCGGACGTCGTCGCGCTCGAGTGCTGGTTCAGGGGCCGCACCGACATCGAGGAACGGTTCCGCGAGGCCAAGCTCGGCGCCGGGCTCAACCACCTGCCATCAGGACACGCCGCGGTGAACACGCTATGGATGTGGGCGGCGCTCCTTGCCGGGGCGCTGTCGGTGATGCTGCAGTCCCTGACCGGCCTGGCCGACGACGCCGGCACGGCACGCATGCCCCGGCTACGACACCAACTCCTTTGCGTGCCAGCCCGGCTCATCCACCACGCGCGCGGCCTCACCCTGCGACCGCCACCAGGCGAGCACGCCCTGGCCGCAGTCCTGTCCCGCCTACGACAGCTACCCCACCCGGCCTGAACAGCCGCCCCCCCACCGGCCAAGGAGGACCTCGGAAACCCGCCCCCCGGAACGACATCCGGGCCCTGCGCCTGCCCCAAACCACGAAAGACACCCACAGCCCACGAGATCAACCCACAATCACCTCAACAGGCCACCCCGCAACCGGTAACAGCGGATCTGGGTCTGAACGCGACAACCAACGCGAGGGCCCAAGACTCGCCACTTGATGCTTTACAGACCCAGCGCACACGGCAGCGGTGCCAGATCGCGCCGATGAACACCGAGGTGATCGCGGCCATCAGCATGGGGACCAAGGTTGGGTGGCCGGAACAATCGCGATGTGATACACTTCACATCGCAGAATTCTATGCAGTTCGCCCATTCAGATTGGGGTACTACGATGGAAAAGGCCGTCACGTCCAGGGGCCGACGGGCCAATATCTTGGTAGCGGAGAAAGGGTCGGGTCGCGCTGTACGTGTCTTTCATCCGGGCAAACTCACAGCGGAAGACATACGCCAGATCGACGACATCTTGATCAACAAGGTCATCTTTGACCTCACTGGCTGCTCATGTTTGTCAGGCACGATTGACGTCATCTGGGAGCTGGACTTCGAGAACGTCCTTGAGGTGGAGCTCGGCGAGGCCGCGACTGTCGGCGGCTGAGGCCGAGCGTGGCGTCAGCGCCATTGGTGGGATTGCTCTACAATCCCGCTATACCAATAGTTCTCGACGCGATCGGCTCGCGGGTCGACTTTGTTGAGGTTGTTCCCGATCGGCTGTGGTACGACAACGGTGCCGGAGCAAAGGGTGGTCGCTTCAACCATTCGCTCGGAGCTATCGAGGAGCTCAAGCGCTACACCGCCGACCGCCCGGTCATCGGCCACGGGATCGGGCTTTCGTTGCCGAGCGCAATGCCGATCGACGAGGAACTGGTAGACGAGGTCGCGGCGTCGCATCGCGACCTCGGGTATAGCTGGTACAGCGAGCACTTGAGCATGTTCATTGTACCCAACCGCAGCGTTCCGAATGCGCAGGCGGGACTGGGATTGCCGGTGGTGCTCGACGATGAGACGCTCGAGATTGTTGTCGACAAGGTGCGGGTGCTGGGCGCCGCGCTCGGAACCCGGATTCTTCTCGAGAACCCCACGATCTTTTCGCCGATCCCAGAGCCGGAGATGAGCGAGCCAGAATTCTTCAACCGGCTGTACTCCGAGACCGGTTGTGGCATGATCCTGGATCTTCACAACCTTTACGCAAACACGATCAATCTGGGGATCTCCGCCGAGGAGTACATTTCGGCGCTTGACCCGGGTGTGGTCGGTGAAATCCACGTGGCCGGCGGCGACACGCTCAAGGGCTTCTACACCGACTCCCACTCGCGTCCGACTCCTGACACGGTTTGGGAGTGGGCGCGGAACTGGGCGCCACGCTTCCCCAACCTGGCGGGGATCACATTCGAGTACCACGAGTCCTACCACAAACGCCTCGGCATCAGCGGGGTCGCGCGCGAACTCGATCTCATGCACGACTTGGCAGCGCAAGTAGCCGAAGCCCGTCAGTCCTGATACCCATGCTCGTCGACTTCCAGTGTGCGCTTGCAGATCTGACCGCTTCGCCCGAACTCTGCCGAGAAGCCCGCAAAGACCCACAGTCCCTCAAGGCCAGCTATGACCTGACCCCTAAAGAGTGGCGCCGGCTGGTCGCGATCGTGAACAGCGAGGGCATGCGAGCCAATTGCATGCTCTACCGCGCGAATCGGCTCGCCCCTGTCGCGCTCAACCTACCCAAGACGTGCAGCGCACTCGGCGGCGACCTCAATAGAATCATCTCCGCGTACTGGGACAGCGAGCCGGTCACGGACGTACATTTCCTCGTCGAGACCGACCGCTTCTGTCGCTTCTTGCGCGCCTGGCCTGGCCTGTCTGCCGCTGCCCTTGCCGAACTCGACCGGGAGGCTGCCATCGTCACCAGGAAGCTCGAGATCAGCCGCAGCACCGGCGGTTGGGGGGCGCACTCCTGACGTCTGAAAGCACCCGCACGGTGCTCTAGCGGGCGCAGAGGTGGTCACGTCCCGACTCGGCCTGTCAACGACGGCTTGAGACTGGCGATGGGGCGTTGTACGTCCCGCGTGCGGTCTCCGAGCCGAAGCCCCAGACCGTGCTCTTGGGTAGACCTGGGGGCAGCACCTGCTGCCGCAACTGCTGCACCCCGATCACATAGCGGTCCACGGCGCCCACCGACGTGGGGGGCATCGCGGGCGGGACGAGGAGCGGCCGAACGTACGTGGAAATGGTCGAGGCATTGAGCAACGCGCCCTGCCGCAAGGGGACGGCATGGACTGCCCCACCGGCGTTGACGAACAGGCCGGCCGCACCGGCCGCGCCGCCTGCCAGAACCGTGCGACGCGGCAACGTGGACCTGGCTGTTCCTCCCTGCCCGACCCCCCTGCAGAGGCCGGTTGGTCCAAGGTCCGCGGGGGTCCAGACGCTGTCAATGGCCCGATCGAGCCATTGATCCGACAGCCCTCGGGGGCTGCGGCGGGGCTGCTGTGGCGTCGGTTGAGCGCGTCAGGCCTCGATGCTCCGCCCAGACACCGAGGCCAAGCCAACGCTGGGGCTGCGACCAGCTCGACACATTCCGCAAGCGTGCGGTGCCGCAACCAGCCGCCTCGCTGCGTGACTCCGTATCGATGACCGACGAGCGCCGCGGGTGGTGAACGCGACGCGGATGAGGGGCCAGTCCGCTTCGACGAAACAGGGCACAGCGTGGACGGCGATGGTGCGGTCTACTGGGTCGCGTTCACTTGCGGTCCCATTGCACGACGCCGCCGGAGGCCGCGACGATCGACTCACTGGCCAGGTAGGCGGCGGCCACGGCGTCGTCCCGGACGTGGGCGTCGATGAAGGCTCGGATCGCTGAACCGAGCCACGCGTGCATGTCGTCGCAGATGATCTGGTCGTGGACGGCAGCGAGGCAGGCCCTGGTGTCGCCCGCGAACACGGTGTGTTGGGCGCCCTCGTGCTCGATCCAGAGCAGGTACTTGTCGCCGCCGGGCATGTACTCGAACGGGTCGCGTCTTTCGTGGGGGGCGTCACCGTCGCGGGCTCCGGTGCACATCAGCACCGGTCGGTGCACGGTGTCCCAGGATGTTGGCAGGAAACCGTCGTCGCCGGCCCCCTCGGGTGACAGTGCCACGAACGCTTTGGGGCGGTGGTCCTGTGCGAAGGACAGTCCCAGGCCGGGCATGTACTCGCGGCCCGCTCCAGCCACCATCATCGCCGACCCCGACCCGGAGGAGTGGCCGAGATAGGCCACCGCTGAGAGGTCGAACAGGTCGGACCACGGGGGCGTGTCGTCCAACTCGGTCAGGGCGCCCACGACATGGACGAAGTCCAGCGGGCGGTCGTAGTTGAGGTGCTTGAACTCGCGGCACTGCGGCAGGGTCCCGCCCAGGTTCATCGTGAGGACGATCCGTTCGATGTCCGTTCGCGGTGTATGGGCGATGGCAACCGCAAAGTAGCCGTGGCGGGCGACGAGCTCGGCCCATTCATCCAGGGCGCCTTGCGGGTTGACGTGTCCGAACGCACCCCCGTGTGACAGCACCACCACCGGCATCGGCTGAGGAGCAGACGGGGACCACCTGACCGCTACGGGGATCGGGCGATCCAGCTGACCCACGCGCTCAGGGTCGGTCAGCAGGAGCTCGCGGCGCTCGATGTCGGCGAAGTCCAAGGACGGGTACAGGAGTGCGGGATCCCCCATCCGACGAGGGTATCCGCCAGGCGGTGCCCCGTCACCTAGCGTCACCTGCACCCTATGAACTGCAGCAGTGGATGAGGAGTTGTTGAGACTCGGCCATGGCCAGGCCTCTGCGAGGGCCAACCCTCCCTTGCGCTCGGTGCTGCCGGTTCCACCGGATATGACGAGGGTGCGGTCCACTGGCCGTTCGCGTGGTTTGCGCAGGAGGGGTACGGTGCAAACACCACCCGCGGCGCCTCCGTCGTGGGAGGAGGGGTAAGTGATGAATATCTTCCGTACGGCGGGTACCGGTCTGGAGTCCGACCTCACGCAGATCCGAGAATCGCTGGGCCAGGTGCGCTTTCCTGCTCAGCCAGACGACGTTCTGGCGGCGCTGGTGCGGGGGCGCGCCCCCTCGCGGCTGTTGTGGCGTGTAGGCGGACTGCCGCGCACCCAGCGCTACCACTCGCTCGACGACCTCTGCACTCACGTCGCTCGTGGGTCCGGCCCGGGTGCACCACCGCCACCGGGTCGCTGACCCGCCTCAGGAGACGGGCTCGTCCCTACGGTCAAGGAGTGCTACATGGCAGACGAAGCGATCACCGAGTGCGAGCAGTGCGGGGTGGGGGTCCTGAACCCCGGCCTGCATGACCGGTGGCACCGGGGCCAGGGGCAGCCCACGGCTCCGGCCCCCTTCGCCGCTGTCACGCTGACGCCAAGCCGGCAGCGCCCCCCCTGGTCGGCCTGACGCTCGGCGCCGGCGCCTCTGGACACCGCAGTCGGGACACTTCATCACCGCGAGGAGTGCACGACGAAGCTGACAGCCGCCAACCGGCCTATCGCCGCTGCCGGGCCGCTGAAGAAACCACAGTCATGACCTGGGTGAACTGGCCGCTCTTGACGAGCCGCGCACCAAGAACGTCACTGATGAGGGCCCGCATAGACGTCGATCGTCACCACACACCCCCGCAAGGGTGCGGTGTCAGCGATTCCGAGCGCCTCGGTGGCCTCGATGGGCAGGCGGCCCGGTATCCACGTTCGGGAAACCTTTGGCACGCAGTCACTTCCGATCCTCAGGGGTCGCACGAGGAGTGCTCTTCCTGGTCGACCGCCGGGACGGCCGAGGACGCCCTTCGCCCAGCGGGACCTGCGTGACGGCTCCCGTGACCACCTGACGTGGTCAGGTGGATGGCGCGTCGCTGCGCCTTGACGCCCGCTGAGTCTCCGGAGGATGGTGAACCCAGCACAGAGGGGGCAGCGATGGGTATCCAGCTTTTCGGCCACTGGGATCTGACTGTCACGAAAGCGATCCACACCTGGGAAAACCGGTTTCGTATCGAGGGCGCCGCTACGGGTAGTGGCACCTACCCGCCGAGCGGGAGCGTCACGGCGGACGGCGCCGCGTGGCAGCTGATCGGGGAGTACCGGGAGAACGCGGCGAGCGCGTGGAAGCCCTCCGAGATGATGATCGATCCCTCGCCGGACAGGGTCGCCATCCGAGCCCTCATCGGCTCCGAGGACCCGCTTCCTTCCAAGGACTTCGAGGACATCCAGTGGGACGCCCGCTTCGTGGGCAGCACCCTCTTCGACATCCCCTATCGCCCGTACGCCGTGCGGCCTGGTGACCTGTTCCAGATGCCCGACGGCATCTTCGAGACCGCCCTCGGCACCTATTACATGGCCGTGCGTGTCGTCAACCGATGGGGCCTGCCGTTCGGACCGACGCACGTGCTGGACGTCACTCCCCAAAGCCGGGCCGACTTGGCGATGCGCGGCATCCACGTCCTTGACGCCTGGACCCAGTCCGAGCTCGCATCCCTGGGGCAGTCGCAGTGGGGGACGGGGATGGTCGTGGGCCCGCTCAACCCGGGTGCCGGGCGAACCGTCTACTTCAAGGTCGACGTGCGGCAGGCCGTCCCGCGCAAGCACGAGGTCGAGTTCGTGCTCCGCAACCTCGTTGGCATGGCCGACCCGGCCCACCCTGCCCGGCGCGTGCGGAAGCAGATCTTCGTGAGCCGGATGACGGTGGACACCTCCACCGGCGAGATCGTCGCGGAGGTGCAGGAGGGCACACTGCGGTTCAAGCTCATGGAGTTCGCTCTGGACACCGAGAACGGGCGTAAGGGTCGGCATCGCTGCAAGCCCCGACGCGCGCCGGGCACCAGAAGCGGTCAGGTCGCGAGGAAGGGCGAGGACCTCCGCGCGCTGCTCACCGCCGTGATCGAGGGCAAACATGTGGACCCGTGCGCGCTGCGGGACCTGCTGGAGTGCAGCTGTGCATGCCATGGCGGCGGGGACGGGGGTGGCGCGCAGGACCCAGGACACTACTCGGATGGCACGTGGTGCCTGGACCCGTTCTTCGCCTTCCCGACGAAGTTCTCCTATACCGTCACCCCCCGGGCGCCGTTCGAAGGGCAGTACGGTCCCATCCCGTACGACGACCCGTGGTGGAAGGTCCTGCTGTTGATCATCGCAGCCATACTGCTCCTGGCGGGTGCGATCGTCGAAGCTGCCGACGTGGCATACCAGGACGAGGACCTCGTGATCGGCACGCTTGGCCGGCGGCAGGGCAACGACGTCGACGCGGCGCTGTGCGAGATCGACACCGACCGCGCACTGGCCTTCCTGACGACACTTGACGCCCAGTCAGGCGAGGACTTCCAGAACGCGGTCACCGCCCTGGACGGTGACATCACGCTCAACGGGCCCGTACTCACGCGGGCTGAGCTGGACGCCTTCATGGCCCTCCCGCTCACGGATACGCTGCGCAAGGTGCACAAGTCGGGGGCGCGCACGGGTCTCACGCACGCGGTCATGACGGGCTTCGCGCCCGACGGGCACGACAAGGTCACCTGGGGCATCGACCAGCTGCTGCTCGGTCCGGATCCCGCCTTCGGCAGCGAGCTGGTGAGCCAGCCGGGCGACTCCGGATCGGTGTGGGTTCACACAGCCAGCGGGCGACCCGTTGCCTTGCACCACAGCGGGGACGGTACCGGCGTAGTGGGGTTCGCCTCGCTGCTGGAGGACGTCCAGTCCGCCATGGACATCACGATCTGAGGTGAGGAAACCGTGGAGCGAACACCAGAGAGCCACAACGCCGGCGACGCGTCGGAGCGCGTCGCGAGACTCAAGGAGCTCGTGCTCGAGCTGCGCAAGGAATACTCCGACGATCAGAACGTCAGGGCCATCGGATGGGGAGCCCCGCGTCGGGGCGGCGAGCTGGCAGACGAGCTCGCGGTCGTCTTCTTCGTAGCCCGCAAGGAGTCATCTGAGCGGGCGATCCGGGAGCTCGGCTCGACCCCGATCCCGGCCGAAGTCGAGGACTTCCCGACGGACGTTCAAGACCCGGCGATCCGCCCAGCCATGATGGGCCAGAGGGACGAGGAGAAGTTCGACCCCCTCCGCGGCGGCATCGCCACGAGCAACGCCGAGGGGCACATCGTCTGGTTCAACGGGGCCGGCACATTCGGCATCCTGGGCCGTGACAACGCCACCGGCAGTGCCGTGGGGCTGTCCAACTGGCACGTATGGGGCGACGGCGGGTCGACCGGCGACCAGATCATCCAGCCCGGCCACCCCACCGGCGGGGACCACGCGGAGGCCGTCGGCAAGGTCCTCGCCTGCGGGCCCCTCGTGACCTCGCTCATCGAGTGGGAGGCACCGGATCCGATCGCTGCGGGCCTCTACGGGGGTGCGGCCGCGCTCGCGGTCGCCGCCGCGGCGAGCGACTACCGTGACCCGACGCGCCGCGGCCAGGACGCGACCGTCCCGGCCCCCGGGAGCACCACGCTGTGGGAACAGGTGGACGTCGCGATCGAATACCCGCAGCTGCCGCTGCCCGGCGTCCCCTTCCAGACGAACGTCACGTGGGACTACGCCCGGCACACCGACTCTGGAGTGCTCACCCACTCGGTCACCGAAACCCGCTCCAACACGCAGTTCCTGCTCGGGAAGCTCGTCGTGACGGACAAGCCCGCCTACGCCCCGGGGGAGCTCTTGCGGCTCACCGCCGCCATCTGGGACTGGCAGGACCGTGCGTGCGATGAGTACCACGTGGTCGCCCACCTCATCCCGCACCTCGACCCGAGCACCGCCTACCGCGCCGTGCTCAGCCCGACCGCGTGCCCGCGCCGGATACCTCAGGATCCGCCCCGAGAGGGGAACGACACCGTGTGCGTGGACTTCGACGAGTTCGACGCCGGTGAGCACCCATCCGTAGGAACGTTCGCGTGGCTCGGGTACCGGAGCACAGACCGCTTTCCCATTCGTCTCGTGGACTGGTTCGATCCGGACCGCGGGCTGCAGATCCCAGCCAAGCCCCTTGTGCTCCGCCACGGCCCGGCCAAACGTGCCGTGGCCCATATCGTGCAGTTCGCGTCGCCGCCCGTCTCGGTGATCGCGCTCAACGCTGCGGGGGACCAAGTAGACCGGGCGACCACGCCGGCTGGGCAGAACACCGTGCACGTGGTCGAGCTCAACGGGTCCGGGATCGTGGAGGTGGTGCTCCGCGGAGGTGACGGAGAGGCGCTGCTCATCAAGTACTGCATCGACCCCGTCGGAAACGATCCGGTCGAGATCCGAGTACGCGCCCGGGTGGCAGGAGCCGTAGGCGAAGAGCACCCGGATCTGGACATGTCCTCGCGACGGCTGAAGGCACGCAGATGCTGCTTCACCGGCTCGCTGCGCCTTCCCCCGGACGAGCCAGCGGGTAGGTGGGCTGTGCACCTGAGCGTGCAGAACGTCAACGGGGTCCCGGACGGCACCAACCCCGAACAGGCCGCCACAGTGATCGGGGGACACCTGTTGAGCGTCCATGCCGACGCCCTGGGCTGCGCCGCCGTCATGCTCCTGGACCACGCCTTCGACGTCACCTGATCCCACCTGATCCGACAGAGCAGGCCCGCGCGCCCCTTCCTCGTCCTCGCGGTTCCGCTGACCGTCGGCGCGCCCGGTCGGTCCACAGCGGGGCGACGCCGTGAAGTTGTCCGCAGATCACGGCTCCTGCGTGCGGTGCCAGGCGATCTCCCGTTCTCCAGGACACATCGGTCGCTGGGTTCTGAGGGGCCCGACAGGGGCGGGAGGGGTTCGTGGACGCCGTTCACACGCTCGAGGGTGAGGTCCGTGAGCCGATCCGTCGGTCGGGTCTGGATCCGGCACGTGACGAGGTCGCGGGGTTCCGGCTCGTGGGGGAGGCGGCCACGGACCACGACGTACGCTCCTTGTCCGGGTGGCATGCCGGGTGCTGCCCGATCGCCAGGGACATCTGGCCCCATTGCCCGTCGAGGTGAGGATGCTTCACTTCAGCTCCCTTGAGTTGTCAACCGGTCGGTTCGAGGTGCCTTCGAGGTTCGGTCTTCCCCTACGTGGTTGGCGGGCGCAGCGACTGGGTGCGGGTCCGGGAAGTGGCTGATCCGAAGTGCCGTGTGCGGGTGGAAGCCGGCCGCGTTGGATTCCTGAGCCGCCCCCGGACCCGGGGCGACGACGACCGGGCCGACACCGTGCAGGTCCATCAGCGACGAGCCGCGGGCCAGGACCATGGTTTGAGCTCGCTGGTGGACTTCCTGATCATTGCGTCGACCGCGACCAGCTCGGCGAGCTCCTCGGCCGCGACCCGGCGGCATGTCCTACCGGCGATGTCGCGGGGACGGGCGCTGGCCAGTAGCGCCTTGGCCTGCAACGCGGTGATGTCCTTCCTCGCCTGCCCCGGAATCAGTTCCGCCAACAAACCCTGGAGCCGGTTGACGCATTGGACGCGGCGCCTGCTCAGGGTGTCACGGTGGTCCACCAGCAACCGCAGCGCCGGCAGCTCCCCGTCGACCGTCAGCACACGCAGGGTGTTGGTGCGCACCGCGACGGCCGCGATCGAGTGCGCGTCGCGGGCGTCGGTTTTGCGGTTGTGCCCGGTGTCGAACAGCCGCACCGGGGCGGCGAGCTGGGCCGGGACGTCGACGACGATCTCACCGGCCTCGAGCAACCGCTGCGCCAGGGGGCGCCCGGCACCGTTGGCGCCCTGCCCGCGCATATCCGCGCCGGCCACGCCTTCACGTATGCCAGCATCGCCGTGTACCTGGCCCGGTCCGTGGTGAACCGCCCCGCGCCGAGCAGCTGCTCGTGAAGGTCGACGACCTCGACCGTCGCCGACAGCGTGCGGGGGTCGACCCCGATGATGACCTGGTCCATGTGCTGCTCCCGCCTGTGCTCGAACCCATGTGGACGGCGAGGTGGGCAGTGCTACTACGAGCAGGGCAGTCCCCTCCTGACTCACACCCGAGCTGCCCGAGGGCTCACGCACCTGTGGCTGAGCACCGAGTGGCGCGGCTCCCCCTCATCCGTTGGGACCGCGACGAGGGGTGGAGCGCCCACCAGGTGTGACGCCGCGACGGCTCAGGAGCCGCCGACGTCACCGCCACCGGCACAGCAGTCGCGGCCCGTGTCGTCCGTTCGGTCGGACGGGGCACCCGTTCGGTCGGACGGGGCACCCGTTCGGCCCCACTTGTCTCCAACAGGCTGCTCTGGGCTGGCGGGGGTGCGACCGTGGATACCGATGGCCACCCTGGGCCATCCCGCCGACAGAGGTCACCGCGCATGAGTCTCCCACTGGTCACGAACCGGTCCCGGCGCTGGGCCGACGCGTCACCCGGGGCCGGCGCCGGACCGAACGGTCAGGTCGCCGGTGGCTCCGACACCGACCACACACCGCCGGCCCCTGCCGCGGGCGCGCCGGCCGACAGCGACGACCCTCCGGCGCCGGAGGCTCGACGCCGGCAGTGGGGGTCGGAGAAGCCACGGCCGCCACTGGCCATCATGGAGCAGCCGGCGAGCCACACCCTGACCTGGACGGGTGGCTTCGCCATCGTCGCGACCATCATGCTGTGGCTGGGCTACCTCGGCTGGGCGGTCTTCTCGCAGGTCATCGACAACGGGCTGCAGGGCAGCCAGTTCGTCCGCCAGACGATCGCCTACGTCGTGGTGATGACGTTCCTCACCTTCTCGGCGTGCATGTACCTGTTGGCGCGCCAGGGTGCGCTCTACCGGTCCCGGGGGCACGTTCGGGTGCCGCGTGCCGAGATCGACGCTTTCATGGCCGGCTCACAGCCCAGCCTCACGGTCCTGGTGCCGTCCTACTGCGAGGACCCGGCGGTGGTGCGCTCCACCCTGCTGTCGGTGGCCCTCCAGGAGTACCCAGCGACCCGGACGGTCCTCCTGCTCGACGACCCGCCGAACCCCACCGACCCGGCTGCAGCGGCGAGCCTGGCCGGCTGCCGGGCCCTGCCCGACGAGATCAACACCCTGCTGGCGGAGCCCCACGAGCGGTTCCGCGCGTCACTGGAACGCCACGAGGCGGCCGTGGTGCACGGCGGCCCGAGCACGAACGACCAGGTCCGTGCCCTGGCGCTTGACTTCGCCTGGGCGGGCCGATGGCTGCGCGAGCAGGCGAGCGCCTTCCCGCGGACCTCCAACGCGGACGACTTCCTCGCCGACGAGGTCCTCGGTGCCCTCGCGGGGGACCTCGAGATCACGGCCCGGGCGCTCTTCGCGGCCCTGGACGAAGGGGCGGTCCTGCCCGCCGAGCGGCTGATCCAGCTGTCCCGGCGCCTGGTGTGGACCTTCGAGGCGAACGTCACCTCCTTCGAGCGCAAGAAGTACGCCCACCT
>JBBQWX010000073.1:0-21284 GCA_038210185.1 Actinomycetales bacterium
AACCACTTGCATTCTGTAACACAAAACCACCCTTTTGTTTTTTTTCCCTCCCCCGCCCCCGGCCCCCTTGCGGTTCGTGGGGGGGGGGGGCTCCCCCGGGGGGGGGTCCCCCCCCCGCGCCCGTCACCGCCGTCACCGGTCACTAGGCTGGTCGGCGGCCCCGTTCCGACGACTTGAGGAGGACCCGTGGCCGACACCGCCCGCGCCCAGAAGATCGCCGACCGCATCAAGACGCTGACCGCCGAGAACCTCGAGCCGATCGTCAAGGACCCCGACCTGGGCTTCGTCACCATCACCGACGTCCGGGTCACCGGGGACCTCCAGCACGCCTCGCTGTTCTACACGGTGTTCGGGGATGCCGCGCAGCGCGCCCGCACCGCCCGCCTCCTGGAGCTCAACAAGGGCAAGCTGCGCTCCTTCGTCGGCAAGCAGCTCGGCATCCGGCTCACGCCGAGCCTGGAGTTCATCGCCGACGCGATCCCCGAGACCGCCGCCCACCTCGAGGACCTCCTGCGCGAGGCCCGCGAGCGCGACGCCGCGGTGGCCGCGGCCGCCGCCGGCGCGGTGCACGCTGGCGAGCCAGACCCGTACAAGAAGGACCGCGAGGACGACGAGGACGACGAGGACGACGAGGACGACGAGGACGACGAGGACGAGAGCGACGGGGTCGCGGGTGCCGACGCCTGAGGGCTCGGGCACCCAGCCCACGCCCGACGGCATCCTCGTCGTCGACAAGCCCGCGGGCTGGACCAGCCACGACGTCGTGGCACGGGCCCGGCGGCTGTGCGCCACCCGCAAGGTGGGGCACGCCGGCACCCTGGACCCGATGGCGACCGGGGTGCTCGTGCTCGGTGTGGGTCGGGCGACCCGGCTGTTGACGTTCCTCGTCGGCTGCGACAAGGACTACACGGCGACGATCCGGCTCGGGCAGGCGACCCTCACCGACGACGCCGAGGGTGAGGTCACGGCATCCGCGGGCGCAGCCGGCCTCCAGCGCGATGCCGTGGTGGCGGCCGCGGTGCCGCTCACGGGTGACATCGAGCAGGTGCCGAGCGCGGTCAGCGCGATCAAGGTCAAGGGGGAGCGCGCCTACCACCGCGTGCGCAGTGGCGAGGCGGTCGACCTGCCAGCCCGACCGGTCACCGTCGCACGGTTCGTCGTGGGCGAGACGCGCGCGCGCCACGCCGCCGGTACCCCGGTGCTCGACGTCGACGTCGAGGTCACCGTGTCGTCGGGCACCTACGTGCGGGCGCTGGCCCGCGACCTCGGCACCGGGCTGGGCTGCGGCGGGCACCTGACCGCCCTGCGCCGCACCCGCGTCGGCGGATTCGGCCTGACCGACGCGCACCCGTTCGTCGAGCTCGAGGCCAGGCAGGGCGACCGGATGCCGGTGACGCCCCTCGCCGACGCAGCGCGCGCCGCCTTCGCGGTGCGCGAGGTCGACGAGGCTCAGGCCCGCACCCTCGGCTTCGGGCAGCGCCTGGCCTCGCAGGTGCCGGGGCGCACCGAGCCCGTGGCGGCGATCGCCCCTGACGGCACCCTGGTGGCGATGCTCGACGAGTCGCATCTTACGGCGCGCAGTCTCGTCGTCTTCCCCCCGGCGAGTTCGTAGAGTGGTGCCCGTGCACCGTTGGACCACCCCTTCCCAGACGCCTGCGGCCCTGCGGCCCTGCGTCCTCACGCTCGGCAACTTCGACGGCGTCCACCGTGGGCACCGGGCGGTGCTGACCGCCCTCGTCGAAGCCGGACACCGGCACGGGTTGCCGGCCGTCGCGATCACCTTCGAGCCGCACCCGGTCGCCGTGCTGCGGCCCGAGGTGGCCCCCGAGCTCATCGCACCCGGAGGCATCCGCGACGAACTCATCGCCGACTCCGGCATCGACGGACTGCTTGTGCTCGACTTCACCACCGAGTTCGCCGAGCAGACCCCCGAGGACTTCGTGCGGACCGTCTTCGTGCGCGGCCTGGATGCCCGCTGCGTCGTCGTCGGCATGGACACCCGCTTCGGCTACCGCAACTCGGGTGACGTCTCGACCCTGGCCGACCTCGGTGAGCAGTTCGGCTTCGAGGTCGTCGCGCTCGACGACGTGGGCGAGGGGGAGCGGTTCTCCTCGACCGTCATCCGCCGACACCTTCGTTCCGGCGAGGTCGGTGAGGCCGCCCGCATCCTGGGCCGCCCCCATCGGGTGGTCGGCACCGTGGTGCACGGCAACCACCGTGGCAAGGGCCTGGGCTACCCCACGGCCAACCTGTCCGCCGACTCGCTCGGCCTGGTGCCGCTCGAGGGCGTCTACGCCGGGTGGCTCACCCGGCTCGACCTCGCCGAGGGCGAGCGCGACCGCACGATGCCGGCCGCGATCAGCGTCGGCACCAACCCGACCTTCCAGACCCACGACCGGCGCACGGTCGAGGCCTACGTCCTCGACCGCGACGACCTCGACCTCTACGACGAGCGGGTGATGGTCGAGTTCACGGCCCACATCCGAGCGACGCTGCGGTTCGACACCGTCGAGGAGCTGCTCGACGCGATGGGCCAGGACGTCGCACGGTGCCGCGAGCTGCTCACGAAGATCGTCCCGGTCTGAGCCCTGAACCCTGAAGCCCTTGAGCCCTTGAGCCCTTGAGCTCCTGAGCTCCTGGACCCGTGAGCCACTGGGCCCGCCACGACGTCGGGCTCTACGTCGCCGCCGCCGGCACCTCGGTGGTCGGTTCGTTGCTCGTCTGGTCCGCCACGTCGCGCACGGACGGCACGGCCTACCTCGTGCGCCACCTCGTGACGGCGGCCGTCGGGCTGGGGCTCGCGCTGCTCGTGAGCCGGGTCGGGCAGCACCGGGTGCGCCCGGCGGCTCCCTGGGTCTGTGCCAGCTCGGTGCTCCTGCTGCTCGCGGTGCTCACCCCGGTCGGCCGGACGGTCAACGGGTCGCGGTCCTGGATCCCGCTGCTCGCCGGGTTCACGGTGCAGCCCGGCCGAGCTGGCCAAGGTGGGGCCCTGCCTGGCCCTGGCCACCCTGCTCGCCGGGCAGGCCGAGCGCGGGCTGGCGCCCGGGCGTCGCGAGGTGGCGCACGCGGCAGCGCTCACCGCGCTGCCGACCGCCCTCATCCTGCCGCAGCCCGACCTGGGGTTCGGCGGCGGTCGTGCTCGCCGTGGGGGCGGTCGTGGTCGCGGTCGCAGGGGGTGCCGCGTCGTCGGGTCGTGGCCGCGGTGCTGCTGGGGCTGGCGGCGGCGGTGCTCGCCCTCACCACGCCCGTGCTCAGCGACTACCAGCGCGACCGGTTCACCTCGTTCGTCGACCCCTCGGCCGACCCGCAGGGCAGTGGCTACCAGACCAGGATGGTGCTCCTGGCCATCGGCGCCGGCGGGATGTGGGGGCAGGGCTTCCTGCGCGGGGAGCGCACCCAGGGCGGGTCCGTGCCCCACCAGCTCAACGACTTCGTCTTCTCGGTCGCGGGTGAGGAGCTGGGGTTCGTCGGCGCCACGGGCCTGCTGCTCCTGCTCGCCTTCGTCGTCGGTCGGGTGCTCGTCGTGGCCGCTCGGGCGACGGACGGCTTCGGCCGGCTCGTGGCCGTGGGGGTGGCGACCCGGCTCGCCGTCCAGGTGGTGCAGAACGTGGGGATGAACCTCGGGTTGCTACCCGTCACCAGCCTTCCGCTGCGGTTCGTGTCCTGCGGCGGGTCCTCGATGGTGGTCTCCTGGCTGGCCGTCGGGCTGTCGATGCGACACAGTCGATGGCGACTCGCCGGTAACAAGGCGTACCCTTCGGGGCGCGTCCTGTGACAGGATGCGCGCATCACGCTCCCCAACGACGAGGACGACGCTCGATGCTCTCCGCTTCTCCGCAGATCCACACGCCCGCCGACGAGCCCGTCGACCAGTCAGCGCTCGACAACGAGGCCCAGAGCGTTGGGCACATGTTCCGCTCGCGGGTCGGGGCCAGCCCTGACCGGCCCGCCTACCTGCACGCCGTCGTCTCGGAGTCGGGCGACGAGTGGGTCACCGTCACCTGGTCCGAGCTCGACGTGGTCGTGCGTGAGATCGGGGCCGGGCTCGTGGCCCTGGGCATCGAGCCCGAGGACCGCGTCGGCATCGCGTCGAGCACGCGCTACGAGTGGGCCCTGGCCGACCTCGCCACCATGGTGGCCAGCGGCGCGACGACCACGATCTACCCGACGACGATGGCCGACGACGTCGCCTTCATCCTCTCCGACTCGGGCGCCAAGGTGGTCTTCGCCGAGAACGCCGAGCAGCTCGACAAGCTGCGGGGGATCCGGGCCGACACCCCCGCCGTGCTCCGGGTCATCGTGTTCGACGGGGCGGCCGACTCCGATGCGTGGACCCTCACGCTCGACGAGGTGCGCCAGCTCGGCCGCGAGTACCTGCTCGGCGACCCCGGCGCGATCGACGCGCGGATCGACGGCACCCAGCACGACCAGCTCGCGACGATCATCTACACCTCGG
The DNA here is from genome assembly GCA_038210185.1 of Actinomycetales bacterium. GTDB lineage: Bacteria > Actinomycetota > Actinomycetes > Actinomycetales > Dermatophilaceae > Fodinibacter. Next base: position 4,457 of record JBBQWX010000073.1, read on the forward strand.
GCACCACGGGCCGGCCCAAGGGGGTGCGGCTGCGGCACAGCGCGTGGACCTACGAGGGTGCGGCCGTGGAGTCGATCAACATCCTCTCCGAGGACGACCTGCAGTACCTCTGGCTGCCACTGGCCCATGTGTTCGGCAAGGTGCTGCTCACCCTGCCGCTCCAGATCGGGTTCCCGACCGCCATCGACGGGCGGATCGACAAGATCGTCGAGAACCTCGCCGTCGTCAAGCCCACCTTCATGGGCGCCGCGCCGCGCATCTTCGAGAAGGCCTACGGCCGCATCCAGGTGATGATGGCCGACGAGGGCGGGGTCAAGGCCAAGCTGTTCACCTGGGCCAGCGAGGTCGGGCGCGAGGTCAGCGAGCTGCGGGAGCAGGGCAAGAACCCCTCGGGGCTGCTCGCCACGAAGTACGCCCTCTCCGACAAGCTGATCGGCACCAAGATCCGCGAGCGCTTCGGTGGACGCATCCGGTTCTTCATCTCCGGCTCGGCGGCCCTGAACAACGACGTCGCGCGCTGGTTCGACGCCATGGGCATGCAGATCGCCGAGGGCTACGGCATGACCGAGACGAGCGCCGCGTCGTTCGTCAACCGGCTCAAGGCCTACCGTTACGGCACCGTGGGCTGGCCGCTGCCCGGCACCGAGGTGCACATCGCCGACGACGGCGAGGTGCTGCTGCGCGGTCCCGGCAACATGTCGGGTTACCACAACAACCCCGACGCGACCACCGAGACCATCGACGCCGAGGGCTGGCTGCACACCGGTGACATCGGTGAGGTCGACGAGCGGGGCTTCCTGCGCATCACCGACCGCAAGAAGGACATGTTCAAGACCAGCGGCGGCAAGTACGTCGCACCCTCGAACATCGAGGCGATGTTCAAGGGCCTGTGCCCCTACGCCAGCCAGCTCGTCGTCTACGGGGCCGACCGCAACTTCGTGTCCGCGCTGGTGACCCTCGACCCGGACGCCATCACCGGCTGGGCCGCGCACCACGGCATGGAGGGAAGGCCTTACTCCGAGATCACGAGCTCCGACGCGTGCCGCGAGATGGTGCAGGGCTACATCGACCAGCTCAACGCGGGGCTGAACCGCTGGGAGACCATCAAGAAGTTCACCATCCTCGAGAACGACCTCACCGTCGAGAGCGGCGAGCTCACCCCGAGCCTGAAGCTGAAGCGCAAGGTCGTCGCGGACAAGTACAGGCACCACCTCGACGCCCACTACACCGGCTGACCCGTTCCGTCGGCGTCGAAGTTCGACGACGCCGGTTACCGCGCAGGACTCGCTGGGATCCCGACGAGTCCTGCGCGGTAACACGCGCTCAAGGGCTGTGGGTCTGCGCCCAGAGGGCGGATCAGGGCGCCACGGGTCAGTGGCCCTGCGTCCGCACCCGGTGGCGCTGCGTGGCCCGGACACCGGGACGCTCGCGCCCCCGTGCCGCCAGGTAGGTCTGCTCGATCCGGGCGAGCACCCCGGCCGGGTTCTGGCGCAGCCGGCGAGGCGTGACACCCGCCACCACCACACCCGCGGCGACGAGGTCCCCGTCCTTCTCGACGGTGTCGTCCCACTGCTCGCCCGCACTGTGGTGTCGCCGCGAGTGCACCATGACCGCGAGCGCGACGTCGTCGAACCAGGCATCCGGGGTGGTCAGCCTGGTGCCCGTCGGAGCGAGGAGCAGGGGGTTCGCCCACGGTGCGGGGAGCACCGCCGAGGTGGCGACGAGGTCGAGCAGCTGCGCCTCCGGCACGGACCAGGCCCCCGACGCGGCCTCCACGAGCGGCCCCTGCAACGGCGTGGCATCGCGGGGCCGGAGGCGCAGCACCCATTCCTGCAGGTCGTCGAGCGTGGTGATGCCGCGTTGCACCGCCTCGATGAGGATCGCCGCCCGGGCGTCGGGGCTGCGCGCGACTCGCGCGGCATCGACAACCGCGCGGGAGGGGGAGGACAAGCGCAGCGGCCCCTCCATGACGACGCCGTCGTCGTGGATGAGGGTGCGGCGCACCTCGGCGAACCCGCTCGACCTGGTGCGCTGCGGTGCGGGCACCAGCACGTGGACCCGATCTCGTGGATCGGCCGACGTCACCCCATGAAGCCGCGCGGCCGAGGCGCCGGCGAGCACGGACCTCGGACCCGCCCACAGCAGGGCGGCGATCTGCCGCTGACGGGTGGAGGGCTGCTCCCGGAAGATGCCGAACACCTGCGGCAGGACCACCCGCCACGCCCGCCCCGCGTTCCAGCGCACCGCCGGGTAGGACACCTCGTGCTCGAGCAGTTGCGCGCGCGTGACGACGCCCTCCTGCCTGGCCAACAGGGCGCGCAGGTCATCGGAGAAGTTCGGCATGCCGTCAGCCTGTGCCGGGGCCTGGTCGCTCGGGAACACCGAGCCCTCGGCTGTGGAGAAGCCGCTCGGCGAAGCTCGGCTGTGGACGGCGCCGGGGGAAGGCATGGCGGAGTCGGCGCGTGTTACCGCGCAGGACTCGCTGGGATCCCGACGACTCCTGCGCGGTAACACGCGCTGTCGTGGGGCAGCGCAACCGGGAGGTGCTGCCACTCCAGCAGGCCAGGCGCCCCGGAAGGCTCGCGTCCCGGAAGGCCTCGCGTCCCGGAAGGCCTCTCGACGGTCGGTGGTCAGTCGGTGACCAGCGGGACGAAGAGGTACCGGCCGTGCTCGGTGACGCGCCGCCGGTCCGGCGCCCGGTCGTCTCGCACGACGCGCAGCATCCGGCCCGACACCGGCGCCACGAGGATGCCGTGCTCCTCCAGCTGGGCGACCAGCTCCTCCGGCAGCCGGGCGGCCATGGCCGACACCAGCACCCGGTCGAAGGGCGCCTGCGCCGGTGCGCCCAGCACGCCGGCGACGGACGAGCGCACGCAGGCCCACGGCATCCGCGCCGCCTCGACGTTGGCGCTGCCGGTGACCACGAGCTCGGGCACCCGCTCGAGCCCCAGCACCGAGCCCGTCGGTCCGACCAGCTCCGCGAGGAGGGCGGTCGTCCACCCCGAGCCCGACCCGACGTCGAGCACCCGGTGCCCGGGTCGCACCTCGAGCAGCTCGAGCATGGCCTGCACGGTGCGCGGCTGGCTGTTGGTCTGGCCGTGGCCGATGTCGAGCGGGCCGTCGTAGTGGGCCCGCCGCCGTTGTGCCCCCGGCAGGAACCGCTCGCGCGGCTGCGCCGCCATGGCGGCCCGAACCCGCTCCGCGGCGTCCACCGCTACCCCCGCAGGTCCGCGAGCGCCGTCTCGACGGCTCGGTGGAACGTCGGGTAGGCGAACGGCATCCGGGCCAGGGTGGCGGTCGGCACGCGGGCGTGCACCGCGGTCGCGAGCATCGAGAGCACCTCGCCGCCCATCGGGCCCACCGACGTGGCGCCGACCAGGTACCCGGCCGAGCGGTCCTCGACGAGCTTGATGAGCCCCTCCCCGCCCGGCCCGGTGATCCAGCCACGCGTCGACTCGGCGAGCGGAGCCAGCCCGACGGCGACGTCGACGCCGGCGTCGCGAGCCTGCTGCTCGGTACTGCCGACCGACCCGACCTCCGGGTCGGTGAAGGTCACCCGCGGCACGGCGTGGTACTCGGCCTCGCGCGCGTGGTCACCCTCGCGGCCGGTGATGTCGGCCAGCGCGACGGCCGCCTGGTACATCGACATGTGGGTGAAGGCGCCCTTGCCGGTGATGTCGCCGATCGCCCACAGCCTCTCGCCCGCCCGCATCCTGGCGTCGGTGTCGACCGACCGGGCCGTGGGGTCCAGCCCGACGCTCTCGAGTCCGACGTCGGCGATGTTGGGTCGACGGCCCGCGGCCACGAGCAGCCGGTCCGCGCCCAGCTCGAGGGCGGTGCCCCCGGCGTCGGTGAGCGACACCGTGAACCGGCCGTCGGCGTAGTGCACCGCACCGATCGACGCACCGGCGAGCAGCTGGATGCCGTCGGCTGCCATCGCTCGCGCGACCACCTCCGACGACTCGGGCTCCTCGAGGGCCAGGATGCGCGGCGCCGCCTCGACGAGCGAGACCCTCGTGCCGAACCGCGCGAAGGCCTGCGAGAGCTCGGCACCGATCGCGCCGCCGCCGATGACCACCATCGACGCCGGCAGGTCGGGTGCCTCGAGCACGTCGCGGTTGGTCCAGAACGGGGTGTCGGCCAGCCCGTCGACCGGCGGCGCGGACGGGGAGGTGCCGGTGTTGAGCACCACACCCCGCGAGGCGACGAACCGTCTGCCGCCGACCTCGACCACGCCGGTGTCGACGAGCCGCGCGTGCCCGCGCACGAAGCGCACCCCGGCCTGCTCGAGACGCTCGACGGCGACCGTGTCGTCCCAGTTGTCCGTGGCCTCGTCACGGATCCGCGCGTGCACGAGGCCCCAGTCGGGAGTGACCTCGGCGGCGCCGGCGAGCGTACCCACCCGGCGGGCGTCGGCGAGCAGGTTCGCGGCCCGGACCGCCATCTTCGACGGGATGCAGCCCCAGTAGGGACACTCCCCGCCCACGAGGCGCTCGTCGACGCCGACAACCGCCAGCCCGGCCTCGGCGGCCTCGGTCGCGAGGTGCTCACCACCGGGCCCCAGGCCGATGACGACGAGATCCACGGCGGTGTCGGTGCTCATGTCCCCAGCCAAGCACGCGAACGGCCCCGCCGGGAGGCGCCTCGTCCACCGTTTTGGGGCACCGCCCGCGGCCACCTACCCTTGACGGATGCCCGGACAGTCCGTCTTCCGCCTCCTCGAGCCGCTGCTCGAGCAGGTCAGCAAGCCGATCCAGTACGTCGGCGGCGAGCTGAACTCCACCGTCAAGGAGTGGGACCTCGTCGGGGACGGCACCGTGCGGTGGGCGCTGATGTACCCCGACGCCTACGAGGTGGGCGTGCCCAACCAGGGCGTCATGATCCTGTACGAAGTGCTCAACGAACGCCCCGACGCCCTCGCCGAGCGCACGTATGCCGTGTGGCCCGACCTCGAGGCCCTCATGCGCGAGCACGCCGTGCCGCAGTTCACCGTCGACGCCCACCGCGCCGTGGGCGACTTCGACCTGTTCGGCCTGTCGTTCTCGACCGAGCTGGGCTACACCAACATGCTCACCGCTCTCGACCTGGCCGGCATCCCGCTGCACTGCGTCGACCGCGACGAGAGCCACCCCATCGTCGTCGCCGGTGGACACGCCGCGTTCAACCCCGAGACCATCGCCGACTTCGTCGACGCCGCGGTGGTCGGCGACGGTGAGGAGGCCGTGCTGGCCATCACCGACATCGTCGGCGCCTGGAAGCGCGAGGGGATGCCGGGTGGCCGCCGCGAGGTGCTGATGCGCCTGGCCCGCACCGGCGGGGTCTACGTGCCGGCGTTCTACGATGTCACCTACCTGCCCGACGGCCGCATCCAGCGGATCGCCCCCAACGCCCCGGGTGTGCCGTGGCGGGTCGCGAAGCACACGGTGATGGACCTCGACGCGTGGCCCTACCCGAAGCAGCCGCTGGTGCCGCTGGCCGAGTCGGTGCACGAGCGGATGTCGGTCGAGATCTTTCGTGGCTGCACCCGCGGCTGCCGGTTCTGCCAGGCCGGCATGATCACCCGGCCGGTGCGCGAGCGCAGCATCACCGGCATCGGCGAGATGGTCGAGCGCGGGCTTGCCGCAACCGGTTTCGAGGAGGTCGGGCTGCTGTCACTGAGCTCGGCCGACCACTCCGAGATCGCCGACGTCGCCAAGGGCCTGGCCGACCGCTACGAGGGCACCAACACCGGGCTCTCGCTGCCCTCGACCCGAGTCGACGCCTTCAACATCGACCTCGCCAACGAGCTGACCCGCAACGGGCGCCGCTCCGGGCTCACGTTCGCGCCCGAGGGCGGGTCCGAGCGCATCCGCAAGGTCATCAACAAGATGGTCAGCGAGGACGACCTGATTCGCACCGTGGCGGCGGCGTACGGCGCCGGGTGGCGGCAGGTGAAGCTCTACTTCATGTGTGGCCTGCCCACCGAGACCGACGAGGACGTGCTGCAGATCGCCGAGCTCGCCAAGCGGGTCATCGACACCGGCCGCGAGGTCAGCGGGCGCCGCGACATCCGCTGCACCGTCTCGATCGGGGGCTTCGTTCCCAAGCCGCACACCCCGTTCCAGTGGGCTGCCCAGCTCGGTGCCGAGGAGACCGATGCCCGGCTCGACAAGCTGCGCCTGGCGCTCCGCTCCGACCGGCGCTACGGCTCGGCCATCGGGTTCCGCTACCACGACGGCAAGCCCGGCATCGTCGAAGGACTGCTCTCCCGCGGTGACCGCCGGGTCGGCCGGGTCATCGAGGCGGTCTGGCGCGACGGCGGACGCTTCGACGGGTGGTCGGAGCACTTCTCCTACGACCGGTGGATGGCGGCCGCCGAGCGCGAGCTGGGCGCGGTCGGCATCGACGTCGGCTGGTACACCACCCGCGAGCGCGAGGAGTCCGAGGTGCTGCCCTGGGACCACATCGACTCCGGGCTCGACAAGGAGTGGCTCTGGCAGGACTGGCTCGAGGCCCTCGACGAGACCGAGGTCGAGGACTGCCGTTGGACCCCCTGCTTCGACTGTGGCGTGTGCCCTCAGATGGGCACCGGCATCGAGATCGGCCCCACGGGCAAGACGCTCCTGCCTATCACCGTGCTCGGCGCCGGCCGTGGCGCGATGGCGGAGCACACGCACGCCTGACGGCGGCGGTGAGCACACGGCATCCGCCAGGTGTGGTGTCACCCTCAAACCTCGGATGCCGCGTTCGCGCCGGTGACAGGATGAGGGCGTGGCCAGCCCGAGCACGAGCAGTCACCGCCGCACGTTGCTCCTGGGCACCAGCTCCGGTCGCGACGCCATCCGGCGCATCAGCATCGCGGTGCTGGCCCTGTTCATTGTCACCGTCGTCGGCACGGTGGGGTACATCGTGCTCGGCTTCGGCCCCCTCGACGCCCTCTACCAGACCGTCACCACGGTGGCCACGGTCGGCTTCCGCGAGGTGCAGCCGCTCAGCCACGCGGGGCAGGTCTTCACCATGGTGCTCATCATCCTCGGGGTGGGCACCGTGCTCTACAACCTCGGCGTGCTCGTCGAGGCCGTGACCGAGGGCCACCTGCGCGAGTACCTCTGGAGGAGCCGCATGGACCGCGACATCTCGCACCTGCGCGACCACGTCATCGTCTGCGGCCACGGCCGCGTGGGTCGCTCGGCGACCCGCCAACTCGTCGAGACCGGTCACCTGGTGGTCGTCGTCGACAGCGACCCGGCCAAGCTCGAAGGACTCACCGAGCCGCACGTGCTCGGTGACGCCTCGCGCGACGACACCTTGCACGAAGCCGGCATCGACCGGGCTCGGGCCCTGATCTGTGCGCTCGGCACCGACGCCGAGACGGTGTACGCCACCCTGTCGGCCCGCGCGCTGCGGCCCGACCTGGTCATCATCAGCCGGGCGCGCACCCTGGACTCCAAGGAGAAGCTCGTCCTCGCCGGTGCCACCCGGGCGGTCGACCCCCAGCTGATCGGTGGTCGCCGGATGGCGTCCTTTGCGTTGTACGCCGACGTCGCGGAGTTCCTCGACGAGGTCATGCACGAGGACGACCTCGACTTCCGCATCGAGCAGGTGCGGCTCGGCGAGCACAGCCCGCTTGCCGGGCGCAGTGTGGGGGAGGTCGACGTGCCGGCGCTGTCGGGGTGCCAGCTGCTCGCGGTGCGGCAGCCACGCAAGGGGGCGTTCCTGCCGAACCCCGCGCCGGACACCGCGATCGAGGCAGGCTCGACGCTCATCGTCTTCGGCAGTCCCGAGCAGGTGGGCGCGCTGCGCACGTCGGCCGCGGGCTGAGCACAATGGGCGCATGAGCCCCGCCGACGCCTCCGCGGCCGAGATCACCCTGCGCTTCCTCGCCGCGCCCACGGATGCCGGCCAGTCCGGTTCGGTCTCGGCCGGGCGGGTGCTCGAGTGGATCGACAAGGCGGGGTATGCCGCGGCCGCGGGGTGGAGCGGCACCTACGCGGTCACGGCATACGTGGGGAACGTGCGGTTCACCCGCCCCGTGGAGGTCGGCGAGCTCGTCGAGGTCACCGCCCGGGTCGTGCACACCGGTCGCTCCTCGATGCACGTCACCGTCGACGTGGCGTCCGGCCAGCCGCGCACCCGGGAGATGAAGCCGGCGACGCGGTGCCTCATCATCTTCGTCGCCGTCGACGAGCAGGGCCGCCCGACGCCGGTGCCGGCGTTCGTGCCGCGCACGCAGGGCCAGGAGCTCGAGGAGCGGTGGGCGGCGCGCCGGGCCGACCTGCGTGCGCAGGTCGAGACGGCGATGGCCGCGCAGGCGTACACGGATGCCGGCACGGCGCCCCGCGTCGTCATGCGTTTCCTCGCCGCCCCGACCGACGTGAACTGGGGCGGCAAGGTGCACGGCGGCATCGTGATGAGGTGGATCGACGAGGCCGCGCACGTGCTCGCGACCCAGTGGACCTGCAGCGACCGCAACGTCGCGATCTTCACCGGCGGGGTGCGCTTCTACCGGCCGCTGCGGATCGGGCACGTCGTCGAGGTCGAGGCGCGGCTGCTGCACACCGGACGCACCTCGATGCACGTCGGGGTGCACGTGCGCTCGGGCGACCCGGCCGACGGGTCGGGCGGGATGGAGCTGACCACCTACTGCCGCACCATCTTCGTGGCGATCGACCAGGAGCGCCGGGCGGTGCCGTGCCCCACCTGGGTGCCGGCCAACGACGAGGACCGGGCGCTCGACGCCCACGCCGTCGAGCTGGTCAACATCCGCGAGCAGTTCGGCGACTGACCCAGCCCGGTTGGAGGTGATTCACTGGTGCGTGAGGCCAGAACATCACCTCGACCCGGGGCTGGCCTGCGTGGTTGACGATGGTGTGTGACACACAGTAAAGTGACACGCGTGACGATCGACGACGAGGTGCTGGCCGGCCACCTGCAGGAGCTGCGGCGGGGGACCGTCGTGGTGGCCTGTCTGGCGACGCTGCGCACCCCCGGCTACGGCTACGCGTTGCTCGAGACCCTGGCGCGGGCCGGCTTCGGGGTCGACGCGAACACGCTCTACCCGCTGCTGCGCCGGCTCGAGAAGCAGGGCCTGTTGACGGCGCAGTGGAACACCGACGAGTCCAGGCCGCGCAAGTTCTACGCGACCAGCCCCGACGGGCTCGAGCTGCTCGGCGTCCTGCGCGCCGACTGGCAGGCCCTCGACGCCGCGATCAGCGACCTGACCTGACACCAGACCTGGAACCAGACCTGAAACCGAACCGAGGGGACGAACCGATGAGCTCCACCCTGACCGACCGCTACGTCACCGCCACCGTGCGCAGCCTCGACGACGACCAGCGCGTCGAGGTCGAGCGCGAGCTGCGCACGACGATCGAGGACATGATCGACGGCCGCCTCGAGGCCGGGGCCGCGTCGCGCCCCGACGCCGAGCGGGACGTGCTCGCCGAGCTCGGCGACCCGGTGCGCCTCGCGGCCGGTTACACCGGGCGGCCCCTGTTCCTCATCGGGCCGGCCGTCTACCCCCAGTGGCGCCGGGTCATCACGGTGCTGCTCTCGGCGCTCGTTCCGCTGGTGACCCTGCTGAACCTCGTCGTACGCCTCTTCATCGACGACGTCGCCACCGACGGGGTCGGGCCGGCGATCGTCAGCGCCCTCACGGTGGGTTTCATGGTGGCCGTCAACGTCGTGTTCTGGGTGACCGTGGTGTTCGGGCTCGCCGAGCGCGGTCGGCTGGGCGACGTGGTGCTCGAGTGGAGCCCCGAGCAGCTGCCCGAGGATGACGGGCGGGGCCGCATCGGGCTCGCTGAGACCGTGACGTCCGTGGCGTTCCTGGTCGTCGTCGGCCTGGCCATCATCTGGCAGCAGACCAGCTCGCCGGTGACGAGTGCGGGCGAGTCGGTGCCGGTGCTCGACCCGGCCCTCTGGTCGGGGGCGCTGCCCTGGCTGCTGGTCGTGCTCGCGGCCGAAGCCGTCGTGGCCGGAATCGCCTACCGACGCGGCCGCTGGTCGACCGGGCTGGCGGTCGCCAACGTGGTGTGCGACCTCGCCTTCGCCCTGCCCCTGCTCGTGCTGCTGTGGGCCGGCGACCTGTTCAACGAGGCGTTCGTCGACCTGCTCGTCGAGGGCGGCTGGGCCGACGCCGAGCGTGACCTCACCGTCAGCACCGGCCTCGGCGTCGTCGTCGTGCTCGTCTGGAGCGTGGTCGAGACGCTGCGCACCCTGCGCCGGTCCCACGACGCCACAGCGAGGCCCGCGCGGCGCACTGGCTGATCCTGCTGGCCGCCGACCGCGTCGACGCCTGGGAGAGCCACCTGCTCTCGTTCGCGAGCCTGCGCCCGGACAACCCCGTCGCGCAGACCGGCATCCTCAGCGAGGGGCGGCGCCATGGCATCGCGTCCCGGCGCGCAGCAGGGCGCGCGGATCGGGTGCACCAGGCCCTCGACCCGCTCGTGGTCGCCGGCCCCTGGGTCGTGGGGTCGGTGGCGACCGCCGTCGTCATCCGGCGCCTCGTCCGCGCCGTCCGCAGCTGACCCCCGCCCGGAGGGCTCACACCGCGAACGTGGTGATGATCGTCGCCATACCGACGGTTTCACCCACGTTCGCAGGAGAGGGAGGGCAGGGCTCAGGCGTAGAGGGCGCCCACGACCTCGCGGAACGCCGCCGTGTGCCGGTCGACGTCGGCCCGAGTGGTGTCGGGGCACATCAGCGCCATGTTGTGGAACGGGGTCATGAGGATGCCGCGGTTGCACATGGCCAGGTGCAGGTAGGCGTCGATCTCGTCGTCGTGCGCGGCCGCCGACTCCTCGCCGGTGCGCGGCGCCGGCCGGGCGAACCGGTACTCGGCCCGGGCGCCGAGCTGCGAGATCGACCACGGCACGTCGAGCTCGTCGAGGGTGGCCTGCACACCGGCGGTGAACACGGTGGCGAGCCCGGTCATGTGCTCGAAGGCTTCCGGGGTGAGCACCCGGCCCAGGGTCGCGTGCATGGCCGCCGTCGACAGGGCGTTGCCGGCGAGGGTGCCGCCCACCCCGCCGACGTCGACGATGTCGGCGTCACCGGCATCCGTGTGGCTGGTGATGGCGGCCGCGACCGCCTCGCTGATGCCGTAGGCACCCGACGGGATGCCGCCGCCGATCGACTTGCCGATGACGAAGATGTCGGGCTCCAGCCCCCACTTCGTGGTCGCGCCGCCCCAGCCGGCCGAGAAGGTGTGCGTCTCGTCGATCATCAGCAGGGCGCCGTGCCGGGTGGCCAGCTCGCGCAGACCCTCCAGGAACCCGGGCTCGGGCAGCACGATGCCGATGTTGGTCAGCGCCGGTTCGGTGAGGATCGCCGCGACGTCACCGTGGGCCAGCTCGCGCTCGACCGACGCGAGGTCGTTCCACGTCGCCGCCCGGGTCGTGAGGTCGAGCGGCACCGGGGGAGCGACGTTGCCCGGCCGCGACTGTGCCTTGCCGTCGGTGCCCGGAAGGGCGAACGTCGCGTCGACCGAGCCGTGGTAGCAGTAGCCGAACACCAGGATCTTCGGCTTTCCGGTGGCCAGACGGGCCAGGCGCACGGCCCAGCGGTTGGCGTCGGTGGCCGACAGCGTGAAGCTCCACAGCGGCATCCCGAACCGGCGGGTCAGCTCGGCGCCCACCTCCTGGGCGTCCTGCGTCGGCAGCATCGTCGTGATGCCGCCCAGGTCGCCCATGCGGCGGGCGACGGCCTCGACCGTGGCCCGGGGGGAGTGCCCCGCCATCGCGCCGGTGTCGCCGAGCGCGAAGTCGACGTAGGTGTGCCCGTCGACGTCGCAGATGCGCGCGCCCCGCGCGGAGTCGAGGTAGAGCGGGAAGCCGCCGGTCCACTTGTTCATCCAGGTCATCGGCACCCGCCCGAACAGGTTGCTGCCCTGCTCGAACAGCTCTCGGCTGCGCGGGTGCCGCTCGGTGTAGGTGGCCTGCTCCTGCGCGACGAGCGCGATGAGACGGGAACGGTCGAGATCCGGCATGGGCGCACGCTATCGCCACCGATGCCGTGCGCGACAGCCCGGGTCCACCATCGGATCAGTGGCCGTGAGCCACACAGGGGATCGGGATCCGCAGCGATGCCGTGGCACGGCATCCGCCAGCCTAGGCTGGTGCGTCATGGCCCAGCGCACCCCCGACGGACCCCCGCCCGCCCCGGCGGTGCAGAAGCTCCGCATCCGCTACGCGAAGCGGGGCCGGCTGCGCTTCTCCTCCACCCGCGACTTCGCGCGGGCCCTGGAGCGGGCGCTGCGCCGGGCCGACGTGCCGATGGCCTTCTCCGGTGGCTTCCACCCGCACCCGCTGATCTCCTACGCGAACGCCGCCCCGACGGGCACGGCGAGCGAGGCGGAGTACTTCGAGATCCGGGTCACGGAGCGGGTCGACCCCGAGGCGGTGCGGCTGGCGCTGGACGAGGCGCTGCCCGAGGGCCTCGACGTCGTCGAGGTCGTCCAGGCCGCCGGGCCGGGGTCGCTCGCCGACCGGCTCGAGGGCAGCGAGTGGCAGATCGTCGTGCGGGGCGCCGACCCGCAGGACGTCTCGGATGCCGTCGCGGGCTACCTCGCCTGCGAGGTCGCCGAGGCGACCCGCACCTTCAAGACCGGGCCGCGCACCTTCGACACGCGCGGGGCCGTGCTGGCGATGGCGGTAACCGGGGTCGACGCCGAGGGGTGTGCGATACTGCGAGTGGTCGCACGGCACTCCACACCGGCCGTGCGCCCCGACGACATCCTGACCGCACTGCGCGCAGTGACCGGGTTCTCGCCACCGGTTCCACCCTTGGTGACCCGGCTGGCCCAAGGACCTCTGCTCGACGCACGTGCTGGGGTGGCCGACCCGTTGGCCGCCGACAAGGACGCCGCCGGCTCCGGATAGGTGCCGCGCCGCCCGCGCGAGCCGCTCCGGGGCAGCAGTCGACTTCCGTACGGGGTGCGCCCCGCACGATCCGATCGCACCACGCGATCGACGAGGAACCAGCCCCTCGGGGCCGGAGCCGGTGTGGTCGTCATCGCGTGGGTGACGAAAGGGGCCTCATGGCTTCCGAGAACGACCACCCGCTCGACACCACCGCGCCCGACACCACCGCGCCCGACACCGCCGCGGACGCCGTCGCCTCGGCGGAGGTGGCCGAGAAGCCCAGGCGTCGCCGCGCGACGAAGAAGGCCGCGGCGCCCGCCGCCGAGCCGGATGCCGGCGCCGCTGCTACCGCTGTCGAGGCCCCCTCCGACACCGAGGGTGCGCCTGCTGATGAGGCTGACGAGGCCCCGGTGAAGAAGGACACCCGCAAGCGGGCCACGAAGAAGGCCGCGACCAAGACCGCCACCAAGGCTCCGGCCAAGCGCGCCAAGAAGTCGGCCGTCGTCGAGGAGCCCGCTGCCGTCGAGGAACCCGTCGTCGAGGAACCCGCTGCCGAGGACCCGGCGAGCGATGAGGCCGCTGCCGAGGACCCGGCGAGCGAGGAGCCCGAGACGTCGGCCGTGCCCGCCCCCGAGCCCGCGGCCGTGGACGACGAGGACGAGGACGAGGACACCGTCGCCGCCGAGGAGGAGGTGGAGCAGGCCGCCGCCCCGGCCGTGCCGAGTTTCGGGCTGCTCTTCCAGGCGCCTGAGCCGGTCGCCCCGCGCCGCCGCCGCGCCACCGCCCCCGCCCAGGCCCCGGCCGAGCGGGCGGCCCACGAGGAGCCGGCGGCCGGCATTGCCGAGCCCGCCGACGACGCCGAGGGCACCGGCGCCACGAAGCCCGCTGACACCGAGACCGCTGGCACCCAGACCGCTGACACCGAGACCGTCGACACGGCGGCCCAGCCCGCCGAGCGCGGGGGGCGCCGGGGCCGAGGCGGACGCTCCGGGCGTGGCGGCCGATCCCACGCCGGCGACACCGCCGAGACCCCGGCCGACGCCCGGGCCGGGGCCGACGCCGCCGGTGCGCCGGGCAGGGCGGACCACGAATCTCCCGACGACCGTGCTGCCGACGACCGTGCTGCCGACGACGGTGAGAGCGGCTCGCGCAGCCGCCGCCGTCGCGGGGGGCGGGGCCGGCGTGGCCGCAGTGCCGCCGACGACGACCAGACCGGCACGGCATCCGACACCTCGGGCGAGGCCACCGACGAGGCCGGTGGCACCGGTCCCGACGACTCGGCTGACGACGACTCGGGCACCAGCCGCCGCCGGCGCAGGCGCCGCCGCGGAGCCTCCGGTGACGGCGAGAACGAGGACCCGCCCGGCACGGTGACCCGGGTGCGCGAGCCGCGCTCGCAGCGCGACGAGCCGACCGCCGTCAAGGGCTCCACCCGCCTGGAGGCCAAGAAGCAGCGCCGCCGCGAGGGCCGCGAGGCCGGCCGACGCCGCACGATCATCACCGAGGCCGAGTTCCTCGCGCGCCGCGAGAGCGTCGAGCGCGTCATGGTCGTGCGGGGTCGCGGCGACCGCACCCAGATCGGGGTGCTCGAGGACGGCGTGCTCGTCGAGCACTACATCTCGCGCGAGACCACCGCGTCGATGGCCGGCAACGTCTACCTCGGCCGGGTCCAGAACGTGCTGCCCTCCATGGAGGCGGCGTTCGTCGACATCGGCAAGGGCCGCAACGCGGTGCTCTACGCCGGTGAGGTCAACTGGGACGCCGCCGGGCTCGAGGGCGGCCAGGCCCGCCGCATCGAGAACGCGCTGGGCTCGGGAGACACCCTGCTGGCGCAGGTCACCAAGGACCCGATCGGCCACAAGGGCGCCCGGCTCACCTCGCAGATCAGCCTGCCCGGGCGCTACCTGGTCTACGTGCCCGAGGGCCAGATGACCGGCATCTCGCGCAAGCTGCCCGACACAGAGCGGGCCCGACTCAAGGCGATCCTCAAGGAGGTCGTGCCCGACCACGCCGGCGTCATCGTGCGCACCGCCGCCGAGGGCGCCTCGGAGGAGGAGCTGCGCGCGGACGTCGAACGGCTCACCAAGATCTGGGACAAGATTCAGGCCAGGGCCGAGTCGGTCGGTGCGAAGAAGGCCGGCAGCGGTGGTGCCCCGGCCCTGCTGCATGGCGAGCCCGACCTGACCGTGCGCGTCATCCGCGACGTGTTCACCGAGGACTTCACCTCGCTGGTCGTGTCCGGCGACAAGGCCTGGGGCGAGGTCAGCCAGTACGTCGAGGACGTCGCTCCCGACCTGGCGCCGCGCCTGCAGCGCTGGACCGCCGAGGAGGACGTCTTCGCCGCGCACCGCATCGACGAGGCCCTGGCGAAGGCGATGGACCGCAAGGTGTGGCTGCCCTCTGGTGGCTCGCTGGTCATCGACCGCACCGAGGCGATGACCGTCGTCGACGTCAACACCGGCAAGTTCGTCGGCTCCGGGGGCAACCTCGAGGAGACCGTCACCAAGAACAACCTCGAGGCCGCCGAGGAGATCGTGCGCCAGCTGCGCCTGCGCGACATCGGCGGCATCATCGTCATCGACTTCATCGACATGGTGCTCGAGTCCAACCGCGACCTCGTCGTGCGCCGCCTGCTCGAGTGCCTGGGCCGGGACCGCACCAAGCACCAGGTCGCCGAGGTCACCTCGCTCGGCCTGGTGCAGATGACCCGCAAGCGGGTGGGCTCGGGCCTCATCGAGGTCTTCTCCGAGTCGTGCGAGCACTGCCACGGGCGCGGCATCGTCGTGCACACCGAGGTCGTCGAGCGCAACGGCGGCGGCTTCGTCGACCAGGGCGGGTCGGGCGGCCAGGGCGGCTCGCGCTCCCCGCGCGGCCGCCGCGGGTCCTCCACCACCGGAACGGCCCAGAACAGTGGGGTCGGGGGCTCTGGCAGCGGTGCGGAGGAGCCGCACCGGCCCTCCGGGCCCACCGCGGCCCAGATCGCGGCCGCGGCCCACGCCGCTGCGCTGCGCCGCAACGAGGCCGGCGAGGGTGCGGCCGAGCTGTCCGCGGACACCGGGGGCCCCTCCGCCGACGAGCTCGCGGCGGTGGCGGCCACGACCTTCGGCGGCCCGGCCGACGTCGACACCGTGACCACCCGCACCCAGGATGCGGGTGAGCCCGAGACGGCGCCGGATGCCGTGCCGGTCGCCACCGAGCCGGATGCCGTGTCGGTCGCCGCCGAGCCGGAGCCCGGGTCCGAGCCCGAGTCCGAACCGGAGCCGCAGCCCGAGCCGCGGCGAGGCCGCCGCAGGCGTGGCCGGGTGGTCGCCCCGGCGGGACCGCCGCGCGCGACGGCATCCGACGGTGGCGGCGCCACGGGTGACGAGCCGGCCGCTGCCCACTGATTTGGAGCGGCACCTACGGCACCGGTAGTCTCGACAGTCGGTGCGCTCACCGAGCCGATGTCCTGTGTCGTAAGCGGGAGTCCCATCAGCCGGTCACCCAGAGAGCGCGCCCGTAACGAAAGTGAGTACGAAACGTGTACGCGATTGTGCGCGCAGGTGGTCGCCAGGAGAAGGTCTCCGTCGGCGACGTCCTGCTCATCGACAAGATCGGCCAGGCCGGCGACACGGTGCAGCTTCAGCCGCTCCTCGTCGTCGACGGGGGCACCGTGACGAGCGACGCGAGCAAGCTCGCCAAGGTCAAGGTCACCGCTGAGGTCGTCAAGGCAGCCAAGGGTCCGAAGATCACGATCCTGAAGTACAAGAACAAGACCGGTTACCGGAAGCGCCAGGGTCACCGCCAGCCGCTCACCCAGGTCAAGATCACCGCGATCGACGCCTGACGCCCGCTCGAACTCACTACAAGGACTACTGACATGGCACACAAGAAGGGTGCGTCCTCGACCCGCAACGGTCGCGACAGCAACGCCCAGTACCTCGGCGTCAAGCGCTTCGGCGGCCAGGCCGTCAACGCCGGCGAGATCCTCGTCCGCCAGCGCGGCA
>JBBQWX010000074.1:0-21139 GCA_038210185.1 Actinomycetales bacterium
GAACACTTTCCGGCGTGGAGAATCGACAACCTGCCACGGACCCAACCGACTCGCGGACCCAACTTCCGGAGGTCTGAGGCTGGGGCGTACCTACAGTGACCTATTGGTCGATCTGGGTACGTGCCAGCGTACCTACAGTGACCTATTGGTCGATCTGGGTACGTGCCGACGTACCTACAGTGACCTATTGGTCGATCTGGGCACGCGCCGACGTACGTACAGTGACCTATTGGTCGATCTGGGCACGGCGGGTGAGGCGGCGCTCGAGGGACGCGGAGTCCTCGGCCCCCAGGATCCCGGCCGCGAGCACCTGTGCCGCCGCCTCGTCATCCCCCGTGAACGCCCGGAACACCCGCGGCACCGTGATGCCGTGCTCCGGCCGCCCGGACACCTCGACGGCGTCACCGACCGCCACCACCCCGGCCTCGACGACGGCCAGGTAGGCACCGGTGCGCCCCCGCTCGGTGAACCGGCGCACCCACGCCCGCTCCCCCATCCAGGCGGCGAACGTCGCGCACGGGATCCGTGGGCCGGCCACCTCGAGCAGGGCCGACCCCACCCGCCAGCGCTCCCCCACCACCGCGGCATCCACCTCGATCCCGGCCGTCGTCAGGTTCTCGCCGAACATCCCGTCGCGCAGCTCGCGCCCCAGCTCGGCGCCCCACCAGTCGAGCTCCTCGCGGGCCACCGCGTAGACCGCCTGGCGCGAGCCGCCGTGGTGCTTGCGGCTCACCACGTCGTCCCCGAGCACGCCGCTGCCGAGCCCACCGCGCTTGGGGCCGGGGTCGCGCACCTCGATCGCGTCCACCGGCCGCTTGTCGATCGCCGTGTCACGACCACGGGGGCGGATGCCGCTGCGCGCGCCACCGACGTTGACCGACCTCACCACTGGTTGCATGCACGAGAGGGTAAGCCGGTCTGCGCGAACCGGTCCCCTAGGCTGGCCGGATGCCCGTGCTCGGCACCAAGCTGCACGTCCCGCATCCGCGCCGATCGCTCGTCGTCAGGCGTCGCCTGACCGACCGGCTGCCGACCGACGGCCCGTGGCCACGACTGGTGCTGGTGGCCGCGCCGGCCGGGTTCGGCAAGACCACCCTGCTGACCCAGTGGCTGGCGGCGACACCGGGCTCCACGGTGGCCTGGCTCTCGCTGGACGCGGGCGACAACGACCTGCGGCGCTTCCTCACCCATCTCGTCGCCGCGGTGCGAGCCGGGGCGACGGACACGCCGGACACGCCGGACCTCGGTGCCGAGGCGCTCACCCTCCTGGACGCCGATGGCGCCGTCCCCGTGCACGACGTCCTGGTCAGCCTGGTCAACGACCTGGATGCCCTGACCGGTCCGACCGTGCTCGTCCTGGACGACTACCACGTGGTCGAAGCAGCCACGATCCACGAGGCGGTCACCTTCCTGCTGGACAACCTCCCGCCCCGGACAACCCTGGCGATCACCACCCGGGCCGACCCGCCGCTCCCGCTCGCGCGCCTGCGAGCCCGCGGCGAGCTGGTCGAGGTCCGGGCCGCCGACCTCCGGTTCACCGAGCAGGAGGCGAGCGCGTTCCTCAACGACGTGATGGGCCTGAAGCTCGAGCCGCGCCAGGTGTCCGCGCTGGAGTCACGGACCGAGGGATGGGCGGCCGGGCTGCAGCTGGCCGCGCTCTCGGCGGGCAGCCTTCCCGCGGCGAAGGGCGGTGTCGACGCGTTCCTCGATGCGTTCACCGGCAGCCACCGGTTCGTCCTCGACTACCTCCTCGAGGAGGTGCTGGACCACCAACCGCCGGATATCCGTTCCTTCCTGCTCGAGACCTCCGTGCTCGACGAGCTGACCGGGCACCTGTGTGACGCGCTCACCGGACGCACCGACGGACGACAGGTGCTGGAGGGGCTCGAGCGGGCCAACCTGTTCGTCATCCCGCTCGACGACCAGCGGCAGTGGTGGCGCTACCATCACCTGTTCGCGGAGGCGCTGCGAGCGCGGCTGCAGGCCGACCACGCCGACCGGGTGCGTGCACTGCACGGCGCGGCGAGCCGCTGGTACGCCGAGGCCGGCTCCCTCGACGATGCGCTGACCCACGCCTTCGCCGGCGGCGACGCGGAACGCACGGCCGACCTCGTCGAGCTCGCCCTGCCCGACCTGATCAGGCAGCGTCGGGACGACGCCCTGCGCGAGCACGTCCGCGGCCTCCCCGAGGACGTGGTGCGGCGCCGCGCCCTGCTCGCGACGGCCCGGGCCTGGTCGCGACTGGCCGAGGGCGACCTCGATGGGGTGCAGGACTGGCTGGACATCGCCGAAGGGGCGGTCGGCACCGTCCCCGACATCACCAGGGAACTGCGGACGGCGCTGCCGGTCGCGGCAAAGGCCCGGGACCGCGAGCTGCGTCAGCTCCCGGCGATGATCGCGGTCTACCGCGCCTCGGTGGCCCAGGCCCGCGGAGACGTCGAGGCGACCGTGAACCAGGCCCACCGGGCCCTCGAGCTCACCGAGCGCGATGACCACTTCGCGCGAGGGGCGGCCTTCGGGTTCCTCGGCCTCGCGGCCTGGGCCGCAGGCGATCTCCCGACCGCGCTTGACACCTTCGGCCAGGGCGTCGCCAGCCTCCGAGCGGCGGGCAGGGTGTCGGACGAGCTCGGCGGGACCGTGGTCCTGGCGAGCCTGTGGCTCGGCCTCGGGCGCCCCGACGAGGCCCGCCGACTGTACGAGCAGGCGCTGACGGCAGCCGTGGCGCACCCGACCCCGCTGTCCACGACCGGCGACCTCCACGTCGGGTTGGCGGACGTGCTGCGGGAGCAGGGCGAGATCGACGCGGCCACCGCGCACCTGGAGAGGGCGCGAGAGCTCGGAGACGCGGCGTCGCTGCCGGAGAACCGTCACCGCTGGTACGCCACCAGTGCGGGGGTCCTGCGGGCGCAGGGCGACCTCGAGGGCGCACTCGAGATGCTCGAGCAGGCGGAGGCGTCCTACCAGCCAGGTTTCTTTCCCGACGTGCGCCCCCTCCCGGCCGTGCGGGTACGGCTCCAGGTCGCCCAGGGCCGGGCCGCGGATGCCGTGAGCTGGGTGAGCGCGACCGGCGTGGACGTCGCGGATCTCCCCACCTACCTGAGCGAGTTCACCCTGCTCACGCTCGCCCGGCTGCTCATCGCGCGACGTCGCTCGGGGGCCGAGTCGGGACTGGCCGATGTCGTGCACCTGCTGGACCGCATCCTCGAGAGCTCTGGCGACGCCGGCCGAGCCGGCAGCGTCATCGAGGCCCGCATGGTGCGAGCACTCGCTCGCGACGCCGACGGGGACGAGCAGGCTGCCCTCGACGACCTCGCCGCCGCCCTCGTCGACGGGGTCCCGGTCGGGTACTGCCGGCTGTTCCTCGACGAGGGCGCGCCCATGGAGTCGCTGCTCGAGGCGGTCGCCGGGCGGCGCCGCAGCAGCGAGGCGGGCGGCTATGCGGACGGCATCCTGGCGGTGTCCCGGCAGCGGCCCGGGGCCGAGCCTGCGACCACCGACGACGGCACAGGTCTGAGCGACCGCGAGCTCGAGGTCCTCCGCCTCCTGGCGACCGACCTGACCGGTCCCGAGATCGCCGCCCGCCTGTACGTGTCGGTCAACACGCTGCGCACCCACACCAAGCACATCTTCACCAAGCTCGCGGTGAACACCCGCCGCTCCGCCGTCAGCCGGGCGGCCGAGCTACACCTCCTCTGAGCGGCGCAGGCGACGGCGGCGACCGCGACCGCGACCGCGACGACGACGACGACGACGCAAGCACGGCCGAGTGGCCGCCGAGGATCACCAACGAGGTCACATCACGTGGTGACGCCCGGTCACCACATCCGCTCCTACGGTCACTGACATCGCCGGACACCCGCCCGGCACCCGTCAGGGAAACCAGACTTGAGGAGCACCGTCATGAACGTCACCAGCAGCGGACTCACGAAGGCCGCAGGCGCTGCCGCGGTCGCCGCCGGCACGATCTTCATCGCCGTCCAGATCAACCACCCGCCCCATGACGCGTTCACCACCGAGACGAGCCAGTGGGTGGCCCGCAGCGGCGCCAAGGCCGTGATGTCGGTGCTCGCCCTCGTGGGCATCACCGGCATGTACCTGCGCCAGTACGCCAAGGCCGGGCTCCTCGGTCTGGTCGGCTACCTCGTGTTCGCTGCCGGCTACCTGGGGATGTTCGGGGTGCAGATCATCGCCCTCACGGTGCTGCCCAACCTGACCGGCACCGAGCCCGGCTTCGTGAACGACGTCGTCGCTGCGGCGGCGGGTGCGTCGCCGAACGGTGACATCGGTGGCCTGCAGACCCTGTTCAACCTCAGTGGGGCCGGCTACATCCTCGGGGGCCTCCTGTTCGGCATCGCCCTCTTCCGCACCGGCGTGCTCTCGCGGTGGGCCGCCGTGCTGCTGTCGGTGAGCGCGGTCGCCACGGCCACACTCGCCGTGCTGCCGGAGTCGTTCAGCCGCCCCCTCGCGGTGCCGCAGGCCATCGCGCTCATCGGCCTCGGGGTCTCCCTGTGGCGCAGCCACACTGACGCGGTCACCGACTCCAACACCGTCTCCAACACCGACTCCAACAGCGCAGCGACCGCCCCGACCGGTGAGTACGTGTCCCGATGAACCACCGCACCCGCACCCAACCGGGCCGGCCCGCCAGCACCGCTGGCTGGCCGGTTCCGGCCGCCCTCATCGCGCTGTCCGCGATCCCACTGACGTTCGGGACGCTGCGCCTGGTCGAGCTGGCCGGCGGACCGGCCGTCATGCCGGCCGACGAGCGGTTCACCGGGTTCCCGGTCGCACTCGCCCTGCACGTCGCCGGCTCCGCCGTCTACGCCCTGGTCGGGGCCTTCCAGTTCGCGCCGCGGTTCCGTCGCCAACGCCCGGCCTGGCACCGCCGCGTGGGTCGGCTGGTCGCGGTGGTCGGCCTGGCGGTGGCCGGGTCGGCGTTGTGGCTGACGCTGTTCTACGCGCGCCACCCGGGCACCGGCGACCTGTTGTACGGCGCACGGCTCGTCGTCGCACCAGCGATGGCGGCGTTCCTCGTGCTCGGGTTCGCGGCCATCCGTCGGCGCGACATCGCCGCCCACCGGGCCTGGATGATCCGCGCGTTCGCCCTCGGGCTCGGGGCGGGCACCCAGGTGCTCACCGAGGGCTTCGGCGGCGCCCTGCTCGGCACCGACGGGGTCCGTGGTGACGTGCTGAAGCTCGCCGCCTGGGTCATCAACCTGGGGGTCGCCGAGTGGGCGATCCGTCGGCCCGCCCGGCGCAGGGCACGCCGGCCGCTGTCGATCCGCGCGTCCGGCACCCACCCGGCCAGGGCGCGGTCGTGAGCAGCACGGCATCCGGCGCCACCGCCTGTGAGATCACGCTCGCGGGACACCTGGGCGACCAGTGGCGCGACCGCCTCGGCAACCTCGACATCTGCCACAACGACGACGGCACCACCACCCTCACGGGTCGGGTCGCCGACCAGGCCCAGCTGCACGGGGTGCTGGCCGGCCTGCGCGACATCGGCGCCGCGCTGCTCGAGCTGCGCGCCACACCGCGGGCGCCCGCTGAGCCCGCTCAGCCCAGTGCGCCCGCTGAGCCCAGTGCGCCCGGTGAGCCCAGTGCGCCCGGTGAGCCCGGTGAGCCCAGTGCGCCCGGTGCGCCCGGTGCGCCCGGTGCGCCCGCCCCGGCCGCTCCGGCGCTCGGCCGACGGCTGCACACCGCGCGGCTCACGCTGCGCGCGGCCACCGCCGACGACGCCGACGCGACGTGGGCCTTCCGGCGACTCGAGCCGGCGAACACGTGGCTGACCGGACACCCCGGCACCATCGAGGGGTACCGACAGCTGTTCGCCGATCCCGCCCGCCTGGCGGCCACCGTCGTCGTCCAGCTCGGCCACGAGGCGCACGCCCCGGTCATCGGTGACCTCATGCTCCGCCGCGAGGACGCGTGGGCCCAGCGGGAGGTGGCCGAGCGGGCGCGGGGGGCACAGGCCGAGCTCGGATGGGTGCTGGACCCGGGCCGCACCGGCCTCGGGTACGCCACGGAAGCCGTTCGCGAGCTGCTCCGCCATTGCTTCGAGGACCTCGGCGTCCACCGCGTCACCGCGAGCTGCTTGCTCGACAACAGCTCTTTCTGGCGCCTCCTGGAACGCGTCGGGATGCGCCGGGAGACCCTCGCGGTCCGCGAGTCCCTGCACCGCTCCGGCCGCTGGCTCGACGCCGTCGGCTACGCCGTGCTCGCGGACGAGTGGTCGGCCCCTCGAGGCACGGCACCGGCCGGAAACCCGCGCGACCACCGCGCCGCCCTCCGGTAGCGTCCGACGGGTGACCGAGACGACCGCCAGCACCCGCCAGCCCACCGCCGTCGACGCCGTCGCCGACGCCCACTTCGACGCCGTGGTGGCGTCGAGCCCGATCGAGGCCACCTACCTGGGGGTGCCGGGGGGCGAGACCGACCTCGACGACCTCTCGCCCGACGGCTACGCCCACCACGCGCAGATCGCCCGCGACACCCTGGCCCGCCTCGACGCCGTGGAGGCCGTCGACGACGTGGACCGGGTCACCGTCGCCGCGATGCGAGAGCGCCTGGGGCTCACTCTCGAGAACCACGAGGCCGGGTACGACCGGATGGAGCTCAACGTCATCGCGTCGCCGCTGCAGGGGGTCCGCGACGTCTTCGACCTGATGCCGACCGCGACCGAGGACGACTGGGCGATCATCGCGACCCGGCTCACCAAGGTGCCGACGGCGCTCGAGCAGTGGGTCACGACCCTGCGCCAGTCGACCGACCGGGGGCTCGTGACACCGCGCCGTCAGGTGAGCGAGTGCATCGAGCAGTGCCACGAGCTCACGAGCACCGACGGCTTCTTCGCCACCTTCCTCGCGAACGCGTCCGCCGACGGCACGCCACTGGGCGACAGCGTGCGCGCCGACCTCGAGCGCGGCGTCGAGTCGGCGGCCACGGCCTACCGGCGCGTCGGTGAGAACCTGCGTACCCACCTCCTGGAGTTCGCCCCGATGTCGGATGCCGCGGGCCGCGAGCGCTACCAGCTCGCCTCCCGACAGTTCCTGGGCGCCACCGTCGACCTCGAGGAGACCTACGACTGGGGGCAGGAGGAGCTCGCCCGGATCGCGGCCGACATGCTCGCCACGGCCGACCGCGTCGTGCCCGGGGCATCGGTCAAGGAGGCCATCGAGCACCTCGACCGCGACCCGCGCTACGTGCTGCACGGCACCGACGCGCTGCGGGAGTGGATGCAGGCCCGCGCCGACGAGGTCATCGCCGACCTGGCCGACACGCACTTCGACATCCCCGAGCCGGTGCGCACCATCGAGGGCCGGATCGCCCCCACCCAGACCGGCGGCATCTACTACACCGGGCCGAGCGACGACTTCACCCGGCCGGGCCGGATGTGGTGGTCGGTGCCCAGGGGCGTCACGGAGTTCGGCACCTGGCGCGAGCTGACGACCGTCTACCACGAGGGCGTGCCGGGCCACCACCTCCAGGTCGCGCAGACGGTGTACCGGCGCGAGCTGCTCAACAAGTGGCGCCGGATGATGTGCTGGGTCAGCGGCCACGGCGAGGGCTGGGCGCTCTACGCGGAGCGCCTGATGGCCGAGCTCGGCTACATGGACGACCCGGGCAACTACCTCGGCCTGCTCGACGGCCAGTCGCTGCGGGCGGCCCGCGTCGTGCTCGACATCGGCGTGCACTGCGGCTTCGAGGCGCCCGCCGAGGTCGGTGGCGGCAGCTGGACCTACGACAAGGCGTGGGCGTTCCTCGACGCGCACGCCAACCAGGGCGAGGAGATGCTCCGCTTCGAGCTGAGCCGCTACCTCGGCTGGCCGGGGCAGGCGCCGAGCTACAAGATCGGCGAGCGGCTCTGGCTGCAGCTGCGCGACGAGGTGGCCCAGCGCGAGGACGACGCCTTCTCGCTCAAGGACTTCCACCGCCGCTCCCTCGACCTCGGCTCCGTCGGCCTCGACGTCATGCGCCAGGCGATCCTCGGCTGACCGGTCTCAACGGCATACTTTCCTCACCTGAGGAAAACTTGTGGTCGACGAGGAGGCACCGTGCCCGGCACCCGGGGTCGCAGACCCGCCGGCAGCGGCACGCGCGAGGCGATCCTCGCCGCCGCGTCGCGGGCCTTCGCCGAGCAGGGCTACCCGCGAACCACGCTGCGGGCCATCGCGCGCGAGGCGGGTGTCGACACCCGGTTGGTCACGCACTACTTCGGCAGCAAGCAGGACCTCTTCCTCGCCGTGGTCGAGCTGCCGTTCGACCCCGAGCAGGTGATGCCGGCGCTCCTCGCACCCGGACGTGACGGCGTCGGCTTCCGGCTCGCTGCCTTCGCGGTCGGCATGATGGACGACCCCGACGCCCGACGCACGATGACCGGCCTGCTGCGCGCCGCGGCATCCGAGGAGGCGGCGGCAGCCCGGGTGCGCGACCTGCTGGTCGAGCGGCTGCTCGGGCCGCTGGCCCATCACCTCGGCGGCGACGACCCCGAGCTGCGCGCCTCGTTGACCGGCGCACAGGTGGCCGGGGTGGTGTTCGCCCGGCACGTCATCGGCCTCCCCCGCCTGGCCCAGGCCTCCCCGGACGAGCTGGTGGCGGCCATCGGGCCGGTGCTCGAGCACTACCTGACGGGCGACCTGTCCCCCACGACCCCGTAACGACGACAATCCTCTCGTGGAGCTCGCCGCACTCGTCGTCGCCATCGTCCTCGCCGTCATCCTGGTCAGCCGGGTGACGCCGGCCGGCGTCCCGACGCCCATCGCCCTGCTCGTCGTGGGAGCCGTGGTCTCGTTCGTCCCCGGGGTGCCCGAGGTGCGCCTGTCGAGCGAGCTCGTGCTCTCCGGCCTGCTGCCGCCCCTGCTGTACGCCGCCGCGCTGTCGACCTCACTGCTCGACGTGCGGGCACACCGCGGCGCCATCCTCGGCCTGTCCGTCGGGCTGGTGCTGTTCACGGCGTCCGGCGTCGGGCTCGTCGCGTGGCTGCTCCTGCCCATCCCGTTCGCCCTCGCGCTCGCCCTGGGCGCGATCGTCGCCCCCCCGGATGCCGTCGCAGCCACGTCCGTGGCCCGGCGGATCGGGCTCCCGCGGCGGATCACGACGATCCTCGAGGGCAAGTCACTGCTCAACGACGCCACCGCGCTGGTGACGTTGCGTACCGCCCTGGCGGCCTCGGGCCTGGTCGCGCACGGCGTCAGCAGCCCCGGCGAGAACACGCCGGAGGTGACCGTGACGTCGGTGGGCGTCGACCTGCTCGTCGCATCGGTCGGTGGCGTCGCCATCGGAGTGCTGGCCTTCCTGGTGATCGCCCTGCTGCGCAAGCGCCTCACCGAGGTGCCGGCCGACACCGCCCTGTCGTTCGTCGCGCCGTACCTGGCCTACGTGCCGGCCGAACGGGTGGGCGCCTCCGGGGTCCTGGCCGTGGTCACCGCCGGGCTGCTGCTCGCCCACAAGGCGCCGGTTCTCCAGACCGCCCCGTCGCGGCTGTCGGAGCGGATCAACTGGTCGAGCATCACCTTCGTGCTCGAGAACGCGGTTTTCCTGCTCATCGGTCTGCAGATCGCGGGGCTGCTCGACGACGTCGCCAACGACGACGAGCTGTCCGTCGCGCGCACGCTCGTGGTCGGTCTGGCCGTGCTCGTGACCTGCCTGGCCCTGCGCCCGGTGTGGATGATCCCGTTCACGCTGCTGACGTCCCGGCATGCCGGCGACGGCCCCGCCGAGCGCCGCGACCGCGTGCGCGGCGCCCTCGTCGGGTCGTGGGCCGGCATGCGAGGCGTCGTCACTCTCGCCGCCGCCCTGACCCTGCCCGAGGGCACCCCGCTGCGCGCCCAGCTCGTCGTCATCGCCCTGGTCGTCACCGTCGGCACCCTGCTGCTGCAGGGCTCGACCCTGGCCGCGCTCGCTCGGGGCCTCGACGTGCGTGGCCCGGACCCACGCGAGGACGCCCTGCAGGAGGCGACCGTGCTCGGCGCCACGACGGGTGCGGGGCTGCGGCTCATCGAGTCCGACCCCTCGGCCGACGGACCCACCGTCGCGGCGATCCGCGAACAGGCGACCGCTCGGGTCAACCGCAGCTGGGAGCGCCTGGGCACCCTCGGCCCAGGCGACGACGAGACCCCGAGCGGGGCGCGGGCGCGCGTGCGGACCGAGATGATCCGCGAGGAGCGCGCCGAGCTGCTGCGCATCCGTGACCTCGGGGGGGTCGACCATGAGGTGCTCACCGCTGTGCTGGGCCAGCTCGACGCCGAGGAGTCGGCACTGCTCTGGGGGGCGACCCGCTCCGGCACGATGCGGAACTCACCCCTGCGGGCGCCGGACCGGGTCGCCGGGGCCTGCGAGCACCTCGTCGCCGCGCAGACGCCCCGGGCGCCGACGACGGCCGAGGGCTGCCCCACCTGCCTCGCCGAGGGCCTCAGCTGGGTGCACCTGCGTGCCTGCGCCGAGTGCGGCCAGGTGGGCTGCTGCGACTCCTCGGCCGGCAAGCACGCCACGGCGCACTTCCACCGACATGGTCACCCCGTGATGCGCAGCATCGAGCCGGGCGAAGCCTGGCGCTGGTGCTACGCCGACGAGCTCCTCGGCTAGGGGCGCCCTGGGTCGACCGGTGACCATCGCGCCGACTCGACTCGGCTGCTTCCAGCCCGTCAGAACGGACCGGGCGGCGTTACAGTGGACGAGCACGCCTCCCTGGACCCCGGTGGCTACATTTCGCCCACCGCAGGAGTCCGACATGGCAGCCATCCAAGGGCAGCACCCGGCCCGGGTCCGCTCGTGCGCGACTCGCTGGGCCGGGCCCACGGGCGCGGTCCGCACGCGCGTCGACCCGGACGACGCCCCGGTGGCTGGGCCGGGCCCCACCAAGCACGCTGGCGCCAGTAGTGAGACGCACACTGGCGCCAGTGGTGATCGAAGAACCGCCGGTTCGTCCTGTCTCCCCCCGGGTGTGACGGATCGCCGGCCCGAAGGAGTCCGCCCCGGGTGGTGACGGCGGACTCCGGGCCGTCGCGCGGGGTTGGTCTCCCTGCACCAGCACCGCGCGACGGCCACTTCCTCGACGACGGGGGAAGCGACCCTCAGGCGCCCTGCACCACCACGTTCCCGTAGGTCTCGCGCGCCTTCTCGAGCGCCGCCACGTAGCCGGCTCGCTCGTAGGCGGTCTGGTCGACCCCGACGGGCACCGCCAGCCGGCCCCGGAACTCGTCCGGGGTCGAGAAGCCGCGGTGCCGCATCCAGTCCTCGAGCCCGTCGAGCAGCACCGCGGCGTGGCCGAGCCCGTGCCGCAGCAGCGCCGACGCGGTCATGACGACGTCCGCTCCGGCGAGCAGGTACGCGGCGACGTCACCGGCGCCCTCGACGCCGGTCGTGCCCGCCAAGGATGCCGTGACGTGGCCGCGCAGGATCGCGATCCACGTGCGCGGCAACCGCGCCTCCGCCGGTGAGGACAGGCCCACGCCGGGGGCGACGGTCATCGTCTCGGGGTCGACGTCGGGTTGCAGGAAGCGGTTGAAGAGCACCAGCCCGTCGGCACCGGCGAGGTCGAGCCGCATCGCCAGCTCGCCCGTGGAGCTGAAGTACGGGCTGAGCTTCACGGCGACGGGCACCGACACGGCATCCTTGACCTGGCGCAGGATCTCGACGTGCCGGTCCTCGACGTCACGGGCGCGCGTGTGCGGGTCACCGGGCACGACGTAGATGTTGAGCTCGATCGCGGCGGCCCCGGCATCCTGCATCGACCGCGCGAAGCGGGACCACCCGCCCGGGCTGCTTCCGTTGAGGCTGCCGATCACCGGCACGTCGACTGCGAGGCTGGCCTGCTCGAGCAGGTGCAGGTAGTGCGCCGACCCGACCGGCTGGGTGGTCGGCACCGACGGGAACCACGTCTGCGCCTCACCGAAGCTGTCCTCGTGGGTCTCGGTGATCATCAGGTCGCGCATCTGCTCGCGATGCACCTGCTCCTCGAAGAGCGAGTAGAGCACCACCGCCCCGACGCCGGACCCGGCCAGGGCCCGCACCCGGTCGACTCCCTGGGAGAGCGGCGAGGCGCTGGCCACGAGCGGGTTGCGCAGTGCCAGACCGAGATAGCTTGTCGACAGATCGGTCACCGGGTCCTCCTCGGGTCCGCGGCGAACCGGTCGGCGCCGCGTGTCGCCATCTCCTCGTACGTCTGCCAGCGCTGGGCGACCGCCTCCTGGGCGAGGCCGAGCAGCCGCTCGGCCTCGGCGGGGTCGGCGTTACGCAGCATCCGGTAGCGCAGCTCGTTGTAGACGTACTCCTCGAGCGGGATGCGCGGCCGGGGCGAGTCGAGCTGGAACGGGTTGCCGCCACTGGAGCGCACGGCGGGGTCGTAGCGCACCAGCGGCCAGTGCCCGGAGGCAACCGCGCGGTACTGCTGGTCGAGCCCGTTCTTCATCTCGATGCCGTGCGCGATGCAGTGGCTGTACGCGATGACGAGCGACGGGCCGTCGAAGGCCTCGGCCTCACGGAACGCCGTCAGGGTCTGGTGCGGGTCGGCGCCCATCGCGACGCGAGCCACGTAGACGTCGCCGTAGGCGATCGCCTGCAGCGCCAGGTCCTTCTTCGCCGACGCCTTGCCGGCGGCGGCGAACTTCGCGACCGCACCCACCGGGGTCGCCTTCGAGGACTGGCCACCGGTGTTGGAGTAGACCTCGGTGTCGAGAACCAGCACGTTCACGTTGCGCCCGCTGGCGAGCACGTGGTCGAGCCCGCCCGAGTCGATGTCGTAGGCCCAGCCGTCACCGCCGACGATCCACACGGTGCGGCGCAGCAGGTGGTCGGCCACGCTGCGCAGGTCCTCGACGAGCGGGCCGTCGAGGTGCTCGAGCCGGGCCAGCAGCTCCGCGACCCGCGCGCGCTGCGCGGTCAGCTCGAACTCGCGCACCTGGCCCGCGTCGAGGATGCCGTCGGCCAGCTCGGCGCCCACCTCCTCACGCAGCTGGGTGAGGCGCTGCCGGGCGAGCCCGGTGTGCAGGTCGGCGGCCAGCCGCAACCCGAGGCCGAACTCGGCGTTGTCCTCGAAGAGCGAGTTCGACCACGCGGGGCCGCGACCGGCGGCGTTCTTCGTCCATGGCGTCGTCGGCAGGTTGCCGCCGTAGATCGACGAGCACCCCGTCGCGTTGGCCACGGTGAGCCGCTCACCGAAGAGCTGGGTCAGCACCTTCAGGTACGGGGTCTCGCCGCACCCGGAGCACGCCCCGGAGAACTCGAACAGCGGCTGCAGGAACTGGGTACCCCGCACCGTTCCGAAGTCGACCCGTGAGCGGTCGTTGACGGCCAGCGTCTCGAAGAACGCGATGTTCTCGCGCTCCGGCTCCAGCACCGGGGCGATGGGCGTGAGGTTGATCGCCCGCCGGCTCGGGTCGCCGAGCGGGCTCACCGGGCACGCCTCGACGCACAGGCCGCATCCGGTGCAGTCCTCGACGTAGACCTGCAGCGTGTACTGCGCTCCCGGCAGGCCGACGGCGTTGAGCGGGGCCGACCGGAAGCCCTCGGGCGCCGCCTCGAGCGCAGCACCGTCGTAGAACTTGGAGCGGATCACGCTGTGCGGGCACACGAAGCTGCAGGTGCCGCACTGGATGCAGGTGTCAGCGTCCCAGTCGGCCACGACCTCGGAGATCCGCCGCTTCTCGTAGGCCGTGGTCCCGCTGGGGAAGGTGCCGTCCACCGGCATCGCGCTCACCGGCAGGTCGTCGCCGCGGCCGGCCATCATCGCGGCGGTCACCGTGCGCACGAACTCGGGCGCATGCGCCGGCACGATGTCGGGCATCTCCCGGTTGGAGGTTCGCGCCGGGGGCACCCGCACCTCGTGCAGGGCGGCGAGCGTCGCGTCGACCGCGGCCTCGTTGCGCCGCACGACCTCGGAGCCGCGGCGGCTGTAGGTCTTGCGGATCGCCTCCTTGACCCGGGTCACCGCCTCGTCGGCGGGAAGCACCCCGGAGATAGCGAAGAAGCAGGTCTGCAGCACGGTGTTGGTGCGCCCGGGCAGACCGGCTTCTCTCGCGACCGCACTGGCGTCGACGGCATACAGGCGCAGCCCCTTGTCGATGACCTGCTGCTGCACCGGCCCGGGCAGGGCGTCCCACACCTCGTCAGCCGGTTGGGGCGCGTTGAGCAGCAGCGTGGCGCCGTCCTCGGCGCAGGCCAGCACGTCGACCGCGTCGAGCAGCCCGAGGTGGTGACAGCCGACGAAGCCTGCCTTGTTCACGAGGTACGGCGCGGAGATGGGGTGTGGCCCGAAGCGCAGGTGCGACACCGTGAGGCCACCGGACTTCTTGGAGTCGTAGACGAAGTAGGCCTGGGCGTAGACGTCGGGGTCGGCGCCGAGGATCTTGATGGTGTTCTTGTTGGCGCCGACCGTGCCGTCCGAGCCGAGGCCGAAGAAGACCGCGCGAAGCGTCACGGGGTCTTCGATGTCGAGGTGCGGGTCGTAGGGCAGGCTCGTGCCGCCGACGTCGTCGGTGATGCCGATGGTGAACCGGCGCCGGGGGTCCGCGAGCGCGAGCTCGGTGAAGATGCCGGCCACCATGCCCGGGGTGAACTCCTTCGAGGACAACCCGTAGCGGCCGCCGATCACCCTCGGCATGGTCGCGCGGTCACCGCGCTCGCGGGCCTCGGCGAGGGTCGCCACGACGTCGAGGTACAGGGGCTCGCCGTTCGACCCCGGCTCCTTGGTGCGGTCGAGCACGGCCACCTGCGTCACGCTGGCGGGCAGCGCGGCGAGCAGCTCCGCGGCGGGGAAGGGCCGGTAGAGACGCAGCTGGAGCACGCCCACGCGCTCGCCACCGGCGACCAGGTGGGTGACGGTCTCACGCACCGTCTCGCCCCCGGACCCCATGATCACGACGACCCGCTCGGCCTCGGGGTGGCCGACGTACTCCGCCACCCGGTAGGCGCGCCCGGTGTGGGTGGCCACCTCGTCCATGATCTGCTGCACCACGGCGGGCACCGGCGCGTAGAAGGGGTTCACCGTCTCTCGTGCCTGGAAGTAGACGTCCGGGTTCTGGGCAGTACCGCGCACGAAAGGGTGCTCGGGATTCATTGCGCGCGAACGGTGCTCGCGCACCAGGTGCTCGGGAACGACCGACCGGAGCACGTCGTCGTCGATCAGCTCTACGGTGTTCAGCTCGTGCGAGGTGCGGAAGCCGTCGAAGAAGTGCACGAAGGGCACGCGGGTGCGCAACGTCGCCGCCTGGGCGACGAGTGCGAGGTCGTGGGCCTCCTGCACCGACGCAGACGAGAGCAGCGCAAAACCGGTCTGCCGTACCGCCATCACGTCGGAGTGGTCGCCGAAGATCGACAACCCCTGGGCCGCCAGCGACCGGGCGGCCACGTGGAACACCGTCGACGTGAGCTCGCCGGCGATCTTGTACATGTTCGGGATCATCAGCAGCAGGCCCTGGGATGCCGTGAACGTGGCACTCAGTGCCCCACCCTGGAGAGCGCCGTGCATCGCCCCCGCGGCGCCACCCTCGCTCTGCATCTCCACCACGGTGGGCACCGTGCCCCACACGTTGGTGCGGCCGTGGCTGGCCCACTCGTCCGCGAGCTCGGCCATCGTCGACGACGGCGTGATCGGGTAGATCGCGCACAGCTCGTTGAGCCGGTAGGCGACGTCGACCGCCGCGTGGTTCCCGTCGATCGTGACGCGCACGGCTCAGACCTCCGCAATCATGTCGATGGCGTGCACCGGGCACTGCCGGTAGCACGTGCCGCAGCCGGTGCACTTGTCCAGGTCGAACCGGTAGCGCAACCCGACGCCGAGCTTGACCACGGCATCCTCGGGGCACGCTCCCAGGCAGCCGTCGCACTCGAAGCAGTTGCCGCACGACAGGCAGCGGCCGGCCTCGAAGGCCGCCTCGGTGGGGGTCAGCCCGGTCAGCACCTCGTCGAAGGTCTGCACCCGGGTGGCGGGGTCGAGGCCGACCTGCTCGCTGCGACCGTGCATGCCGAAGTACCAGAGGTTGAGCTTGTCGAAGGCCGCCAGCGGGTGCTTGGCTGCGTCCTCGTGGGGCTGGGCGCGCAGCCAGGCGTCGATCGACCGGGCGGCGCGCTTGCCGTGGCCGGTGCCGACGGTGACGGTGCGCTGGCTGGGCACCGCGTCGCCACCGGCGAAGATGCCGGGCGCGCCGGTCATCAGGGTGGTCCTGTCGACCTGCACGGTGTCGCGCTCGAACTCGATGCCGGGGATGCCGTGCAGGAAGCCGGTGTCGCTCGCCTGGCCGAGGGCCAGGATGACGGTGTCGGCCTCGAGGGTCTCGAACGTCCCGGTGCCGTGCGGGCGCCCCTGCTCGTCGAGCTCCTGGATCTCGACGGTGAGGTCGTCGTCACCCATCGAGCTGATGGTGCGCAGCCAGTTGATCCGGATGCCCTCGGCCTCGGCGTCCTGGGCCTCGGACTCGTGCGCCGGCATCTGCTCGCGGGTGCGTCGGTAGACGATGACGGTGTCGTCGGCGCCGAGGCGCCGGGCGACGCGGGCGGCATCCATGGCAGTGTTTCCACCCCCGTAGACGGCGACCCGGCCGGTGAGGGGCGCCTGGGTACCCGACGAGGCGCCGCGCAGGAACTCGACGGCGTCGACGACCCGCGAGGCGTCCTGGTTGGGTATGTCGACCCGGGTCGACAGGTGGGCGCCGATGGCGACGAAGGCGGCGTCGAACCCGCCGTCGCGCAGCTCGGTCTGGAGGTCGACCACGCGGTGGTTCTGCTCGAAGGCCACACCGAGCGCGCGCAGGCGGTCGATCTCGGCGTCGAGCACGACGCGTGGCAGCCGGTAGCTCGGGATGCCGTAGCGCATCATCCCGCCCGCGTCGGACCCGCTGTCGCGCACCATGACCGCATGGCCCATCCGGCTGAGGTGGTAGGCCGCCGACAGTCCGCTGGGGCCGGAGCCGATGACCAGCACGCGACGGCCGGTGGGGGCCGGCGGGGGGTCGAAGGCCCAGCCGTGCTCGATGGCGAGGTCGCCGAGGAAGCGCTCGACGCCGTGGATCGAGACGGCGCCGTCGAGCTCGACCCGGTTGCAGGCGGTCTCGCACGGGTGGTAGCAGACTCGGCCGTGCACCGCCGGGAAGGGGTTGTCGGCGGTCAGGGCGCGCCAGGCGCCCTCGTGGTCGCCGGCTTTGACCAGGGCGAGCCAGCTCTGGATGTTCTCGCCCGCGGGGCAGCCGGCGTTGCACGGCGGGAGGAGGTCGACGTAGACCGGGCGCTGCTGGCGCACCGGCCCGGACCGGGTCCTCCCCAGACCGATGGGTGCGAGCGGTGTGAGGTCGCGGTCGGCTCCGGACACGAGGTCTCCTTTGTGTCCGGGTGCGTTCGGCGCCGGACGTCTACTTCGGATACTACGGTCTGTAGTTGACCCTTCTCGAGCCGGCCGGGCGTGGGGCGCGTCACCCGCACTAGGTTGTGCCGTATGCCGCCCCCCTCCCCCACGCTACTGCTCGCCTCGGCCTCCCCGGCCCGCCGCAGCACCCTGCTGGCGGCCGGGGTCGACCCGCTCGTGCGGGTCTCCTCGGTCGACGAGGATGCCGTGGTCGCGGCGGCGCAGGAGCTCGCCGGGGGCGCGCTGGAGGCGGCCGACATCGCCCTGCTGCTGGCGCGGGCGAAGGCCGAGGACGTCGTCGCGGCGTCGGATGTGGACGAGGCCTTCGGTGAGCGGGGCGAGGACGTCCCGGGCGGCATCCTCGTGCTGGGCTGCGACTCGGTGCTCGAGCTCGCCGGCGAGGTGCACGGCAAGCCGGCCGATGCGGGCGAGGCCGCGGCGCGGTGGCGCCGTATGCGGGGGTCCACCGGCGTGCTGCACACCGGCCACTGGCTGGTCGACCTGCGCGACCACGACGGCGGCGGCACCGGCGGCATGGTCGGTGGCACGGCATCCACGAGGGTGCACTTCGTCGACCTCGACGACGCCGAGGTCGACGCCTACGTCGCGACCGGCGAGCCGTTACGGGTGGCGGGCGCGTTCACGCTCGACGGCCTCGGCGGGCCCTATGTGGCCGGCATCGAGGGCGACCCCAGCAACGTCATCGGCGTCTCGCTCCCGCTGCTGCGCGAGCTGGTGCGCGAGCTGGGCGTCGACTGGCACGACCTGCGACACCCGCAGGCCGACACCTGACCCGGCCCCCCTTCCGCGAAGTCAGGAGCACTTCGCGGGTTCAGGGTCGTATACGGCCCAGACTGCGCGAAGTGCTCCTGACTTCGCTTGGTTGTTGGCGACGGAAACTACTTGACATTTTGGAAAGTAGTTTCTTATGGTGATGGGACATCGCACCGCACCATCATCGGAGGGAACCACACCATGCAGAACGACGTCACGCCCCAGGAAGCCCGCGAGCAGCTCGCCGCGGCCGAGGCCGCCACCGACCGCAGGGCCGGCGACCGCCGGGTGCACGCCCTGGCCACCGCCGGCTTCGGCCTGGTCATCGGCGCCTACCTGGCCGTGTCACGGCTGGTCGAGGACACGTCCGCGGAGACCCTGGTCGTCGTCTGCTACGTGCTGCTCCTCCTCGGCCTCGCGGGGTGGCAGACCCGCGAGGCGAAGACCTGGCCGCGGCGCGCGCGCCGGACGAGCTATGTCGGTCTCGGCGTCACGGTGGTGCTCTTCCTCGGAGCGGTCATCGCCTTCAACGTGGTCGACGCACAGCAGGAGGTGCCTCTCCTCGTGCTCGCAGGGCTGGTCGTCGCCGGCCCCATGCTCGTCGCAGCCGCCCTCATCGAGCGCGGCGAGCGCGGCGAGCGCGGCGAGCGCGGCGAGCGCGGCGAGCGCGGCGAGCGGCGGTGAGCGCCGAGGGCACCATGCGGTCGCCGCACGCGCGGCACCGGCTCGACGACGTCATCCATGCGCCGGTGCGGTTCAGCATCGTCGCGACGCTGGCCTCGGTCGACGAGGCGGAGTTCGCCCTGGTCCGCGACGAGGTCGAGGTCTCCGACTCGGTGCTCTCCAAGCAGGTGTCGATCCTCGAGCAGGCCGGCTACGTCAAGGTGCGCAAGGGGTACGTCGGCAAACGACCGCGCACCTGGCTCTCGCTCACGCGAACCGGCAGCTCGGCCTACAGCGGTCACCTTGCGGCGCTGCGCGAGATCGCCGGCGCCTGACCCCGGCCCATTCCCGCGAAGTCAGGAGCAGTTCGCCGAGTCAGGGCCGTATACGGTCCTGAACCCGCGAAGTGCTCCTGACTTCGCGGGAACAGTCGTCGCCGCCACGGGGGGTCAGACGGGGGGGACGTCGCGGCGCTTGTCGGCGAAGTGCCGATCGCGGCGCGCGGCGTACCGCAGCCGGTGGAGCAGCTCACCCCGCAAGGCGTCCGCCTCCACGACCTGGTCGATGACGAGGTCGGCCGCCAGCCGCTCCAGGTCGACGTCGGCCTCGTACTCCGCCCGGCGTGCCGCCACGAACGCCTCGCGCGCCGGCACCCCCTCCGCGGCTTCCACCTCCGCGATCTTGTTCGCGTACACCGCGTTCACCGCGGCCTCGGGCCCCATGACGGCGATCCGGGCGGTGGGCAGCGCGATGGTGGCGTCCGGCCCGAAGCCCGGCCCGCCCATCGCGTACAGCCCGGCACCGTAGGCCTTGCGCACGACCACGCAGAACTGCGGCACCGTGGCCGACGCGACCGCCGACACCATCTTGGCGCCGTGCCGGATGATGCCGCCACGCTCCACCTCGGAGCCGATCATGAAGCCCGGCACGTCGGCGAGGTAGACCAGCGGCACCGAGAAGGCATCGCACAGCCAGATGAACCGAGTCGCCTTGTCGGCCGAGTCGGTGAACAGCACCCCGCCCTTGACCGCGGAGTTGTTGGCGACGATGCCGACCGTCTCACCGCCCATCCGCGCGAAGCCGACGACGAGCTCGGCCGCGAAGAGCGGCTTGACCTCGAAGAAGCTGCCGTCGTCGACCAGTCCGTCGAGGAAGTCGTGCACGTCGAACGGCTGGCTCTCGCGCTCGGGCACCGACTCCCGGGTCAGCGGCTCGCCCGGCTCCTCCGGGTGGTACG
The DNA here is from genome assembly GCA_038210185.1 of Actinomycetales bacterium. Classification (GTDB taxonomy): domain Bacteria; phylum Actinomycetota; class Actinomycetes; order Actinomycetales; family Dermatophilaceae; genus Fodinibacter. Next base: position 20,010 of record JBBQWX010000074.1, read on the forward strand.
TGGGCAGCGCGGTGCGCCAGTTTCCCGGCACGTACGAGAAGTACAGCCGCGCGAGCTCGATCGCCTCGGTGTCGTCGTGCGCCAGCAGGTCGCCCACACCGGACACGGTGCAGTGCATCCGTGCTCCGCCCATCTCCTCGAGCGAGACCTTCTCGCCGACGACCATCTCGGCCATCCGTGGCGACCCCAGGTACATCGACGCGTTGCCCTCGACCATGATGATGATGTCGCAGAAGCTGGGGATGTAGGCCCCACCCGCGGCCGAGGGCCCGAACAGGCAGCAGATCTGCGGCACCTTGCCCGACAGTGCGACCTGGTTGTGGAAGATCCGCCCCGCACCGCGTCGCCCCGGGAACATCTCGACCTGGTCGGTGATCCGGGCGCCCGCGCTGTCGACCAGCCAGAAGACCGGAAGCTCCTCGCGCAGAGCGGTCTCCGTGGCACGCACGATCTTCTCGACGGTGCGTGCACCCCACGAGCCGGCCTTGACCGTGGGGTCGTTGGCGATGACGACGACCGGGCGCCCGTCGACGGTCCCGCGTCCCGTGACCACACCGTCGGCAGGCAGACCGGCCGCGCGCGAGTTCGCGTAACGCCCGTCCTCGACGAAGCTGCCGTCGTCGACCAGCAGGGCGATCCGGTCGCGCACGTAGAGCTTGTTCTGGCTGGCCAGCTTGGCCGCCGCCGTGTTCGTCGCGCGCTCGGATGCCGTGTGCGCGGCTTCCAGCCGCGACCGCACGTCCGCGACCCGGGGGTCCCCGGGGGGTGCCACGGGGGGTGCCACGGGGGGTGCCACGGCATCCGTCGTCGGAGCGACGGCACCCGGCTCGGCGATGGCGACGGTGTCTGGCAGTTCAGGGTCCGGGCTCACGGGCATGCCTCTCTCCACGTTCCCGAGGCGGGTGCTCAGCTGGTTGCCGGGGCAGCCTGCTGAGCACCCAACTCGAGGATGTCAGGCGGTGGGGAGGCCGAGGCCCTTGGCGATGACCATGCGCTGCACCTCGGAGGTGCCCTCGCCGATCTCGAGGATCTTCGCGTCGCGGTAGAAGCGGGCCACGGGGTACTCCTCCATGAAGCCGTTGCCGCCGAAGACCTGGGTGGCGATGCGGGTGGCCGAGACCGCCGCCTCC
>JBBQWX010000075.1:0-21086 GCA_038210185.1 Actinomycetales bacterium
ATCGAGACCGAGCGCCTCGTCGAGGAGCTGGTGAAACTTCAGAGTCCGCTGGCCGCGCCCGTCCCACACCACCCGCACCAGCCCTCGCCCCTTGAGCGCGCGCGCACTGGACTCGACCGTCTGGTCGCCGTAGTCGACGACGGGGTCGCGGCTGGTGCTCTGGTTGCACGCCGTGCGCAGCGCGTTGACGGTGAGGGGATAACCGGTGGGCACGGTGACCTGCTTCTCCAGCAGGGCCCCGAGGACCCGCTGCTCGGTGGGCTCCAGGTATGGCAGGGGCGGCATGTCTTCTCCTTTCCGACCTTCAGCTCAGTGTCTCCTCCCGCACGGCCGAGCGTGCCTTGGTCCTGCTCGTGCTCGGGCGGGCTCTGGTTCGTCATCTCGGCCTCACCCCGGCAGCGGTAGAGATCGACCTCCCACTCGATCCGTTCCTCGGCCCAGCCCAGGACCGGCGCCATCAGCCAGCCAGTCCGCAACGCCCCAACCTCCCGCTGCACTGGACCGGACACCCCGATCGAGCACCGGGCCCCCTGACAACCCAGCCGGGTCTCGAAACTGTCGGCATCGTCGCCTACCCACTCAGCGTAGGCGTCAGGCAAAGCGCCCACCCCTGCCTTGAGTACCCCTGTCACGCGCGCCCAACCGGTGCTGCAATTCGCCGGAAGTCGGGCTACTGGGACGGCGACGACGGATGTGTAGGTGGACGAATGTGGCCGGGGCCTAGGCAGGTTCAGTGGACGAGTCGAAGAGGAAGTGGCCCAGTTGCGTTGTGAGCTCGGGCAGTTGCGAGCCGGAGGCGAGGCGCAACCGTGAGGGTCTGACCTGCCGGGCCGGGGTCCCTCTCGCCGCGGCTCGGCAGCCCCGATTAGACTGGTTGTGAAGAAGGCGGCAGGTCATGGAACGAGCACGGGTGGCGTGGGGTGCAGCCGTGGTGCTGCTCCTTGGGGTAGGGACTGTCGGCTGCGGGCGGCCGTACCTGCACGCGGTGGATGACGGAGTGTACGGCGCGCTGGTCCCGACGACGGAGCAGTGGGCCGACGAGGGGTCGAAGGGGATTCCGGGAGGCTTTGCGGCTCTCAGCGCCGACGGCGTGGAGCGTGTCGTGGTGCGTATCGAGGGCGAGACCGTGACGTTCGAGCTGGACGGGGAGGGCGCTGTGACCCGGAAGGTGGTGCAACGCCGCGACGTCCAGGACCGTGAGGGATCGGGCCCGTTCAAGGCCGATACCCAAGCCCTGGCCCTGGGGGATGAGCCGCTGGTCCTGGGCTCGTTGAGGGTCAGCGACCCGGTGATCTGGTACGCCGGCGGCTACGACAGCACCAAGGTGGTTGCGATCAAGCCGTGGGACCCGGATGAGCGGGGGCCGATCGTCCAGTGCGCCGCCGCGGACGAGCAGTGCCTGGAACTGCCGGTCGGCGAGATGCTGGTCGGGGACCCGATCGGTGAGTACACGGACATGAACGAGCCCGGTGCTGCGCAGAACCCGGTGACCGACATCCGGGTGACCGCCACGGGCGTCGTATACACGCTCGACTCCGGGCAGGAGGTGCGCAGCAGCCGTGAGGAGGAGTCCCTCATCCGGGCATGCGCCCTCTGGGAGTCGGCGGTGTGGCCGGTCCCGGCCGAGGTCGGTCTCGCCTTCGAGGACCCCGTGCTCCTGGAGACCAGTTGTCCCCTGCCCCCCGGCGAGGCGCCCAGCCTCACCGTGATGGAACGGGCCGCGCTGCCCGTGCTCGCGCCGCTGGAGCCGCAGTGGGGTGGGTCGTGGTGCCAGCCCGGGCCGGACTGCCTGTGGTTCATCGACGAGGAAGGCGGCCAGGGCTGAGCGCAACAGCGACACCCCGACTGCCCTCGTCCAGCCGGGCGATCCGCGCGAGTGATCCCACTACGTGCCTTTAGACGGCGAGTCGGGCGCCAACAAGGGAAACGATCCGCCATAAACATCCTGGCCACGGCTCTCACCGTGGCCACCGCCCTGCTCTTCGGAATAGTCGTGATCGGCGAGCGGCTTCGAGTCTGATCAGCCCTTTCCCCATGCCCCGAAAGGGCATCCGCGAGTCCATCACCTCGTCGGCATGAGCGCGAACATCGAGTTGGACACAACGCCGCGGGTCACCGCGCGCCCAACCGTCCGCAACTGCCGCATCTTGCGCGGACCGTCGGATTCTAGGAGGGACCCACCGTGCGCGCCGCGCACTCCCGGTCGGGGCGCCCGGGGTCGTGCGTGGCGCCCTCGTGGGACCGGCGCTGCTCATCGTTGCCGGCCCCTCTCGGGGAGCCGACAACTTCCAGGGTCCGTTGCGCTGTCTATGCCGCAAACCTGTCCGGCCGCGCCGCCGATTCGCAGGGCCGAACGTCCCGGTCCCTCCAGCGGGTGGTCCGCAGCGTCAGTGAGTCAGGGGCGGGTCGGGGGGTCGTGGATGGGTGGTCGCGAACACCGCGGCCTGGGTCCGGGTCTCCATCCCGAGCTTGCCCAGGACGCTGGTGACGTAGTTCTTGACGGTCTTCTCGGCGAGCGACAGGGCGACGCCAATCTCCCGGTTGGTCAGTCCCCTGGCGATCTGGTCCAGGACCCGCTGCTCCTGCGGCGAGAGCCGCTGCAGACGGGAGTCCACCTGGGACTCCCTGGCCCACCTGCGCCGGGCCCGCTCGACATCGGCCGGGCCGAGGAGCTGCCGGCCGGCGCCGACGGCGCGGATGGCCTCGATCAGGCCGTTGCCCTTGATGTCCTTGAGCAGGTAGCCCGCGGCGCCGGCCAGGATGGCACTGGACAAGGCCCGCTCATCGTCGAAGGAGGTGAGGATGAGTGCCTTGGTGGCCGGGTACCGGGACCGGATCTCGCGGCAGACGTCGATGCCAGACCCGTCCGGGAGGCGGGCGTCGAAGATGGCCACGTCGGGTCGGGCCGCCGGGATCCGGGCCAGCGCCTCGGCCGCGGTCCCTGCCTCACCGACGACGTCGAACTCGGTGACCGTCTCGAGCAGCTCACGCAGCCCTCGCCGCACGATCTCGTGGTCGTCAACGAGGAAGACGCGGATCGCTACCATGCCGGTCTGCTGCATTCGAACCTGCTCTCGATTCTCGCGCGGGCTGGGCGAGGTGCCCGTCCGTCGGCGACGATGCGGGGGGCGTGCCTCGAGCTCCACGATGCCGCCGCCAGCGCGCCAGCACCAGTGCCGATGGTCCTCCCGGCGTGGGCCGGCCCGGGACCGGCCGGTCAGGCGGGGGACCCCGGTGGGATGTCGACCGCCCAGGTGAGCACCGTCCCGTGAGGGTCTTTCGGCGCGAGCCTGAGCGAACCACCGTGGTTGTCGGCGCGTGCCCTCAGGTTGGCCAGCCCGCTGCCCACCGTCGTCGGGTCGATGCCGATGCCGTCGTCGGTCACCGTGATCGTCAAGGACTCGGCGGTGACCACCGAGACCGCGACGTGGGTGGCACGGGCGTGGCGCGAGACGTTGGCGAGAGCTTCGCGCACCACGGCGACGAGGTCCGCCTCGAGCTCGACGGTGAGGCAGGACAGCTCTCCGTCGACCGTCAGCTGCGGGAGGAACCCCAGGCTGTCCCGCGCTGCGCCTACCAGGTCCTCGACCTCCTGGCGCAGGTCGGTGGGGGCGTTCTCGCGATGCAGCTCGAAGATCGTGTGCCGGATGTCCTTGATGGCCTCGTCGAGAGCCTCGACCGCCTCGTCCAGGCGGGTCCGGACGGCGGCGGACATCGCCACCCGCGAGGCCACCTGCAGGGACAGGCCGGTGGCGAAGAGCCGCTGGATGACGTGGTCGTGCATGTCGCGGGCGATCCGGTCGCGATCCTCTAGGAGGGCGACCTGGGCTCGGGCGTGCTGGTTGCGCGCCGCCACCAGTGCCAGGGCCACCTGGTGGGTCAGCGGCTCGAGCAACTCCAGCAGGTGGCTGACGATCGGCTCGGCATCCGGGCTCCACGCGACGGCCAAGACGCCGAGCGAGTCGGCGCCGATGGCGATCGGCAGCAGGGCCGTGGGGCCTTGCGGCCCCACCGGCCCGAGGTCCCGGATTGTCTCTGCCAGGTTGGCGTCAGCCGGGTCGCCGGCCCGGGTCAGCACCAGGAGTGGAGTGCGCCCGGTCAGCAGGTGCGGCCAGCGTGGGTCTTCGAGCACGGTGCCCGGCTCCGACGAGGAACCCGCTCTCCCTGCCCCGTCCTCGGCGTCACCGGCGTCGATCGCCGTGATGACAAGGGCGCGGTCGTCGTCCTGCAACGCCACGACCACCAGGTCCGCGCTGGACAGGGCCCGGGCCTGGCCCGCCAGGTAGGCCATGGCGGAGGCCTCGTCGTGGCCTTCCAGCAGCATCTGGCTGACAGTTCCGGTCGCCTCCATCCACTGCCCCTGGCGGATCGTTCGCTCGTAGAGCCGAGCGTTGTCGATCGCGATCCCTGCGGCCGAGGCCAGCGCCACCACGATGGCCTCGTCGTCGTCGGTGAAGCTCGCGGCCCCGATCTTCTCGGTCAGGTAGAGGTTGCCGAAGACCTGTCCACGGATCCGCACCGGTGTTCCCATGAAGCTGTTCATCGCGGGGTGGTGCTCCGGGAACCCGTACGAGGCAGGGTGATCCGCGAGCGTGTCCATCCGCAGGGGTCGGGGTTCGCGGATCAGCAGGCCCAGCACCCCATGGCCCTGGGGGAGGCCGCCGATGGCCTCCCGCCCGCGCGGCGAGAGGCCGTGGGTGACGAACTTCACGAGGTGTTCACCGTCCGGGCCGAGCACCCCCAGGGCCCCGTACGTCGCGTCGACCAGCTGGCAGGCGCAGTCCACGATGCGGGTCAGGAGCTCGGACAGGTCCAATCCGGCCGTGATGGCCATGACCGCGTCGAGAAGCGCACTGAGTCGTTGCTGGGAGTGGCTGGACGCCTGGGCGCGGGCGCGGAGGTCATCCAGCAGGTCGTCCAGGTCGAACGCGGTGGTACTGGGCCAGCCCTGATCGGGAGCAGCTGGACCGTGCGGGCCGTCCACCACTCGATCCTAGGTGGCCGAGGGCGCCCCTGCCGGGGACGAGGCCGTTTTCGAGATGACGAGGACCTCGCACTCGCAGTGCGTCCGGCAGTGCTCCGCCACCTGGACGGTGGCGGCGGGCCTGTCCGGCCCAGGAGGAGGAGGAGGGCCGCCGGGCGGGTCTCGGCGACCAGGGCGGTGTGCGGGGTGCCGGCCACCGACTCGGAGGTGCAGCCCACTTGCGGGGGAGGAGCGCAGTGCGTCGATGGCGATCTTGAACAGGGCGAGCTCGACGCCCTCGCGGTCCTTTCGGTTTGGCCGGGTGCGATGACCTGGAGGAACCGGACGCGACTGCCACGCATGGCGGCCTCGCGCATAGCCTCGGCGACCAGCGCCGCGTGACCGTCGTGCGCAGGCGCGCGACGACGTCGGAGCCGCGGTCCGGTGCTGCGTGGCGTGGGTCCGGCGGAGTGGCGTGGATCGGCACGGTGCCCTGCGCGCGAGAAGGCGTAGCGGCGCACCACGGGGAGCTGCTTCCACCGACGCCCCAGCCCGAGCGCGTGCCCCGCGGCGGAGGATGGCCAGAGCCACCAGGGTCTTGGCGTAGATGAGGTGGTCGTCCACGAAGAGGTTGTTCGCGGGCGGCAGGACCCGCACTTCACATGAGCACGAGCAGGAGGGCTCCGGCGGCAGCCGCGAACAGCATCGCCACACCGGCCATCGAGGCCACGCCGATGGCGGCCAGGCCCAGCATGAACATCCAGTCGGCCCACGCCGCGTCGGCGAAGGCGTGGTATGAGTCGGTCAGCGGGCCCGAGGTGGCGTTCCCCAGGAATCCCTTCGTCGGGGACCCGCCGTTGACCCAGGCGCCGTCACGGGCGTCTCGTAGCCCAGCCCGAACAGCTTGTCGAGGAGTGCCCAGAGGAAGATCCAGCCGAGGCTGGGCCGCAGTGCCCGAGGAGGTAGCGCAGGGCGCGCGAGCCGGTGGTCGGGGTGCGGGTGGTCGTCGTCCCTGTGCGGCGAGGGTTCGATCCTGGTCGACCTGCGAGCAGATGGTGGTGCTGATGGGGCTCTCCCGGGTTGGGGTCGCTCGCCGCGGACTGCGGCGTGCTGACCGGGCCACTGTTGGGCCACACACCGGCCTCCGTCCGGGTCGAAGGTCCCGACGTCGGTCCGCGGGCGCGGCTCCCGCTCCAGGCCCCCGTGCCGGGGCCGGGACGTTCGCCTCTGCCCGCCGACCGGGACGGGGCTCAGGCTGGAGCCATGAACCAGCTCATCGTCCCGGACCGGCCCGGAGTCCACCCCGAGAGCCAGCGTGCCGTGCGCGGTGGCCGCGCACACCGCGTCCTCGTCAGGCTCGAGCTGGGCACCGGCGCGTCCGCGCTGGTCTGCGGCGCCTTACTCGCGGCCCGCCCCGACGGATCCCTGCTCGGGCTACCGCCCCAGGTCCCCGGCGGCGGCCCGTTCCAGGACTGGCGGCTCCCCGGGCTCCTGTTGGCCGGGTTCGTAGGCGTGGGCTACCTCGCGGCTGGCGCGGGGGAACGGCGGCGTCTCCGACGCGCCCGCGACCTGTCCGTGGTCGCCGGTTCAGGACTGGTCCTCTTCGAGGCGGTGGAGTGGGCCTGGCTGGGCTTCCATCCCCTGCAGGCGGCCTTCATGGCCGTCGGGGTCGCGGTGGTCGGCCTCGCCGTCACCGCCGACCGGGCCGGCGAAGACGTCGTCCCGTCGAGGGACGACTCATGACGACGCGTCGAGTCGTCGCGCTCATCCTCGGGTGCCTCCTGCTCGTCCCCGGCGCCGCCCTGCTGGTCGCCGGCAGCGCACTGGCGCTGACCTGCGGCCTCGGCCGCGACTCCGCCGGCTACCTCAACTCCCCCACCGCCGAGGTCGCGTCCGCCTCCCCCGCGGTGATCGCGCGTGATGTCGGGGTGGTGCTCGACGCCGGGACCCCCGACTGGGTGGTGCGCCGTCTCGATGCGGACCTGCGCCTGCGCGTCGAACGCACCGCGAACACCGAAGCCCTGTTCGTCGGGGTCGGCCCGGCCGACGACGTAGCCGCCTACCTCGAGGGCACCCCGAGGGACGAGGTGGTCGGTGCCGACGGCACCGTGCTGACCTACCGGCACCTCGACGGCGCCGCGCAGCCGGGCAACCCGGCCGCGGAGTCGTTCTGGCTCGCCTCCGCCAGCGGCCCGGGCCCACTGACCCTCGACTGGACGGCGCCACGCGGTGACTGGGTCGTGGTCCTGATGAACGCGGACGGGGCACCGGGTATGAGTGCCGACGTGACGGCCGGGGCGAAGGTGGGCGCACTGGCTCCGTTGGCCAACGTCGCCCTGTGGTCGGCAGTGACACTTCTCGGCGCAGCCGCCGGACTGATCCTCCTGGCGCTTCGCCATCGACGCCCTCGCGGCCCCCAGGGCGTGGGCGTTCGCGCGGCCGCGCCGACACCGACGAACACCCGGGCGCCGGAAACGTCCTATCCCACCGCGGCGACCTCCGCCGCGCCCGAGCACGCCGAGGAGTCCCGATGACCTTCCAGACCACGACGAACCCGTCATCCCCAACCGACCAGGCCACGGAGCCGCCGCCGAGCCGTCCCACCTGGTGGGCCGGTCGCGGCTCGAGCCGAATCCTGGTCACGACCGGAGTGCTTGCCGGATGGGCCCTGCTCGCCGCGTGGTGGACCCCCCGCGGACCGGTGACGACCGCGCAGGCGCTCACTGCGATGGTGGTCGGCCTGCTCCTCGGCGCCGTCGCCGGGCTCACGCTGCGCTCGAGGTGGGCGATGCTCCTGGCGCCGTTGGTGTTCGTCGTCGTCTTCGAGCTCGCCCGTCTCGGCACCGTCGGTTTGACCGCCGGGCCTCCCCATGCCAGCACCTACGGCCTGATCGGACTCGCGGTGGGCCGCGGGGTGCACGGCCTGCTCGCGCTGGCCCCGATGGTCCTCGGTGCCTCGCTCGGCGCCACCGTCGCCCGGCGCCGCGCGCGGTCCACGGTCGAGCGGAACGGACGGCGTGGGGTGGGCAGCCACCTGCGCACTGCCGTCACCGTGGTGACCGCTGTCGCCGTCACCCTGCTGGGCCTGGGCATCGCCCGACCGGCCGACACCGCCGCCATCGTCGACGCCGGCGGGGCGCCGGTGGCCGGCAGCGTCGCCGAGCTCACGCGGGTCGACATCAACGGCCACGAGCTCGCGATGATGGTCCGCGGCCGCAGCACCAACAACCCGGTACTGCTGTTCCTGGCCGGCGGGCCGGGAGGGACCGAGCTGGGTGCGATGCGCCACCACGGCCAGGACCTCGAGGCGGACTTCACGGTCGTCACCTTGGACCAGCGCGGTGCGGGCCGTTCCTACGGCCAGCTCGACCCCACCTCCACCCTGACCCTGGACAGTGCCGTGGCCGACGTGTTCGGCGTCGCGGACTACCTGCGGGCCAGGTTCGGACAGGACAAGGTTTACCTCGTCGGTCAGTCATGGGGCACCATCCTCGCGGTCCTGGCCGCCCAAGAGCGCCCCGACCTGTTTCACGCGGTCATCGGCGCAGGGCAGATGGTCAGCATCCGCGCGACCGACACCATCACCTACCGCGACACCCTGGCGTGGGCAGACCAGACCGGCAACGCGGCCCTCGTGGACCAGCTGACCGCGAGCGGACCGCCGCCCTACACCAGCATGCTGGACTACGAGCCGGCCCTGGCCCACATGAGCGACGTGTACCCCTACGACCACTCGGGCAACGCCGAGGGCGCGGGAGAGATGAGCGAGGGCCTGCTCGTCGGTGAGTACAGCCTCCTCGACAAGCTCCACGTCTTCGCGGGGTTCCTCGACACCTTCGGGGTCCTCTACCCGCAGCTCCAGGGCATCGACTTCCGCACCGACGTCCCCCGCCTCGAGGTGCCCGCGTACCTCTTCCAGGGCCGGTACGAGACCCCCGGCCGCGCGGTCCTCGCAGAGGAGTGGTTCAGCGCCCTCGACGCTCCGGCGAAGGAGCTCGTCGTCGCGGAGACCTCCGGGCACCGTTCCCTGTGGGAGCAGCCGGCGCAGTTCCACACCTTCATGACCGACACCGTGCTGGCCGGGACGAGCAGCCCCTGACGCGTCATCGCCGGCCCGTGGTCGGTGTCCGGGGAGCGGGACGTTCGACCCTGCCGCGGCCGTCCTGCACCCCGGACGCTTGACCCATGAGGCAACGACGCTCCCGGACGCTCACCCCCAGCACCGCCGCCGCCACGCCGAACGGTCTCGCCAACCGGTTCCTGATCCCGCTGCTCAACGGGCCAGCGGGCGTACGGCTCGGACGCCGGCTGGCCGTCCTCGAGTACTCCGGACGCCGCACCGGCCGGCACCACCGACTCGTCACGATGTACGCCATCGACGGGCCGGTCGTGCGCATCACGGTGGGGATGGCCGAGCACAAGACCTGGTGGCGCAACTTCGAGGACCCTCGTCCGCTCCGGCTGCGGCTGGCCGGCGTCGACCACGAGGCGCTCGCCCACGTGGTGCACGACCACGACCGGGTGACGGTCCTCGCCGAACTGACACCGCCCGCCGACCTCGAACGCGACACCGCCGACCACCAGCGGTCGCCATGACCACCGTGCTCCGGTGGGTCGCGGTCGCCGCCCTCGCGGGCCACGGGCTCATCCACCTCCTCGGCACCGCCAAGGGGTTCGGGTGGGCGGAGGTCGCCGCGCTCGAACAGCCCGTCGGCCCCCGGGCCGGCGCCCTGTGGCTGCTGGCCGCGATCCTCGTGCTCACTGCGGCGGGCCTCCTCGCGATGGGCGCGCCGACGTGGTGGTGGGCCCTCGCCCTCCTCGCCGCGGTCGTGTCACAGGTGGCGATCGCGACCTCCTGGAACGACGCGAAGGCCGGCACCGTGGTCAACGTCCTGCTCGTCGGTGCTGCCCTATATGCCTTCGCCTCCGCCGGGCCGACCAGCTTCCACGCCCAGTGGCGCGACCAGTCGACCCGCGCCCTCACCGCCAGCGACCCCGCGCCGGCCCTCGTGAGGGAGGCCGACCTCGTCGACCTCCCCGAGCCACTCGCCGCGTACGTCCGCCGCTCGGGAGCCGTCGGGCGGCCGCGCGTCACGAGCTTCGAGGCGGCCTTCCACGGCCGCATCCGCAGTGGCCCCGCCGAGGCCTGGATGCCCTTCACCGGGCGTCAGCTCAACACCTACGGTGCCCGGCCACAGCGCCTGTTCATCATGGACGCGAGCCGCGGCGGGCTACCCGTCACCGTCCTGCACCAGTTCCTCGACGCCAGGGCCACGATGCGCGCCAAGGTCCTCTCGGTGGTTCCCGTGGTCGACGCCGCCGGGCCGGAGATGAACCGTGGCGAGACGGTCACCGTGTTCAACGACCTCGTCGTCCTCGCAACCGGCGCGATCCCCGAAGCGCCCGTCCGGTGGACCGCCGTCGACGCCACACACGTCCGCGGGGTCTACACCGTCGCGGACCAGAGCGTCACCGCGCTCCTGACCTTCGACGCCGACCACGACCTCGTCGACTTCGCCTCGCAGGACCGGCTGCGCGCCTCCTCCGACTGCATGTCCTTCGTCGCGCAGCCCTGGTCCACCCCGCTCTCGGGCCACCGGGAGCGCGACGGTCGACGAGTGTTGGTCGACGGCGAAGGACGCTGGGCCGCGCCCCCGCCGGAGGGATCCTTCGCGTACATCGAGTTCCATCTCGACGACATCGCCAACAACGTCAGCACCATCGACACCGTGGCCGGAGGCGTCGACCAGCGCCACCGGGTGCCGGCCGCGGCGGCCCCGTAACCGGCCCGAGAAACCCCGGACCTGACGTCGGTGCATCGAGCATCGACCGCCACTGGCTGCCGTTGGGAGCCGGCGACCGCGCAGGGTGCGTGCACACCAGCGGTCCTCTCTACGAGGCGCTCTGGGCGAGGCGGTCCCACCATGCCCTCAAGGACCAGTACCACTCCGACCCATCGCGCGCCCGGGCGGAGCACCCTTCACCATCGATGACCCGGTGCGGACCACTGATGTCCCGGACCGCGGGGTCGTCGGCGAGGGCCCCATCGCGTTTTCGTCGCTGGGCCGGTCGCGGCTCTTCCGGTACGAGATCCAGTGCTGGCGCGACGGCCCGATCCCGGACCTCGACGCGGCGGTGCACAGCCCATGACGGGTCCATACGGACCCCGACGGGCCCGTCGGATCCTCGGCCGTGGCGCAGTTCCCGCTCACCACCTGGGGCCGGGCACGCCGGCGAGATGCGGAACTCGAACTCCCAGGCGTCCTGGCGGCTGGCGCGAAGCAGGCACAACACCGACGCTGCGGCCACCCAGCCGCCCTCGCACCCCCAAGCGCCGGCATGGTCCGCCGGTCTCGTCGTGGCCCCCGAGCCTGCCCGAGGCCGGGACGTCTGGCCCTGTAGGCGCGCCCGCCACTCGGGAATGGTGGACGTGAAGAGACAGCGTCCCGGACTCGCCGCAACGGAGACCGAGCCGATCGTCAGCATCGAAGGGAAACTCACCATGCTACCGCTCACCATCGACCACGTCAGCAAGCACTACGGCAAGGACGTGGTCGTGGACGACCTCACCTTCACCGTCGCGCCCGGACGGGTGACCTGCTTCCTGGGGCCCAACGGCGCCGGGAAGTCCACCACGATGAAGATCCTGCTCGACCTCGCCACCGCCGACCACGGCCACGCCGCGATCGGCGGGACCCGGTACCGCGACCTCACCGACCCGGCTCGCACCGTCGGGGTGGTGCTCGAGCCGAACGCGTTCCACCCCGCCCGCAGCGGCCGCAACCACCTGCGGATCCTCGCCGACGGTGCCGGCATCGACCACGAGCGCATCGCCCTGGTGCTCGACGCCGTTGGTCTCGCCCACGCCGCGGACCGTCACGTCGGCGGCTACTCACTGGGGATGCGGCAGCGGCTCGGCCTCGGGGCCGCGCTGCTCGGTGACCCCCCCGTGCTCGTGCTCGACGAGCCGGGCAACGGGCTCGACCCGCAAGGCATCCGCTGGCTGCGAGACCTGTTGCGCGCCCGGGCCGCGGCGGGCGGGACCGTGTTCGTCTCCAGCCACCTGCTGGCCGAGGTGGAGCAGCTCGCTGACGACGTCGTGGTCATCAGCCACGGCCAGCTCGTCACCACGGGGGCCCTGGCCTCGCTGCAGCGAGCCGGCACCACCGTGCGCACCCTCGCACCCGACCGGCTCAGCCAGGTCCTGGCCAGGGCCGGCGCCAGCGTGCACGCAGGCCGCGACGGCGAGCTGGTCGTGAGGGACCTGCGCATCGACGAGATCGGCGACCACGCCTGCGCAGCCGGCATCGCCCTGCACGAGCTCGCTCCCCAGGCCGGCTCGCTCGAGGAGCTGTTCCTGGACTGGACGAGCACCGAGGACGTCAACGCCGGCGACGCTCCCGCCGCCGACGAAGCCCACCCCGACCGGGAAGCAGTACTGCTATGACATCGATCGCACTGGTCCGCGCGGAGATCCGCAAGCTGACCACCACGAAGCTTCCCTGGGCGTTCCTCGCCGTGCTGGTGGTCATCGCCGGCCTGGACGCGGCGATCGTCGCGTTCGGCACCGACATGGGGGGCAGCAAGGCGTTCATCGCCACCGCCGCGGACCAGCAGTCGCTGATGGCCTTCGCTTTCAACGCCATGCTGGGCACCGCCCTGTTCGGCGCCATCGCGGCGGCCAGGGAGTACGGGCACGCCACCGTGGTGCCGACCTTCCTGACCGCCCCACGCCGGCAGCGGGCCGTCCTCGCGCAGCTCACCGCCGTCGCGGGGGCCGGCGCGATCCTGGCCCTGGTCGGCCAGGCCCTCGTCGTCACTGGGGTCGCCGTCGCACTGCGCAGCACGAGCTACGGCTTCCTGGTCTCCACCACCGACCTCACCCAGCTCCTGGCCACCGCCGCCCTGGCCGGAGCGGTCGGTGCCGTCCTGGGCGCCGGTCTCGGGGCCGTCATCCGCAACGTCGGGGGTGCGGTCACCGCCGTCGTGCTGGTGCTGTTCGTCATGCCACCCCTCACCGCCCAGCTACTCAGCGACGCCGGTGCCTGGGTCCCGACCAACCTGTTCGCGGTGATCTCCGGCGCCAGCACCGACATCGCCCTGTGGGCCGCTCTCCTGGCGGTCGCCGCCTGGGCACTCGTCCCAGCCGGGGTCGGACTGCTCGCCGTGCAGCGCCGAGACGTCGTGTAGCTGGTCGTCCCCACACGGGGCTCGCCGAGGCTCCAGCCCAGGTCCTCGAAGGCTGACCGAGCCGACCGGGTGAACTCGGTGGGTCCACGCGTGGGACAGCCTCCTGCGAGGATGCCCGCGCAGCCGGCTGTCCCATACTGCCGCAGACCCCTGCTCGGACTTTGGCGGCGCCCACCCGAGACATCGGGTTGCCGGACCCCGAAGGTTCCCGATCGATACCGTTCTATTGAACTGACGATCCCTCCCCTCCGCTCGCAGTCCCGTAATTCGGTGGTGATTACGCGAGTCAGTATCGCGAAGGAAGCGACCGGACGTCAGCGTGAGGCGTTTACCGGATTTGCCGCTGGCAGTGAACACCTGCCGGGAGTAGTCACCGGGGGTTCAGTAGAGCCAAGGCGCACCATTCCACCGCCCGACAACCCAGCTGGGATCTGGGTCAAGGGTTGATGAGGTGGACTCGCCCGTGTGCGTCACCACGCGGGCGGTCCGTTTGCCGTGCTCGATCAGGACCTCACCGAGCACGATGGACTCAAACGCCTCATCGATCGCCTCGAGCAGCGGACCGCTGCCGTCGTCGCAGGCGTCGCACCCGCACACCGGTTAGGCGGTCAGCACGACGTCAGGGTTGCCGTAGGCGACGATCACTCCCGGCAGGTGCTCCGAAGTGAAGTGGAGGAACACCGGTTCGGTGCCACGACGGCTCGAAACCAGCGAGGTGGTCTCTACTGCCCCCCAGTGCCCAAGCGTTCGGGGCCCCATCCGGTTGGAGATGGCGACTCCGCTGTCGACCAACGCCGAGGACCACGCCGTCGCGCGCTGCTGCGTGATCAGGTACTTCCCCGGATCCAGGCAACGGGAGTACTCCTCCACGGCGGGCCCTTGAGCAGCCGGTCGCGACGCCAGCCACGAGCGCGGTCCAACGCTGTGGAACAGCGACTCCACCTCCGCGCGCAAACCGGCGAACGCAGTGGGATCCATGGCCTGAACCGTACGGATGCCAAGCGGTCCGCTCAAAGCGAATACGTCCGGAACTGCCGCGTGTAGCGAAGGGCCCCGGTGGGCCGAGACGGTGTCCAACGGCTCAGCGCTTGACCCGCTTGCGGCGCTTCCGCCACGCCGACAGGGCTCCAAACGCGCCGATAATCCATGTGAGATCTCCGCGTCCCTCCAAGGACTGCGTTCCGAGGAAGTTTGCGTTGGGGTCAGACTGAGCGCGACCGTAGTCGGCGTTGCTTTGCCCTGGGATGCGCTTCTCTGCTCCGGCCATGGCGTGCCTCTCATCGACTGACGAAACGATACTGGCGCGAGTCCTGATGCGCACCATGGGGACGCACTACTTTGCCGCGGATAGTGCATCCTCGGCCGGGGGAGGGGGGCCATGCGCGGTGGAGTCGTCGCGGCCGTGAACGGCAGCGGGCTGCGTCACGACGACTGGGCTGTGGTCGACGGCAGTCGATCCTGAAGGCGCTGATGCGTTGTTGCATGCTCTCGACCGGAATGGCCAGCGTGCTCATGGCAGCGTGGGGTCGTCCGGGATGGTGGCCAAAGTCTGGTGGTGCCCGTGCCTTTGTTTGCATGTGGGTGGGCCAGTCAGGTGGTTGCCTAGACCCCAGCTGACGTCACTGGCTCCAGTGAAGGGGCGGGCGTCGAGGGTGAGGCTGTGTCGCACGAGGCGTCGGACTCTCGGTTCCACGGTGGTGTCGTCTTGGGGGAGTCCGCTGAGCGCTCGGTACGTCGCGATGGCGGTCGGGATGAGCCCTTCCAATGCGCATGGGTGGCTGATGCCGAAACTGGCATCGAGGTGGGCCACAACTCGGTCGCGCACCGACCGCGACGATGGGTGGTCGGCAAGGACCAAGGCGGTGTCGCGGGTGACTTGGGTGGCGTAGTCGGCGCTGTGCTGGGGTGGTAGGTCCGGGATCACCTCACTCCAGGGCGGATTCGGCGGGCGCGTCGCGGTGTCGACGGCGGCTGCCGGTGCTCTTCAAGGCGGCTGCCAGGTCAGCGGCTCAGATGCTCCGGTGCCGGTGGCCCGGCTGACCAGGTCCGCGGTGGTGGTCAGGAACCCCAGCAGGTCGGGGTCGGCGGTTGGGTCCACATGGGCGCCCTCGTCGTCGTGGTACTGGTCGGCGTCCAGGAGGGTGCCCGTGGATGGGGCGGCTAGGCGCAGGTCGCCGCCGGTGTAGACCTGCCAGAACACTTCGACCAGTAGGTGGGTGCTGACCCAGCCGTGGACGGGCCCGAGGGTGAGTCTGGTGCGGTTGACGGCTGCGACGAGCAGGTCGTGGTCCGCGGAGGTCCAGCGGCGAGCTTGGTAGTTGATCGGTGGCGGGTCGGCCTCCAAGGCGGTGGCCAGTTCGTCGAGCCTGCGCAGGACGGCGGGCCATGCGCCGACGTGTTGCAGGTGGCGCACCAGGTTCGGTGGATGGACTGCGAACCCGGCGGGCAGCCCGAGGTCGATGGCGATGAGCCGCCAGGGGCGGGCGCTGCCGACCTTGGCGAGCATCATGGCGGCGGCGGCGCGGTCGAGGTAGTCGTCGGTGACCCACGGGTGGAGCTGGCCGGGCCAGAGCAGCTGCGGGATCCAGGACAGCTGGGTTTGGTCCGCCGCGGGCGCCTCCCGGCCGGGTGCCGGCGCTGTGGGGTAGCGAGGGCTGCCGCTGCCGGTGCGGAACACGAGTTGGCTGCTGGGTGGTAGGTGCTCGGCAAGGGAGGCAAGCCGGATCGCGGCCAGCAGCGGGTTGCGGCGCCGCTGGGTCAGGACGTGGTCCGGCGCCACGGGTGTCACTGGTCCAGCCGGGTGGAGCAGGTGGTGGCGCCCGGCGAGGGTGGCGGCGGTGTCCGCGTCGGGTTGGCCCAGGACAGCCCGGGCCCGGGTCAGGGCTTCGAGCAGGGGTTCGGGGTTGAGGTCGGGTCGGGTGAGGTGGCGGATGTCGCCGAGGCCTTCGACGGCTAGCTCCAGGACGGCGTCGAACCGGTCGCGGTGATTGACCGGGAAGCCGCACGCGACTCCGGCGCCGTGCGGGTCGCTCTCGGCCGCGTTGCACAGCGACCGAAGCCAGCGCTGCAGGTCGATGGTGTCGTCCTTGACGGCAGTGGTCGGTGCCTGGCGCAGGTCCTGCCCGCACAGGGCGTGCCTGGTCCGCGGCACGTGCCCCGCGATGGGTGCGGGCTCGGCGCAGGTCCACGGGTCGCTGTCGTGGGTCATCCACGCCGAGGTGGTGAAGCGGGCGCGTCGGCAGGTCGGGCACCTTCGCAGCAGCATCAGCCGGTGCCGGGTGCAGACCAGCTCCAGTGGCTCGGTCCACGCCGCGAGCCAGACACCGCCGGACTCGGCCAGGCACCGCGGGCAGTATCGGGACCGGGCCGGGATCGCGGCGTCGCGGGCGTGGTACTCGCTCAGGTACCGGACCACCTGGGCGGTCGCCGCCGCTGCGGTGGGGGAGTGCGGCAGCGCGGGCAGCCCAGCCGCGGCCGCGATGGTGCCAGCCAGACCAGCAAGGTGTCGTTCGACCCGCGGCGCGGGCGCGGGCGGGGTGGCGGCCCCGAGCGCGCTGAGCAGGGCGGACACGGGCAGCGCGTACCGGCCGGCCCAGCGCACCAGCCAGGAGGCGAGCTGCTCACCCGGCGCTGGGGGGACGGCCAGCGGCAACCGGGTGATGTCGTACCCGCCGGGGACCAGCCGCGGCCGGATCGGACCGAGCGCCAGCGGCGCCGGCCCAGGCCGGCGGTCAGGCCGGGCGGCTGAGCTGGTGGGCGGCATTGTCGACCGGGACCAGGCTGAGCAGGTCGTGGTCCAGAACTTCCGCACCGGTTCCGATCGCACGCAGGCACGCTCGGTCCAGCAGCGAGGTCAGCGACCCGATCCGGCCCTGGGTGCGTCGGTGCAGCAGCTGCGCGTGGTCGGTCAGCATGCCCGGCCGGGCTTTGGCGAGCTTGTAATGCTGCTCCAGCGTGGCCAGCAGGGTGCTCCATGCTCGAGCGCCGGCGTCGGTGTCGATGGCGAACGGGACCACCGGGCACCTGGTCGCCCGGCGGCTGGTTTGGGCCATCACGGTGGCCCGGCCGAGCATCCCTTCGTCGAAGAACCGGCGTTCGCGCAGCCCGACCCCGATGAAGATGAACGTCACCGGCAGCTCGTTGGCCAGTCCCTTGAGGTGGTTGGACACCTCGGTGCCGTGCCGGCCGGCGAAGTCGACGAAGTGCAGGTCGTCGATGACGATCATCCTCGTGTCGCAGCTTGCGACGCAGTCGATCGCCAAGCTGGTCAGCTCGGTGCGTGATCCGCGGCGGGCAGCCGGGTGCCCGTAGAACTCCAACAGCTTCTGGTTCAGCCCTTTCAAGGTCACCCCGGCCGTCAACGGCAAGAACGCGACCGGCAGCCGCTGATGCCCCTCAGCGGTCAGTGGGCCGTGCCGCCGGTAGACGCGGCGGTGGAAGTCCCGCGCGTACCGGGTCGCGATGGTGGTCTTGCCCAGGTGGGGTTCGGCGTCGATGACGACCGACCCGCGTAGCTTGTCCGCGTCACGCCGGCCCGAGGCCATCACGTCATCCATCACCTGGTAGGCGGCGGACAGCTGCTGGGTCCGCACCGTCGGCGGGTTCGCGTTCCACACATTGCGGGCCTCGGCGTAGTCCTGAGCCGCCTCCTGCGTCAAGGCGCTCATTTCCGCCAGGCTCAAGGTCGGGAAGTCGGCCCGCGGTGCGGTGTTGACGAACCGGTCCCAGCCAGCCTTGCGGGACAGCTGGAACAGTGCGGTGTCGTGCACGGCCAACCAGTCAGCCCAAGGGTTGCTCATTCGTCGAACACCTCCAAGAGCTCGATGTCGGGGTGCGCGGCGTAGTACCGCTCGAAAACGTCCAGGTCGTCCGGGGGGTCCTGTCGCTCGGCGGTGGCCGGGGTGCGCCGGGAGAGCAGGTCGATCACTCCAGGCAGCGACGCCCGTTCCGCGTCAGCAGGCAGGCCATCGCCTGGCTGAGCTGGCTGGGCCGCCAGACGGATGGCCAGGTTGCGCTCTCGGCGACCCATCACCTCCTCTCGGCTCCAACGGGTGAGTAGATCCTCAACAGCCTGCTGCGGGTCGACGTGCCGCTGCTCGTGGACGCTGACGCGGCGGGTGTAGTCAGCGGCGTCTTGGGAGAATGGGGCGCTGATCCCGGCCGCGAGGCGCCAGTCAAGGCGCTGGAAACTTTGGTCGGTTGGGTCTTGGAAGAAGACGGTCCGGACGTCGTCGACGTCGACCAGGAACGGCCACTTCCCGGGGTGGGCTCCTGCGTGGGGGGAGCGGCGGCCACGGTACGGGTTCAGGGCGGGCCCGTCGTAGCGGCGTCCGTCGATGTCCACGCCGTAGTGGTGGATCTGTCGCCACGCCACCTCGAGGAGCTCGTAGTGCAGCTGCTCGGCCGCGGGGAGCCGCAGCAGCCGGGCGATAGCGATGCCACGGTTGAACATCTCCTGCGGCGACAGCTCGACCGTGGGCAGGCGCGGGTCGCACAAGCCCTGGTGGGCTTTGCGGTGGTACACATCACCGACCCACTCGCGGATCAGCTGTTCGAGCTCGTCGACGTAGTAGAACGCGCCCCGTTCCACGTCCTGGCCGCGGGAGTGGATGTTCGGGC
This sequence comes from Actinomycetales bacterium, assembly GCA_038210185.1. Lineage (GTDB taxonomy): Bacteria > Actinomycetota > Actinomycetes > Actinomycetales > Dermatophilaceae > Fodinibacter. The sequence goes on from JBBQWX010000075.1 coordinate 18,773, forward strand.
CCTTGTACCCGGTCAGCTTGTCCAACAGGGACAGGCGCAGGCTCCGGAAGAACCGCTCCAGGGCGGGTTTGTCGGTCGGTTTGTTCGGGATCGCCGGCTGGATCGAGATGCACAGCCGCCGGCAAACGCTGAGGGTGTGCTCCGAGGTGTAAACCTTGCCGTGGTCGATGACGATCGTGTCGGGCAGCACCCCTACGCTTCCAAGCACGACGTGCTCAGGCACGCCGGCGTAGGGCCCGGACGGGGAGTCTTGACGGGTCCCCCACTGCTGCGGGGTCAGCGCCTGGAACAAGACGCTGGCGACGTCGGCGGACTTCGCGGCCACAGGCCGCAGCCGGATCCCCTTGATCGACCGGTCGAACAGGTCCATCGCGACGGTGAGCTCGGTGTTGACCCAGCGCAGGGTGACCGGCTCCATGGCGAAGACGTCCAGCTTGTAGCCATCGAGCAGTAGGTACTCACCTGGCCGGGTGGGCCTGAGCTGACCCAACACACCCTGCGGACGTTTGGCCACCGAGCGTCGCTGCTTGGCCTCCCCGAAGGTGTACCTGCCGTGGTCGAGCTCGCCCAAACGACGGTAAGCAGTGGGCCGCGATGGCGCCACCCCGTCGGGTGCGGCAGCCAAGAACACCTTTGTCGCCCGACGGAGGACGGTCTGCTGAGAGGGCGTCGACTGGTTCGTGAACTCCTCAAGGACGCTGATGCACGCCTCGTCCCAGCGGGGGTCGACGGTCCGGCGAGCGTCCTTGAGCAGGCGTTCGTCGACCAGCCCGGCCGGGCCCAGCGCATCGAACCGCCGCAGACGGCGTCGCACGGTACGAACTGAGACCCCCAAGACCTCAGCCGCAGCATTCAGCTGCACCGACCCAGCCGGAGCTTCAGCGCTGGACATCTCTGAGAGCAACCGTGACAAGACAGCCGCCTCGCGTTCGACCTCGCCGCGCTGCTTGCTCGTCAACGAGGCCAGCGCAACCGAGGACAACGCCTCATCAACGGGCATCTTGTCTTCCGGACCGCCCACCCCGGACGCCGATGCCAGCAAGTCACCGATGGTCACCGTCCGGAATCCGCTCGACCCGTCCTGCAGCCGCACCGTGTCGGTTAGCACCTCGCACACCGTCCACGCCTGCCCGTCGAACCACAACCGGCTGCCGGCGCGGACCTCAAGCACTCCTGTAGCCACGGCCATCCTCCCTGACTCCCTCGATCGTCGATGCCCCGGTCAACGGGGCGTCGAGGTCCACAAGCCACACCTGCCACCACAGCAGCGCCACCATCGCCGAGCGAAGGTGCGCCTCCTGAGCGCGCCCGGAACGGGCAGCCCGCGCGAGTGCCTCTGACAGGGTCAGACCGGGGACCACGGCTGCGTTCAGCGCTGACAACGCCGCCGGGTCCACCAAGCTCCTGCGGCGGCCTTGAGCGAGGAAGCGAACATTGCTGAGTCGGGGCTCCGGAGCCCCGGACCACACCTCGTACCGCCATCCCCGCTCAGCCATGAGGTGCGCGGTCCAGTCCAGGACCTCGGCGACCGCCGGCTTGCTGAGGAGCTCGGCCGGCTTGACGTCGACCACCAGAACCCGGTCAGCAGCCATCCGCAGCAAGTAGTCCGGCACGTGCCGCCGGACCGAGCCTCCTGTCCATCCGGTGATTCCGAACGGCTGGCTCGCGATTGCAACGACGTCCGGGTCGAAGTCGGCCAGCATGAGCCGGTCGCGCTCCAGAAGGCTTTCGTAGCCGATCAGGTCGCCTCGGGTCGACGACCACCACCAGCCCGGATAGTGCCGCATCCCCGCGTGCCAGCCGAATCTCCGTACCGGCATGCCGGCCACCACGAGGTCAGGCTGTGCGGCCGCCAAAGTCGTTACGACGTCCTCGCCCTCGGGGGACGTGTAGCGAAACTCAACCCCGCCTTGCGGCGACCGGCTCACAGCTCCGAGCGTCCTCCCCGGTGACAAGTTGATGAGACAGCGACACGCCCGTGACAAGTTATTGAGACAAGGACAAGTTGCGTGAGATCCCACAGAAGCTATTGGTCGATCTCAGGACAGGGCCGGGAACACCACGCGCTGATCAAGAGTTGAGTCATGTGAACGCAAGTTTTGAGCGGCTCGTTTGCTCATGGCAGCCGATCGGTCTACCTTGAGCCCTAAGCACTCAACCAGGCACCAACGCAAGGAGAACCACCACATGGCACGTGCAGTCGGCATCGACCTCGGCACCACCAACAGCGCCGTCGCCGTCCTCGAGGGCGGCGAGCCCACCATCATCGCGAACGCCGAGGGTGGCCGCACCACCCCGTCGGTCGTCGCGTTCA
>JBBQWX010000076.1:0-21079 GCA_038210185.1 Actinomycetales bacterium
CCCAAGACCAGCTCAGCGAGGTCTTCACCCTCACCCGATGGGCTCCACGCACTTAGGTCATACACCCAGCCCACCACCAACACGGCCCTGACCTGCACGTTTACGTGACTGCCTCGAGCTAACTAGGAAAGTCCCGCTAGGAGCGTGGGTCAGTAACACGCCAGCTGGGGTACTCGGTCGCGGCGCTGGCTCGGGAGAGAATCTGGTGTGCGAGGCGATGAGAACCCTGAGGGCTTGTTCGAGGTAGGTCCCGAAGAGGCGGGGACGGTGCGGGCGGTGGCCAAGGGTGCGGTGGACAAGACGTTCCGGGCTTTCGACCCGGACCAAGACCTGTTGTTGCCGCCGTCGTTGGATGAGTGGTTGCCAGCCGATCACATGGCCCGGTTCATCGCCGACCTGGTCGATGAGCATTTGGACTTGTCCCGGATCCACTTGGCCTACACCGAGGGTCGTGGTGCGCCTCCGTTCGATCCGCGGTTGATGGTGCGGATCCTGCTGTACGGCTACACCACCGGGGTGCGGTCCTCGCGCAAGCTCGAGGCCGCTTGTGTCGACGTGGTCGCGTTCCGTTGGCTCGCGGGCGGTCAGGCACCGCACTACCGCTCGATCGCCCGGTTCCGGAAACGACACCTGTCCGCGTTGGGACACGTGTTCGTGCAGGCGTTGGCGTTGTGTCAGGCAGCGGGGATGGTCACTCTGGGCCGGGTCGCCCTGGATGGCACGAAGCTGCGCGCGAACGCCTCACGCCGTAAGGCGATGAGCTATGCGCGGATGAGTGAGAAGGAGAAGATCCTGGCTGCGGAGGTTTCCGACCTGCTCGCCGAGGCCGAAGCGATCGACAAGGCCGAGGACGCCCGGTACGGCAAGAACCGTCGCGGCGACGAGCTTCCCGAGGAGCTACGCCGCCGCGAGACCCGGTTGGCCAAGATCCGTGAGGCCAAGCAGGCCCTGCAGGACGACGCCCGCGAAAGCGCCGAGGCAGCAGCGCAAGCCCAGGGGCGAGACCGGGGCGAGGACGACGACACGGTCGCTGAACGCGTCGCGCAGGCAGGAGCAAGGGCGGTGCCGAAGCCGAAGGCGCAGCGCAACTTCACCGACCCGGAGTCGAAGATCATGAAGACTTCCGACGGGTCGTTCCATCAGTGCTTCAACGGCCAAGCCGTCGTCGATCAAGAGCACCAGGTGATCGTCGCCGCCGACGTCACCGACTGCGCTGCCGATGTGGCCAACCTGATCCCGATGACCGAACAGACCACCGCCAACACTGGCCGAGCGCCCCAGGAGATGCTCGCGGACGCCGGTTACTGCTCGGCCGACAACCTGACCCGGGCAGCCGAGAACGGCGCATCGACCGGCACTGAGTTCTTCATCGCCACCGGCCGAACAAAGCACGACGACCCGCTCCCGGCATCGCCCCGTGGCCGGATCCCGACCGACGCGACCCCCAGACAGCGGATGGCGCGGAAGCTGACCACCAAGAAGGGCCGGGCGGCCTACGCCAGACGCAAGGTGATCGTGGAACCGGTCTTTGGGCAGATGGCCACCCTGCAGAACGCCAAGCAGCTGCTCCTGCGTGGCCTCGACGCAGCGAAGGGGGAATGGCTGCTGCTCGCGGCATGCCACAACCTGCGCAAACTGCACGGCCACGTCGGAACAGACGGGCTGGCAACCCTGGCCACCGGCTGAGGACAAGCCCGCCCGGGCCGCCCGAGCCCCTCAGCGGCCCGACACCGCCCACACCGCCCTTAACGGCGCCATGCCGGCTCACCCGCGCTCAGAAGTGATAACCAACCCCCGCCGCCCGGTGAAGTTGCCGGACCCACCTCGACGCATACAGACCCACGCTCCTAGGGTCAGGAGACACCGGCCTTCTGGGCGGCCTTCGCGAGCACCCGGGCGACGGTCGCGGCCCCTTCGTCGGTGAGGTGGATGTCGCCGGCGGTGCAGATGTTGGTGAGCGTGCAGATCTTGGCCGCGTTCTGGGGCACCGAGCGGCCGTTGATGGTCGTCGGGGTCGTGTCGTTGGTCGAGAACGCCTCGTCGAGCCCGACGAACGTCGTCCCCGTCTGCTTCGCCGCTGCCTCGATGGTCGTGCTCAACGTCGTGTAGGCCTTGGCGGCCGCGTCAACGCCCTTGACCGGCTGGTCGAGTGCCTTCGCCGCCAGCCAGGGGTTGTAGTAGCCGAGCACGAGCACGGGGACGTCGTCGCCGGCGGCGGCGCGCAGCCGCTCGAGGATCGCCGGGAGGTTCTTCTTCACCGTCGCGACGCCCGTCCTGACGCAGGCCGTGTCGATCTGGGCCCCGCCGCGCACGCACCGCAGCAGGTCGTTGCCACCGATGTCGATCGTCACGAGTGCGACGTCCGTGCTGGCCGCGAGCAGCTTCTCGGCCTGCTCGAGCTGGCTGCCGGCGGCGAAGTCGCACGTGCCGCCCTTGACCAGAGACGTGGTCGTCTCGCCGCTGCAGCCGAGGTTCTCGAGCGTCAGGTCGCCGCCGCCGGCCTCGAGCCGCGTGGCCGTCAGGGCCGGGTATGCGGTGTCACGCAGCTCCGCGCCCCCCGGCTGGTACCCGGCAGCCAGCGAGTCACCCAACGCCACGTAGAGGCCACCGCCCCCGGATGCGCTCGGCGACGGTGTGGCGGAGGGCGACGCGCTCGGGGCCGGCTTCGTGGCGGCGCTCGACGTCGAGGGCTCGGGGTCCCCACCGCACGCCGTGAGGGCCAGGGTCACGGCGAGCGCGGCAGCCAGCGGGATCGTCCTACGCATGAAGTGCCTCATCAGTCAGGTGGAGGTCAGGTGGAGGTCAGATGCAGGTCGAGGAGCGGAACCGACGTTGCACCCCATCGTTCCTCACGACGAACGGGACGGCCCCCGGGGTTCCCGGCGACACCCCCGACGCGTGTGGCCGGGATCTCCCCCGCCACCAGGGGACCCGTCACTACCGTGGTTCTCGAGGCTCTTCCCCCGGAACAGGAGCGTGTCATGTCGTTCGGCCAGGCCGTCAGCACCGTCGTGTCCAAGTACGCCACCTTCTCCGGTCGGGCTCGACGCCGCGAGTACTGGTGGTGGTACCTCTTCGTCACCCTCGTGTTCATCGCCGCCAACGCCATCGACCGGGCCGCGGGTCTCACCTACGGCGACACGACCTACGCCGGCTGCACGACACCGGTCGCACCGGCTGGTGGCTGCTGATCGGCCTCGTCCCGATCATCGGGTTCGTCGTGCTGCTCGTGTTCTTCGTCCTCGACAGCGAGAACGACAACCAGTACGGCCCCTACCCCAAGGACTGAGCCGTGCGACGAGGCCCCGGGGTGCTCGCCGCGGAGCCTCGTCGCGTGGGTACCGTGGTGCGGTGAACCTGCGCTCGCTGCCGAAGCCGCAGTGGGAGGCCCTCGCGGCCGCCCACGAGGCCCGCGTCGACGCGTCCACCGCCGCCCACCGGGAGCGCCGTGCCGGTGGACGGACCCACCCCGTCGAGGACTTCCTCTTCCGGTACTACGCCAACTCCCCAGCGCGCCTGCGACGCTGGCACCCGGGCGCGGGGGTCGTGCTCGAGGATGCCGCCCACCTCCCCCGCGCCACGTGGACCCACTACCGCGTGGTGGGAGACGGGGTGGAGGTCGACCTCGAGCCCTTCCTGACCGCACGCGGCTCGACCATCACCTTCGTACGGGAACTGCTGTCCGCCACACTGTCCCGGCCGCCGCAGCTGGGCTGCTTCGGTCTGCACGAGTGGGCGATGGTGCACGGCATCGCGGCCGACGACGTGCGGCACGCGGGCTGGCCGCTGCGGCTCGGCAGCGAGGGAACCGACGCGGTGGTGGAGCGGCACGGCATCCGCTGCTCGCACTTCGACGCCTACCGGTTCTTCACCGAGTCGGCGCGCCCGCGAAACGCGCTGCACCCCACCCGGGACGGCCAGGTGGCGATGGAACAGCCCGGTTGCCTGCATGCCGGGATGGACGTCTACAAGTGGGCCTTCAAGCTCACCCCGCTCGTGCCGAGCGACCTGGTCGCCGACGCGTTCGACCTCGCCCTTGAGATCCGGGTGCTCGACATGGAGGCCTCCCCCTACGACCTGCGCGAGCTCGGCTACCAGCCGGTGCCGATCGAGACGCCCGAGGGCAAGGCGGCCTACCTGGAGCGGCAGCGCCAGTTCGCCGAGCGCTCGAACGCCCTGCGCCACCGTTTGCTCAACGTGCTCGATGCGGCGACGACCGCAGGAGCGGGAGCCACGATGGCTGCGACCGCCTACTTCCGTCCCCCAATCGATGTGGGGACGCGGTGCGCGGTCAGCGGGGAGTGACGCCGGCGCGGACCAGGCCGTAGGTGACCGACTCGACGAGCGCGTCCCAGCTGGCCTCGAGGATGTTGGCCGCGACGCCGATGGTGGTCCACGAGGTGGTGCCGTCGGAGGTCTCGATGAGCACCCGGGTCACGGCATCGGTGCCGTGGGCGGCGTCGAGGATGCGCACCTTGTAGTCGATCAGCTCGAGGTTGCGGATCTCGGGGTAGGCCTTGCCCAGGGCCGAGCGCAGCGCGTGGTCGAGCGCGTTGACCGGTCCGTTGCCCTCACCGGTGCGCACGCCCCGCTCACCGGCGGCGACGACCTTGACCGTCGCCTCCGACACCGCCTCGTCCTCGGCGCGCGCGTCGGTGATGACCCGCCACGACTCGACCTCGAAGAAGGCCGGCAGCGAGCCGTCGATCTCGCGGCGCAGCAGCAGCTCGAACGACGCGTCGGCCGCGTCGAACGTGTAACCACGCAGCTCGCGCTCCTTGACCGCCCGCAGCACCCGGGCGAGCATCGCGTTGTCCTCCTCCTTGGCGGAGTCGAGGTCGAAGCCGAGCTCGCGGGACTTCAGCTCGATCGAGGCGCGACCGGCCATGTCGGACACCAGCATCCGCCTGTCGTTGCCCACGGCCTTGGGGTCCATGTGCTGGTAGAGGTCGGGGTCGACCTTGATGGCGCTGGCGTGCAGGCCGGCCTTGTGCGCGAACGCGCTCGACCCGACGTACGGCTGGCGCGAGTACGGCGGCACATTGGTGACCTCGGCGATCGCGTGGGCGATGCGGGTCGCCTCCTGCAACCGGTGCGGCTCGAGCAGCGGCAGGCCCTTCTTGAGCTGGAGGTTCGCCACCACCGTGAGCAGGTCGGCGTTGCCGGTGCGCTCGCCGTAGCCGTTCACCGTGCCCTGCACGTGCGTGGCGCCGGCGTCGACGGCGGCCATCGAGTTCGCGACCGCGCACCCGGTGTCGTTGTGGCAGTGGATGCCGACCCGCGCGCCGGTGCTGCGCACCACGTCGTCGACGACGTCAGCGACCTGGCTCGGCAGCATCCCGCCGTTGGTGTCGCACAGGGCCACGACCTCCGCGCCGGCCTCGGCGGCGACGCGCACGGCCTCCAGCGCGTAGTCGCGGTTGGTGGCGTACCCGTCGAAGAAGTGCTCGGCGTCCAGGAAGACGCGGCGGCCCTCGCCGCGCAGGAACGAGACGGTGTCGCGGATCATCTCGAGGTTCTCGGCGAGAGTGGTGCGCAGGGCGCGCTCGACGTGGCCGGTGTGCGACTTCGCGACGAGGGTCACCACGGTCGCCCGGCTGTCGATCAGAGCCCGCACCAGGGGGTCGCTCTCCGCCCGCCCACCGGCCCGCCGGGTCGCACCGAAGGCCGCGAGCGTGGCGTTGCGCAGCCGCAGGTCGGCGGCCGCCCGCGCGAAGAACTCGGTGTCCTTGGGGTTGGCGCCGGGCCAGCCGCCCTCGATGTAGCCGACTCCGAGCTCGTCGAGGTGCCACGCGATGGCGAGCTTGTCCGCCACGGAGAGGTTCAGGCCCTCTTGCTGCGCGCCATCGCGCAGGGTCGTGTCGTAGACGTGGATGTCGGTCATCGCTGCTCACCCGGAAATCGGTATGCCGGTCACCCGGCGTCTGTGCCCCGGCCCGTGAGGGCCGGGGCGGGACGTGTGGTGCTCCGACCATTGTCGGACCGGCGCTGCCGTCGCGCCGCCCGGGGGTGGGGGCGGTGCGACCCTGCTTCCCGGTGACGCCGCGCCCGCGACGCTCCCGACAAGCAAAAGACCCCCCGGGTGCGGGAGGTCTGCGCGACGAGGAGGTCTCGTCGCGCTAGCCGATAATGATCGTGGTGGTGGCCACGTCACGGAACGTCACGCGCTCACTGTCCCACGAGGACAGGGTGTTCGCACATGACACGTCCACATGCTGGCCGCGCGGGGCAGACTGACCCCATGGGTCTCACTGTCGCGGTCACCGGTCCGACGGGCGAGGTCGGCACCTCCTTCATCGAGGCCCTCGAGGGCGCCACCGGCGTCGACCGCATCCTCGGCATGGCCCGCAGGCCCTTCGACCCGGCCGCCCGGGGGTGGGCCAAGACCCGTTACCGGCAGGGCGACGTCCTGGACCGTACGGCGGTCGACGCCCTGGTCGAGGAGGCGGACGTCGTGGTCCACCTGGCCTTCCTGATTATGGGTTCGCACGCGGAGACGAGCCGGGTGAACCTGGCCGGGGCGCGCACGGTCTTCGAGGCGACCGTTGCGGCATCCCGGCCGAGCCGGCTGGTCTACACCTCGTCGGTGGCGGCCTACGGCTACCACCAGGACAACCCGCTGCCCCTCACCGAGGACGTGCCGACCCGCGGGTCGCGCGAGCACTACTACTCGCGACAGAAGTCGGAGTCCGAGGCACTGCTCCGGGAGGTCACCGACGGGTCGGGGCTCGAGGTCTACGTGCTGCGCCCCTGCATCGTGGCGGGGCCGACCGCCACGGTGCTCGCCGACTCGATGCCGTGGAACCAGGCCGGTCCGGTGGTGGCCTCGCTGCTGCGGGCGGGCGCCGGCGTCGCACCGGTGCTGAAACCCCTGCTGCCCGACCCCGGTGTCGCCCTCCAGCTGGTGCACCCCGACGACCTCGCGGCGGCCGGCACCGCCGCCGTGCTCGGCAGGGGCACACCCGGCGCCTACAACGTGGCGGGCCGGGGTGAGGTCTCGCTCAGCGAGGTCGCGCGGGCCCTCGGTGGGCGTGGGGTGCGCGTGCCCCACGCGCTGGCCGCTGCTGCCTCGGCGACGGTGTCGCGCGCACCGTGGGCCCCCGCGATGCTGGAGTGGGTGCACGTGGCACGTACCTCGGTGGTGATGGACACCAGCCGGGCCACGCGCGAGCTCGGATGGACGCCCCGGTACACCAGCCGGGAGGCGCTCACCGCCATGGCCGAGGCCGTGACCGGGCGCCGCCCCTGACCGCTCAGGCGCGGGCCCTGACCGCTCAGGCGCGGGCCGGGGCGCCGTCGACGGTCAGCTCCCACCAGGGATCGAGCCCGGGCGGGCTCGACGGGTCGACCCGGTCACCCACGCGGGGCACCGCCACCGGCATCCCCTGGCTCGCCGCTGCGACGAGCAGCCGCTCGACCGGCTCGGCCCACGGGTGGGGCGCGAGCACGAACGTGCACCAGTGGATCGGCACGATCAGCCCACCGCGCAGCAGCCTGGTGGCCTCGACGGCCTCCTCCGGGTCGAGGTGGATGTCGTGCCACGCCGGGTCGTAGGCGCCGACCGCCATCAGCGACAGGTCGAACGGGCCGTGCTGCGCCCCGAGGCGCGAGTAGCCGTCGAAGAACCCGCTGTCGCCGCTGAAGAAGACCTTGCCGTCGCGCCCGGCCAGCACCCAGGAGGCCCACAGCGTGCCGTCACGGCGCAGGCCGCGACCGGAGAAGTGCTGGGCCTCGACGGCGGTGACCCGTACGCCGCGCACGTCGTGGCCCTGCTCCCAGTCGCACTCGACCACGCGCGACGGGGGCACGCCCCACGCGTCGAGGTGCGCGCCGACGCCCAGGGGCACGAGGAGGACGGCGGAGGTCAGCCCCACCAGCGTCCGGATGGTGTCCATGTCGAGGTGGTCGTAGTGGTCGTGCGAGATGACCACGGCGTCGATGCGGCCCAGGCCGGTCAGCGGCACCGGCACGGCGTGCAGCCGGCGTGGCCCCACGTGCTGGCTGGGCGAGCAGCGCTCGCTCCACACCGGGTCCATGAGCAGCCGTACCCCGTCGATCTCGACGAGGCACGAGGCGTGGCCGAACCAGGTCACGTGCACCCCCTCGGCGCGCGGCTGGTGCGCCGCGCTCATGACCGGGATCGGCAGCGCCGGGCGGCGGGTCTCGGCGTTGTCGCGGAAGCGGCGCAGCACGTCGCGTTGGCCCGACGGCATGGACGACGTGCCGCGGGAGGTGTTGTGGAAGGCGCCGGCCCGGTAGGCGGGCGACTGTTCCACCCGTTCCAGCCGCAGCCCCGTCGGGCGGCCACCGAGCGGGGCGGTGACCCCCTTGCCCGCAGCGGCGAGCGCCCCGAGGGCGCTGGCGGCCCCCGCGGCGATCGCGAGAGGGTTGAGAGTGGTCACGGGTCGATTGTCACCCGGCCTGACCCGGATCGCGCACGGGTGCCCGCCCATCGGGCGCGTCGCCCCCCGCGGCTGTCGCGACGAAGGCGTCGAAGAGGCGCCCGTCGTCGCCCGCCTCGGGGTGCCACTGCACGGCGAGCCGGAAGCCGGAAGCGGGGTCCTCCATCGCCTCGAGGGTGCCGTCAGCGTGCCAGGCGGAGGGGCGGTACGCGGTGCCGACGAGCGACTGCGGGCGCACCGCCTGGTGGTGGTAGGTGGGCACGTCGATCGGGGCGGTGCCGAGGAGCTCGCCCAGCAGCGTGCCCTCGACGGGGGTCACGGAGTGCGAGGTGTACTCCCCGGGCCGCGGGCAGTGCGCCTCGTGGCCCACGAGGTCGGGCAGGTGCTGCTCGAGCGTGCCCCCGGCGGCGACGGCCAGGACCTGCATCCCACGGCAGATGCCGAGCACCGGCAGGTCGTGCGCCGCGGAGACCCGCGCCAGCGCCAGCTCCCACTGGTCGCGGTCGGGTCGGGCCGCCTGCGAGGTGGGGTGCGGGTCGGCGCCGTAGCGGTCGGCCTGCACGTCCGACCCCCCGGCGATGACGAGGCCGTCGAGGCGCGCCAGCACGGCGGCAGCCAGGTCGTCGCCGGCGTCCGGGCGGGGCGGTAGCACGACGGCGACGGCGCCCGCCCGCTCGAGGTGCTCGACGTAGCGGTGCGGCAGCACGGCGCTGCGCTGCGACCTCCACGGCGAGCGGTCGACGTCCTCGACGTAGCAGGAGACCCCGATGACCGGAGGCCGTCGGCAACGGCTCACAGCGGCGTCACGTAGGCGCCCGAGATGCCACCGTCGACCAGGAACGTCGAGGCGGTCATGAAGCTCGACTCGTCGGAGGCGAGGAACAGCACGGCGTTGGCCATCTCCTCCGGCTCACCGAAGCGCCCCATCGGCACGTGCACCAGGCGCCGGGCCGCCCGCTCGGCGTCCTTGGCGAACAGCTGCTTGAGCAACGGGGTGTTCACCGGTCCGGGGCACAGCGCGTTGACCCGGATGCCGTCGCGCGCGAACTGCACGCCGAGCTCACGGGTCATGGCGAGCACCCCGCCCTTGGACGCCGAGTAGGAGATCTGCGAGGTGGCTGCCCCCATGACGGCGACGAAGCTCGCGGTGTTGATGATCGAGCCCGACTTCCGCTCGAGCATGTACGGCAGGGCGGCCTTGCAGCACAGGTAGACCGAGGTCAGGTTGACCTCCTGCACCCGGCGCCACGCCTCGAGGTCGGTGTCGAGGATCGAGTCGTCGTCGGGCGGGCTGATACCGGCGTTGTTGAAGGCGATGTCGAGCTTGCCGTACGTCTCGACTGCGGTCGCGAAGAGCCGGTCGACCTCGTCCTTGCTGGCGACGTCGGTGTGCACGTAGGTGCCCCCGACCTCCTCGGCCAGGGCTTCCCCGGCCTCGTCGGAGAGGTCGGCGATGACGACGGTGGCTCCCTCCTGGGCGAACCGGCGCACGGTCGCCAACCCGATGCCGGAGCAGCCCCCGGTGACGACCGCGATCTTGCCTTCGAGCCTGCCTGCCATGCGGATCTCCTATGCCTCGGTGCTGAGAAAGACGTTCTTGACCTCGGTGAACGCGTCGAGCGCGTCGGGGCCCAGCTCGCGGCCGATGCCGCTGGCCTTGAAGCCGCCGAACGGCGTCGAGTAGCGCACCGAGCTGTGGCTGTTGACCGACAGGTTCCCGGCCTCGACGCCGCGGGCCACCCGGATGGCGCGGCCCACGTCGCGCGTCCAGATCGACCCCGCCAGTCCGTAGGCCGTGTCGTTGGCCTTGGCGACGGCGTCGGCCTCGTCGTCGAACGGCATGACGGCGACGACGGGACCGAAGACCTCCTCGCGCCAGACGCGGTCGCCGGTGCCGTGCGGCAGCACCACCGTCGGGGGGTACCACCAGCCGGCGCCCTCGGGGGCCGCGCCCCGGAAGGCGACGTCGACCGCCGGGTGACCGGCATCCTGCGCGCCCTCGACGAAACCGCGAACGGTGTCGCGCTGACCGGAGGACACCAGCGGGCCCATCTGCGTCGACTCGTCGCGGGGGTCACCGACGACGACACCCTCGAGGGCGTGCTCGAAGCGCTCCATGAAGGTGTCGAAGACGCTGCGTTGCACCAGGATCCGGGTGCGAGCGCAGCAGTCCTGACCGGCGTTGTCGAGGAAGCTCATCGGGGCGGACGACGCTGCGGCGTCGAGGTCGGCGTCGGCGAAGACGATGTTGGCCGACTTGCCGCCGAGCTCGAGGGTCACCCGCTTGAGCTGGTGGGCGGCCTTGCGCATGATGCCCTGACCCACCGCGGTCGACCCGGTGAAGCAGACCTTGCGCACGTCGGGATGGGTGACGAACCGCTCCCCCACGACCGACCCCTTGCCGGGCAGCACGGTGAGGACGCCTTCGGGGATGCCGGCGTCGAGGGCCAGCTGCCCGATCAGCATCGCGGTGAGCGGGGTCAGCTCGGCAGGCTTGAGCACGACGGTGTTCCCGGCGGCCAGTGCGGGGGCCAGGCCCCAGCCCGCGATGGGCATCGGGAAGTTCCACGGCACGATCACCGAGACGACGCCGAGCGGCTCCTTGAAGGTGACGTCCAGACCACCGGCGACCGGGATCTGGCGGCCGAAGAGCCGCTCCGGGGCCGCCGAGTAGTACCGCAGCACGCTCACGACGTTGCCCGCCTCCCACCGGGCGTTGCCGATGGTGTGGCCGGAGTTGGCGACCTCCAGCGCCGCCAGCTCCTCGGTGGAGAACTCGACGGCGTCGGCGAAGCGGCGCAGCAGCATCCCCCGGTCGGCGGGGCTCACCGCCCGCCACGCGGGACCGACCTCGACGGCGCGGGCGATCGCGGCATCGGTCTCCTCGAGGCCGACGAGCTCGATGGTGGTGACGACCTGCTCGGTCGCGGGGTTGATGACGTCGTGGGCGTAGGTGGTGCTCATCGTGGGTGTCACAGCCTCTCGAAGCCGCGGACGCGCTCCCAGTCGGTGACCGCGGCGGAGAATGCCGCGATCTCGACGTCCGCGGCGTTGACGTAGTGGTCGACGACGACGTCGCCGAAGGCCGCACGGGCGATCGCACTGCCCGCGAGGAGTTCTCGGGCCTCGGCCAGGGTGCCGGGCACGTGCTCGTAGCCGGCGACATAGGCGTTGCCCTCGCACACCGGTGGCAGCTCCAATCCTTCCCGGATGCCGTGCAGCCCGCCGGCCATCATCGCCGCCACCGCGAGGTACGGGTTGACGTCGCCGCCCGGCAGCCGGTTCTCGACGCGCATCCCCGCCCCGTGGCCGACGACCCGCAGGGCGCAGGTGCGGTTGTCGGTGCCCCAGGCCACAGCGGTCGGCGCGAACGACCCGACAGCGAACCGCTTGTAGGAGTTGATGTTCGGTGCGTAGAAGTAGGTCAGCTCGCTCATGGTCGCGAGCAGCCCGGCCATGAACTGGTCGAACAGCTCGCTGCGGCCGCCGTCGCGCTCGTCGTCGCCGAAGAGCACCTCGCCGTCGGTGCCGCGCAACGAGAGGTGGATGTGGCAGGAGTTGCCCTCGCGCTCGTCGAACTTGGCCATGAAGGTGAGCGCCTGGCCGTGCCGCGCCGCGATCTCCTTGGCGCCCGTCTTGTAGACCGAGTGGTTGTCGCAGGTGCGCACGACGCCGTCGAAGAGGAACCCGATCTCGTGCTGGCCGAAGTTGCACTCGCCCTTGGCCGACTCCACGTTCATGCCCGCGGCGTACATCTCGTTGCGGATCTCGCGCAGCACCGGCTCGACCTTGCTGCCGCCGAGGATCGAGTAGTCGACGTTGTAGCGGTTGGCGCCGGTGAGGCCGTGGTAGCGCTGGTCCCAGGCGGCCTCGTAGGACTCCTCGAACAGGATGAACTCGAGCTCGGTGCCGGCGAAGGCGGCGAACCCGTCGGCCTCGGCAGCGGCCACCTGCCGCTCGAGCACGGCGCGGGGCGACTGCACGACCTCGCCGCTGCCGTCGAGCCAGGTGAGGTCGCACTGGATCGTCACGGACGCCGGGTGGCCCGGCGTGCGCCGCAGCGTCGTGAGGTCCATCTCGAAGAACATGTCGCCGTAGCCGCGCTCCCATGACGACATCGCGTAGCCCTCGACGGTGTTCATGTCGACGTCGACGGCGAGGAGGTAGTTGCACCCCTCGGTGCCCTGCTCGAGCACGTGCTCGAGAAAGTAGTGGCCGTGCAGGCGCTTGCCCTGCAGGCGCCCCTGCATGTCGGTGAAGGCGACGATGACCGTGTCGACCTCGCCCGAGAGCACCGCCGCGCGCAGCTGGTCGACGGTGAGCGGCGGGGGTCCCCCCGGGTGGATCGAGCTCGGCATGGTGTTCCCTTCGTGTCGCTATCCGAGGAGTCCGCGCAGGAGCGCGGACGTGGCGTCGCAGTGCTCTTCCATGGTCGTGCGGGCCGTGTCGGGGTCCCCCGCGAGGATGGCCGCCACCACGGCGGCGTGCTGCTCGTGGGAGTGCTCGATGTTGATGCGCAGCACCGGGATCTGGCCGAGCAGCTCACCGAGTGCCGCCTGCGCCCGGGTCACCGCCTCGACGACCATGGGTGAGCCGGTGAGTGTCGCGATGGCCAGGTGCAACCGTGAGTCGGCGATGCGGTGGCCGTCGACGTCGGACTCGCGCACCGCGCGGCACGACTCGGCGAGCCAGTCGCGCTGGCCGCCCGACAGCCGCCGGGTGGCGGCGAGCCGGGCCGCACCCGGCTCGACGACCCGGCGGAAGTCGAGTGCGTCCTCGAGATCCGCGCCGCTTCGCACCGGCTGGCTGTCGAGCACCGCCGCGTCCACGCCCTGCCCGCGACCGGCATACGTCACGACCGAGCCCCCACCGCGGCCGCGCCGGGTGGTGACCAGGCCGGAGTCGCGCAGGGCCGCGATCGCCTCGCGCAGCGTGTTGCGCGAGACCCCCAGCCGTTCGGCGAGGTCCCGCTCGGGCGGCAGCTGTTCGCCGGCGACGAAGACGCCGAGCCGGATGGCCGTGGCGAGCTGCTCGACAGTGGTCTCGAAGACGTTGCCGACGGCGGGTCGCAGCACGGCATCCGGCAGCCGGCTCGGCTGCGGCGGCGACTGCTCCGGAGTCATGGAGGCGAGTATGCCGTGGAAATGGTCTGTGGGTGAACCTTTAGTCAGGCGAGCCGGGTCAGCCAGCCATGGGTGTCGTCGGCACGGCCGTACTGGATGTCGAGCAGGGCCTCGCGGATGGTGGTCGTGACCTCGCCCCCGCGCTCCCCCGCGGTCGAGGGCGCGGACCCGACGTCCCACCGCAGCTCACCGACCGGCGTGACCACGGCCGCCGTGCCGCAGGCGAAGATCTCGCGGATCTCGCCGCTCACGACGCCGTCCTTCCACTCCTGGATCGGGATGCGGCGTTCCTCCGGCTCCAGGCCGAGCCCTTTGGCCAGCTCGAGGATCGAGCCGCGGGTGACGCCCTCGAGGATGGACCCGGTGAGCTCGGGGGTGACCAGCCGGTTGTCGCGGGTGACGAAGAACAGGTTCATCCCGCCGAGCTCCTCGATGAAGGTCTGGGTCGAGGAGTCGAGGAACACGGCCTGGTCGCACCCGTGCTCGTTGCCCTCGAGCTGACCCGCGAGGGATGACGCGTAGTTGCCACCGGTCTTGGCAGCACCCGTGCCACCGGCGCCGGCGCGCGCGTAGTGCTCCGAGATCCACAGCGTGACCGGCTTCAGGCCGCCGGCGAAGTACGCGCCGGCCGGGGAGGCGATCAGGCAGTAGGTGACCTCGTCCGCTGGCCGCACCCCGAGGAAGGCCTCGCTCGCGAACATGAACGGGCGCAGGTAGAGGCTCGTCTCACCGGTACCCGCCGGGGGCACCCACGCCTCGTCGACCTCGAGCAGGGCGCGCAGTGACGCCACGAAGTCGTCCGTGGGCAGCTCGGGCAGGGCCAGGCGGCGGGCGCTGCGCTGCATCCGCTCGGCATTGGCCTCGGGCCGGAAGGACCACACCGAGCCGTCGGCATGGCGGTAGGCCTTCAGGCCCTCGAAGATCTCCTGCGCGTAGTGCAGTACCGCGGCGCTGGGCATCAGCTGGATCGGGCCGTAGGGCTCGACCCGCCCGTCGCCCCAGCCACCGCTCTTCGTCCACACCGCACGCAGCATGTGGTCGGTGAAGAACACGCCGAACCCCGGGTCGGCGTGGATCGCGGCACGCCGTTCCTTCGTCGCTGGAGTGGGGTTGCGCTGGAGGTCGAAGGTCAGGCTCATGGGACTCGTGGTCCTTTCCTCGGGGAGCGTCGGTGCTTCCCGACGAGGCTACCCGTGGACGGGCCGGTCAGAGACGGGCGGCGATGGCGTCGCCGACGGCCCTGGTCGGGCGCGGCGCGCTGCCCCGCCCGGCGAGGTCGGCGGCCACCGCCTGCTCCACCCGCTCCGCCTCGGCCGTGCGCCCGAGGTGGGCCAGCAGCATCCCGACGGACAGGATCGTGGCGGTGGGGTCGGCCTTGCCCCGGCCGGCGATGTCGGGCGCGGAGCCGTGCACCGGCTCGAACATGCTGGGGTAGCGGCCCTCGGGGTTGATGTTCCCGCTCGCGGCGAGCCCGATGCCGCCCGCCACCGCTGCGGCGATGTCGGTGATGATGTCGCCGAAGAGGTTGTCGGTGACGATCATGTCGAAGCGGCCCGGGTCGGTGGTCAGGAAGATCGTCGCGGCGTCGACGTGCTGGTAGGCGGTCTCGACGTCGGGGAACTCGGCCGCGACCTCGTCGACCGTACGGCGCCACAGGTGCCCGGCGTGGGTGAGCACGTTGTGCTTGTGCACCAGCGTGAGGTGCCGGCGCGGGCGGGCCTGGGCGCGGGCGAAGGCGTCACGAACCACCCGCTCGACGCCGAAGCGGGTGTTGACGCTGACCTCGGTGGCGATCTCGTTCGGGGTGCCGGTGCGCAGCGAACCGCCGTTGCCGGCGTACGGGCCCTCGGTGCCCTCCCGCACGACCACGAAGTCGATGCCGTTCGGGGCCACCCGCTCGACGGCCAGGGGGCTCAGCACGCCGGGGTACAGCTTGGCGGGCCGCAGGTTGACGTAGTGCTCCATGGCGAAGCGCAGCGGCAGCAGCACCCCGCGCTCGAGCACGCCACTGGGCACGGTCGGGTCGCCGATGGCACCGAGCAGGATGGCGTCGTGGCCCTTGAGCTCGTCGAGCACCGACTCGGGCAGCGTCTCACCCGTGGCGTGCCAGCGGGTGGCTCCCAGGTCGTACTGCGTGGTCGTGACCTTCGGACCGCTGGCACCGACGACAGCCTCGAGCACCTTCAGGCCCTCGGCGACCACCTCGGGACCGATGCCGTCACCGCCGATGACGGCGATGTCCAGGGACGGCGGTGCGGTCTCGGTCATGGGTTCCAGCCTAAGGAGGAGGTACCGGGATGCGGACGGCCGTCCCAGCCCGTGGAAGGGCGGGACGGCGGGGCGTGCGGAGTGCCGATCGGCAGGTCAGGCCCACCGCCCACACAGAGCGTGGGACCCGGTCGCTCAGTCGTCGCTGTGACCCTGGTCGCGCAGGTCCATGGACTCCTGCAGGGCCTGGCGGGCGAGGGTGGCCTCGTCGAGGGTGGTGTTCTCGTTCATCGTTGCTGCCTTCCACGGCCGC
The DNA here is from genome assembly GCA_038210185.1 of Actinomycetales bacterium. Taxonomy (GTDB): domain Bacteria; phylum Actinomycetota; class Actinomycetes; order Actinomycetales; family Dermatophilaceae; genus Fodinibacter. The sequence goes on from JBBQWX010000076.1 coordinate 16,047, forward strand.
TGCGGGCCGGTCGGTCGTTCGGGTTCGGGGGGCTCGAGCCGAGGGATGTCTCGGCGAGCGGTCAGCGACGTCGCGGGGTCTCCGCGGCGAGGGTGCTGACTACCGGACCCCGCCGCGGCTCGCAATGAGGAGGAGTACCTCGAGTCGCTGCATGGCCTCGACGGTACGTGGACGTCCTGGTACCTGTCAGACCTCTCTCACCATCCGGACGCTCCACCGACGAGACGTGCACCACACCATGCTGCACCCGACGGATTCCACCACCGGGGGTCCGCGCCGTCTCGCCGACCGTCTCGCCGGGGCACGCGTCAGGGAAGGATCACCGTGCGGATCCGTTACCTGCTCCTCAACGCCTACGGCGGTGGGGGCACGATCCGAACCACGCTCTCGATGGCGGGCCTGCTCGCCGAGCGCGGGCACGACATCGAGGTCGCCAGCGTCACGCAGCGCAGGCCGCGATCGGTCTTCCCCGTCCCGCCAGGGGTGCGGCTCGTGTCGCTGACCAGCCCGTTCCACCCGGCGCGAGGCCTGTCGAGAGCTGCGTTGGCCGGAACGACCAGCAGGTTCGCCCACCCGAACGACCGGCTCGGCGCCCGGCTCACCCGGGCCCACGACCGCGCGCTTCGCCGGTACGTTGCTGCGCAGGATGACTGCATCGTCGTGGGCACCCGGATCTCGCTCAACCTCGCACTGGCCCACCTGCGCACCGACCGCCAGGTCGCCATCGCCCAGGAGCACAACCACCTCGCCAAGGCCGCTGCGGTCCGGGCCTCCTACACCGAGCACTACCCGCGGCTGGACGCGGTCGTCGTGCTGACCGAGGGCGACGCCGCGAGCTATCGCACCCTGCTGGGGAACTCGTGTCGGGTCGACGTCGTGCCCAACGCCCTGCCCCAGGGCACCCCCTGCGCCGGTCGGCCCTGCGCGGCACCGTGGCGGTCTCGGCGGGATCTCTCATCCGACGCAAGGGCTTCGACCTCCTCGTCGACGCGTGGCGCCCGGTCGCGGCCGCGCACCCCGACTGGCGGCTGCGGATCTTCGGCGCCGGCGCGGAGGCCGCATCCCTGGCCGCACAGATCGAGTCCGCCGGCCTGACCGGCACCGTCACCCTCGAGGGCTTCGACCCCGACCTCCGCCAGCGCCTCGACGAGGCCTCGCTCTTCGTTCTGCCGTCACGGCGCGAGGGGATGCCGATGGTGCTGCTGGAGGCGATGGCCGCCGGGCTCCCGGTGGTCGCGTTCGACTGCCCCACCGGCCCCGCCGAGGTGCTCGAGGGAGGCCGCAGCGGCCGGCTCGTGCCGGTGGGCGACACGACCGGGCTGTCGGAGGCCGTCCTGCGGGTGGTCTCCGACGAGGCGGAGCGCCGGAGGCTGGCCGACGCCGGCTCCGCGCGGGTGCGCGACTTCGACCCGCGGAGGACCGCAGCCCGGTGGGAGGAGCTCTTCGAGGAGCTGGCCGATCGCCGTGGCCTGGCGGTGGGGCGCTGAGCCGGTTCACCGGACCACGGTCCATCGGCTGTTGACCTGGCTCACCGGTCGCCGCTGGGCCGCGCGCTCGGTGCGTCCGGGCGCGGGTCAGACGAGGTCGACGACCCGCACGGTCTCGGCGCCGATCTCCTTCCCGATGGCGGTGACGACGTCGGCGGGGATGGCCTGGTCGACGGTGAGGGCCACGAGGGAGGTCACCGCTCGCGCGTCGCGTGCCACCTGCATGCCGGCGATGTTGACCTCGGCGTCGCCGAGCAGCTTGCCGACGGCGCCGATCACGCCGGGGCGGTCCTCGTAGGCGAAGAACGCCATGTGCACGCTGAGCGGGATCTCGAGGTCCCAGCCGTTGATGCCGATGAGCTTCTGCACCATCTTCGGGCCGGTGAGCGTGCCGGAGACCGACACCGTGGTGCCGTCGGCCAGGGTGCCGTGCAGCGTGGTGACGTTGCGGAAGTCCTCGGACACCTCGTCGGTCACCAGGCGCGACTCACAGCCGCGCTCCTTGGCCAGCAGCGGGGCGTTGACGTAGGTGACGGGGTCCTCGGTGACGTCGGTGAACAGGCCCTTGAGCGCGGCGAGCTCCCAGACCGACACGTCGTGGCTCGTGATCTCGCCACGCACCTCGACGTCGAGCTGCACCGGCACCGAGCCGGCGAACGCGGTGAACACGCGGCCCAGCTTCTCGACGAGGTCGATGCCGGGGCGTACCTCCTCGGCCACGGCGCCACCGGAGACGTTCACGGCATCCGGCACGAGGTCGCCGCCAAGGGCCAGCCGCACCGACTTCGCCACGGCGACACCGGCCTTCTCCTGGGCCTCCTCGGTCGAGGCGCCCAGGTGCGGGGTGACGACGACCGACTCGTGGGCGAACAGCGGGCTGTCGGTGCACGGCTCGGTCGCGAAGACGTCGATGCCGGCGCCGGCGACACGGCCCTCGGCGATGGCGGCGGCGAGGGCCTCCTCGTCGAGCACGCCACCGCGGGCGGCGTTGATGACGCGCACGGTCGGCTTGACCTTGGTGAGCGCCTCCTTGCCGATCAGGCCGAGCGTCTCGGGGGTCTTCGGTAGGTGGATGGTGATGAAGTCGCTCTCGGCGAGCAGCTCGTCGAGGGTGACCAGGCGCGCCCCGAGCACACCGGCGCGCTGGACGGAGACGTAGGGGTCGTAGGCGAGGAGCTCGACACCGAAGCCCTTGAGCCGCTCGGCGACGAGCTGGCCGATGCGTCCGAAGCCGACGATGCCGACCTTCTTCTCCAGCAGCTCGACGCCGCCGTACCTGCTGCGCTTCCAGGCGCCGTTCTTCAGGGCCTCGTTGGCCGGCGCGATGTTCCGGGCGCAGGCGAGCAGCAGTCCGACCGCGAGCTCGGCGGCGCTGGTGATGTTGGAGGTCGGGGCGTTCACGACCATGACGCCGGCCTTGGTGGCGGCGTCGACGTCGACGTTGTCGAGACCGACCCCGGCACGGGCCACGACCTTGAGGTTCCGCGCGGCGGCGAGTGCCTCGGCATCGATCTTCGTCGCGGAGCGGATGAGCACCGCGTCGACGTCGGCGAGGGCCGGCAGCAGGGCTGCGCGGTCGGCACCATCGACGTGGCGGACCTCGAAGTCCGGGCCGAGGGCGTCGAGGGTCGCGGGCGAGAGCTCCTCGGCGATGAGGACGACGGGTTTGGTCACGAAAGGTCTCTCTTTCGGGTACTGCGGTCGGTCATCAGCCGGTCGGCCGGATGCCGGTGCCCAGGGTGGGCGGACCCCTCACCGATGTGGTGGCCGGGCCGCCCGGCACGCCGCTGGGCCGGGCCCTCCATGATAGGGGCGTGCCAACATGTGGACGGCGACTCCCACGATGTGACCATGGCCGCACTGGGCGCACTGGGCGCACTGGGCGTCAGGCGGGGGCCGCGGGGTCCTCGGCCGAGACGGACGGGTCACGATCGGGATCGCGGTCGTTGCGCCCCTCGAGCCGCCGCGACACCAGCACGATCGCCACGACGACCCCGAGGGCCAGCACCGCCCACCACCACGACAGGTCGCCGAGCCAGGCGTCGAGCACGGTGAAGCCGACCGTGGTGTAGACGAGCGACCACAGGGCCGCACCGAGGGTGACGGCGGGCAGGAAGCGGCGCTGCGGCATCCGGAGCATGCCTGCTGAGGCGTTGATGGCGGTCTGCACACCGACGGTGAGGAAGCCCAGGGTCACGGCCGGCGCGCCGAACCGCCGCACCCAGCCCTCGGCGCGCTTGACCACCCGGCGGTCGAGGTAAGCGGCCCAGCGTGACCTGCTGCCACCCGCCCGCACGCCCCGCCCGATCCAGTAGGTGGCGGTGCCGCGGGCGAAGGCGCCGGCCCAGAGCACGACGAACACCAGCCAGACCGGCCAGTCGTCGACGAGCGCCTCCACCCGAGAATCGTAGGTGCCCGCCTCCGGAACCGGTCGAGGGTGGAGAACACGCCGCGCCCGGCGAACCGGGGCGGCGTGTTCTCTGCTCTCGTCCAGCGGTGTGGCGACCGGGTCAGCGCGCGGCGGAGCCCTCGACGTAGTCCTGGTCGCGGTCGGTGTCGACCCACGCCATCAGCTTGCGCAGGTCGCGGCCGGTGGCCTCGATCGGGTGCTGGGCACCCCTCTCGCGCAGGGCCTTGAACTCGGGCGCGCCGGCATCCTGGTCATCGATGAACCGCTGGGCGAACGCGCCGTTGCGGATGTCGGCGAGCACCGCCTGCATGTTCTGCTTGACCGAGGGGTCGATGACGCGCGGGCCGGAGACGTAGTCGCCGTACTCCGCGGTGTCCGACACCGACCAGCGCTGCTTGGCGATGCCGCCCTCGACCATGAGGTCGACGATCAGCTTGAGCTCGTGCAGGCACTCGAAGTAGGCCACCTCGGGCTGGTAGCCCGCCTCGACCAGGGTCTCGAAGCCGTACATCACCAGCTGCGAGGCACCGCCGCAGAGCACCGCCTGCTCACCGAACAGGTCGGTCTCGCACTCCTCGGTGAAGGTGGTCCGGATGCCGCCGGCGCGCAGGCCGCCGATCGCCTTCGCGTACGACTTCGCGAGCGCCCAGGCCTGGCCCGAGGCGTCCTGCTCGACAGCCACGAGCACCGGCACGCCGCGCCCGTCGGCGAACTCACGGCGCACGAGGTGGCCGGGGCCCTTGGGAGCGACCATGATCACGTCGGAGCCGGCCTCGGGCCGGATGTAGCCGAAGCGGATGTTGAAGCCGTGCCCGAAGAGCAGCGCGGCGCCCTCGGCGAGGTTGGGCTTGATGTCGTTGGCATAGACGGTGCGCTGGACCTGGTCGGGCGTGAGGATGACGACGAGGTCGGCCTCCCTCACCGCGCCGGCCACGTCGAGTACCCGCAGGCCCTCGGCCTCGGCCTTGGGGCGCGACCTGGAGCCCTCGGCGAGACCGACGCGCACGTCGACCCCGGAGTCGCGCAGGTTCAGCGCGTGGGCGTGGCCCTGGCTGCCGTATCCGATGACCGCGACCTTGCGGCCCTGGATGACGGCCAGGTCGGCGTCGTCGTCGTAGAACATCTCGGCCATCGTG
>JBBQWX010000077.1:0-20688 GCA_038210185.1 Actinomycetales bacterium
GCGAGGTCGAGGACGAGTGGAGACACGGCATCCAGCGACTGGTCCTCGGCACAGCGCAGCAACGTGGCGAGCGTCCGGTCGTTCGCCGGCAGCCCGTCGTCATCGGCGAGCCACACCCAGTCCGCGCCCAGTGCGCGCGCGGTGAGGATGCCGTAGGCGAACCCACCCGCCCCGCCGAGGTTGGTGCGGGACGGAAGGTAGGTGTGCGGGATCGCGCACCGGCCCAGTGCGTCACGGGACTGGTCGTCGGCCGCGTTGTCGACCAGGACCACGTGGTCGGGAGGGCGCGACTGGCGGGCCAGCGCATCGAGGCAGCGGGCGAGCGTCCGGGGGCGCCGGTGGGTGACCACGACGCACACGACCCGCGACGGGAGGGGGCTCACGCAGACGACCCTACGAGCCCGCGACGACCTCACGGCATCCCCGAGGTGAACGCCGAGCACCCCCCCGGTGGAGCCTGGGCGGTACCGGCGCCAGCGCCACACGGGGGTGTCACGCGCGGGACGCGGGATGTTCACCTTCAGGACTTCCGGCCTCCGTAGCGTCATCGGCGTGAACCTCTCGTTCTCCCTCCTGCTGCCCGTCTACCAGGGCGATCGACCCGACCACCTCGAGGCCGCGTTCCGGAGCACGGTCCACGAGCAGCTCCGCCGCCCGGACGAGGTCGTCGTCGTGCAGGACGGCCACGTCGGGCCCGGACTCGCGTCCACGCTCGAACGCCTGGAGTCGGACTGCCCCGTGCCGGTACGCCGACTTCGCCTGTCGCACAACGTCGGGCTGGCGCAGGCGCTGCAGTGCGGCCTCGCGGCGTGCTCCCACGACGTGGTGGCACGGATGGATGCCGACGACATCAGCCTGCCGCACCGCTTCCTGCGGCAGCTGCCCGAGATCGAGGCAGGGGCCGACCTCGTCGGCGCGGCCGTGCTGGAGTTCGAGGGTGACGGCCGGGACCAGCCGGGAGTGCTGCGCGTGCTGCCCACCGACCCTGACGAGATCGCGCGAACCGCGCGCTGGCGCAACCCGTTCAACCACCCGACGGTCGTGTACCGCCGGAACGCGGTGCTGTCCGCCGGGGGATACCGCGAGCTGCCGTACATGGAGGACTACTGGGTCTTCACCCGGATGATCGCCAACGGGGCCACCGTCGTGAACCTTCCCGACCCGTTGGTCCGATACCGGGTCGATGCTGGCGCCTACGAGCGCAAGGGCGGTCTGCGACAGCTTCGTTCGGAGGTGCGCCTGCAGCAACGGCTGCGCAGCGAGGGTTTCACCACGGTCGGGCAGGGCCTGCGCAACGTCACCGTGCGCGGTGGGTACCGGCTCGTGCCGGCACCACTTCGCCGCCGGGTGTACCAGAGGGCGTTCACCGAGGCCCTACCGGTCGAGGCCGACCTCAACGTTCCCGTGGCCCCGCCCTGGCACCGCCACCCCTCGGCGCGCGGGCAGCACCAGCGCTCGACGCCCGCGAACCCGCCCGTCGAGCGCGAGGAGGCCTGATGCGGGCCGACCTCGTCGTCGTCGGGGCGGGTCTGTACGGGCTGACCGTGGCGGAGCGCGCCGCTGCACGGGGACTCGACGTGGTGGTCGTCGACCGCCGCGACCACGTGGGCGGCAACGCCTGGAGCGAGGTGGAGCCCACGACGGGCATCGAGGTGCACCGCTACGGAGCCCACCTGTTCCACACGAGCAACGCCCGCGTCTGGGCCTACGTCAACCGCTTCACGGCCTTCACGAGCTACGTCCACCGGGTGTGGACCGTGCACCGCGGTGAGGTCTACCCCATGCCGATCAACCTCGGCACCATCAACCAGTTCTTCCGCTCCGCCATGGGACCGGAGCAGGCGCGGGCGCTGGTCTCGCAGCAGGCCGCCGAGGTGACCGGCACACCGGCCAACCTCGAGGACAAGGCCGTGTCCCTCATCGGCCGACCTCTGTACGAGGCATTCGTACGCGGCTACACCGCCAAGCAGTGGCAGACCGACCCGACGGAGCTGCCCGCCGAGGTGATCAGCCGTTTGCCGGTGCGCTACACCTACGACAACCGCTACTTCGACGACCGTTGGGAGGGCCTGCCCGTCGACGGGTACGCCGCCTGGCTGACCCGCATGGCCGACCACCCCCGCATCACCGTGCGGCTGCGGACCGACGTCCTCGAGGAGGGTCACGAGCTGTCCCGCGGGGCCCTGCTCGGACAGGCCCCCGTGGTCTTCACCGGCCCGCTCGACCGGTGGTTCGGCCACGCCCACGGTGCGCTCGGGTGGCGCACGCTCGACTTCGAGCAGGAGGTGCTCGACGTCGGCGACCACCAGGGCACCGCCGTCGTCAACCAGGCCGACGTCGACGTGCCGCACACCAGGGTGCTGGAGTTCCGCCACTTCCACCCCGAGCGGCAGCACCCCACCGACCGCACCGTCATCGTCCGCGAGAGCAGCCGGGTCGCGGAGCCCGGCGACGAGCCCTACTACCCGGTCAACGCCTCCTCCGACCGCCGCCGGCTCGAGGCGTACCGCGAGCTCGCCGCCCTCGAGGGCGGCCTCGGGGTGGCCTTCGGCGGGCGCCTCGGCACCTACCGGTACCTCGACATGCACATGGCGATCGCCTCGGCGCTGACCTTCGTCGACAACGACCTCGACACGCTGCTCGGCGCCACCCGGCGCGCATCCCGGCGCGCATCCCGGCGCGCATCGCGGCACGCGCCCCGGACCGTGGCGCGGTGACGGCCGTCGAGGAGCGTCGGTCCGAGGGTGCCGTCGTCGGCACCTGCACCCTCGGCGTCGTGGCACGCGTCGTGCTGCCGGTCGCGCAGGATCCCGACGTGCTCCCGCTGTACGTCGACGGCGCCCACACGCCGGAGCCCCAGGTCGACGAGGACGTGCCGGTCCTCACCCTGCCCTCGGACCAGCACCCCGACCAGGTGGTCAGCCGCCACAGCTACCGCATCGACGCCGGCAGCCGCACCTCGTTCGCGACCTACCTCAATGCCTTCCCCGCCTCGTACTGGAGGCGCTTCACGCCGGTCCGCGAGGTCACCCTGCGGGTGCTCACCACGGGCCCCGGCACCCTTGTCGTGTACCGGTCGTCGGCCCGGGGAGCCGTGGCCCGGGTGACCAGCCGCCGGCTCGACGGCATCCGCACCGAGCACGTCGTGCTCCCCCTGACGTCGTTCGTCGACGGCGGGTGGTACTGGTTCGACCTGGTCGCAGGCGCGGAGCCGCTCGTCCTCGACACGGCGGAGTGGTGCGTGCCGACCATGGGCGACCCGGCCCCGCGGATCACGATCGGCATCACCACCTTCGACCGGCCGGAGTCGTGCGCAGCCCTGCTCGACCAGCTCGGCCGGGCCCCCGAGCTCGACGACCTCGTGCACGAGGTGGTGGTCGTCGACCAGGGCAGCCGGACGGTCACCGACGACCCCGGCTTCGACGACGCGCGCGAGGCGCTGGCCGGCCGGCTCCGCGTCATCCGGCAGCCGAACCTGGGCGGTTCCGGCGGGTTCTCCCGCGCGATGCTCGAGACGCTCGACGCAGGGCGATCGGACCACCTGCTGCTCCTCGACGACGACGTGGTCGCCGAGCCCGAGGGCATCGCGAGGGCGGTCGCGTTCGCCCGCCACGCCACGAGGCCCACCGTCGTCGGCGGGCACATGTTCTCGATGCACGAGCGGTCGGTGCTGCACGCCTACGCCGAGGTGGTGCGGCCCTGGCAGTTCCGCTGGGCGCCCGCCGCACCGTCGGTGCACGACCACGACCTGGGCCGCTGGAACCTGCGCTCCACCCCGTGGATGCACCGCCGCCTGCACGCCGACTACACCGGCTGGTGGATGTGCCTCGTGCCGACCGCCGTGCTGCGCGACATCGGCCTGTCGATGCCGTTCTTCATCAAGTGGGACGATGCCGAGTTCGGCCTGCGGGCGTCCGCGGCCGGCCACCCCACCGTCTCGCTGCCGGGGGCAGCGGTGTGGCACGTGCCCTGGACCGACAAGGACGACAGCACCGACTGGCAGGCCTACTTCCACGCCCGCAACCGGCTCGTCGCCGCCCTCGTGCACTCGCGCTACGAGCACGGCGGCCGGCTGGTCCGCGAGAGCCTGGCGATCTCGGTCAAGCACGTGCTGGCCATGCAGTACTCCGCCGCCGCACTGCGCGTGAGGGCCGTGCAGGACGTGCTCGCGGGCCCGGACGACCTGCACCGGTCGCTGCCGACCCGGCTCGCCGAGGTGCGGGCCCTGCGGGCCGAGCACGCCGACGCTCGGACCGGGCCGGATGCCGACGACTTCGCCCCCGTGCGCGCCACCCGGCCGCGCAAGCGGGAGCCCGACACCGAGCGCCCGGCGAGCCGCCTGGCAACGGTGCGCTCCGCGGCATCCGGCGTCGTGCACCAGGTGCGGCCCGTCCCGCGCGGGGCCACCGACCGCCCCGAGCGCGAGGTCGCCTCACCGGATGCCGGGTGGTGGACCCTCGCGCGGCTCGACTCCGCACTGGTCGCGACGGCCGACGGCACCGGGCTGGCGTGGCTGCGGCGTGACCGCTCGGTGGCCGGGTCGGCGCTGGTTGATGCCGTGCGCGCCCACCGTGCGCTGTTGCGGCGGTGGCCCGAGCTGTCCGCCGCCTACCGGGCGGCGGTGCCCGACGTGGTGGGCGAGCCGGCCTGGCGCCGTACCCTCGGGCTGCGCTCGACCGAGGACAGCCGGTGACCACGACGGTCGACGACGGCCTCGTCGTCCAGGGCATCGGCGGGGGCCTGCGTGACGTGCTGGCCCGACGGCACCTGCTCGCGCTGCTCGTCCGCAAGGAGCTGCGGGTGCGCTACCGGGCCTCGGTGCTCGGCCTGGGGTGGTCGTACGTGAAGCCGGCCGTGCAGTTCGTCGTCTACTTCGTCGGCCTCGGGCTGGTGCTCGACCAGCGGGCCATCGGGAACTATGCCGTCTACCTGTTCGGCGGCCTCGTCGTCGTCACCACCTTCGGTGAGGCCGTCGGCAACGCGACCCGCTCGGTGGTCGCCAACGCCGACCTCGTGCGCAAGGTCTTCCTACCGCGCGAGCTCTTCCCCGTCGCGAGCACCTGCGTGGCGTCGATCCACCTCCTGCCACAGGTGCTCGTCCTGCTCGCCGGCTCGCTCGTGGCCGGGTGGCGGCCGGATGCCGTCGGCGCCGCCGCGCTCGTCGCCGGCCTGCTGCTGATGGGCGTGCTCGCCCTCGGGGCCGGGCTCCTGCTCAGCGCGGTCAACGTGCTCTACCGCGACGTCGAGAACGTCGTCGACCTCGTCGTCATGATGCTCGTGTGGACCAGCCCGGTGCTCTACCCGTGGCAGCAGGTCGCGGACCTCGTCGGCGACTCGTGGCTGCTCACCGCCTACCAGCTCAACCCGCTCACCGTCGCGGTCGAGCTCGTGCACCGCGGCACCTGGGCCACCACCTCGCCCGAGAACCTCAGCGCCACCCCGCCCGGGCTCGCCTGGCACACCATCGTCGCCTTCGGCCTGGCCGCCGTCCTGGTCGGCATAGGTCGACGCGTCTTCCGGGCACACTCGGGGCGCTTCGCCCAGGAGCTCTGACCCGTGGTCGACGTCGACACCGCCATCTCTGTCGAGGGTGCCTCGAAGCACTTCCGGCTCCGGCACACGCACAGCCTCAAGGAGAGCCTGGTGTGGGCCACCCAGCGCCGTGCCCGGTACCACGACTTCGTCGCGCTCGCCCCCCTCGACCTCGAGGTCGCGCAGGGTGAGTCGGTGGCCCTGCTCGGGCGCAACGGCTCCGGGAAGTCCACGCTGCTGAAGCTGGTCGCGGGCGTGATGACCCCCGACACGGGCCGGGTCCGGGTGCGTGGGCGGCTGGCCGGTCTGCTCGAGGTCGGGGCGGGCTTCCACCCCGACCTCACGGGCCGGGAGAACGTGCACCTCAACGCGTCGATCCTGGGCATGCGCCCGGCCCAGATCGAGGCCCGATTCGACGAGATCGTGGAGTTCGCCGACATCGGGCCGTTCCTCGACACCCAGGTGCGGTTCTTCTCCTCGGGGATGTTCCTGCGGCTCGCGTTCGCCGTCGCGGTGCACACCGACCCCGACGTCTTCCTCGTCGACGAGATCCTCGCCGTCGGGGACGAGGCCTTCCGCGACAAGTGCCTGCGCCGGATCGAGCGGCTCTCCGGTGAGGGGCGCACGCTTGTCGTGGTCAGCCACGACCTGGACCTCATGGAGCGCCTCTGCCGGCGCGGGGTCGTGCTCGACGGCGGGCGCGTCGTTGCCGACGGCCCGGTGCGCGACGCCGTTCACCACCTCCGGGCGACCCTGTGACGTGGTCGGCCGCCGCCCCGGCGCTGCTCGTCGCGGCAGCGCTGGTCGTCCTCCCGGGCCTGCTCGTCGTGCTCGTCGCGGGGATCCGCGGGGTGCTGGCTGCCGGTCTCGCTCCGGTGCTGTCGGTCTCCGTCGTCGCGGCGACCGCGGTGGTCGCGCAGGTCGTCGGGATGCCGTTCGGGGCCGTCGCGCTCGCCGCCGGCACCGCAGCGGCCCTCCTCGCGGCGGTGGCCCTGCGGTTCGTCGTGCGCCGAGCCGGTCGCGTCCGCTCGCCGGGGGCGGAGCCGGACGGACGCGCGAGCCTCGTCGCCGGGCTGCTGGGAGCCGTCGTCGGGGCGCTGTCCATCGGGGTGGGGCTCGCTCGCGGGATGGGCCCGGCGGACCGGTGGCCGCAGACCTTCGACGCGGTCTTCCACCTGTCGGCGGTCGACCACGTGCTGCGCACCGACGACGGGTCCGCCCTCACCCTGGGCACCATGGTCACGCCGGGTCGACCCCGGGCCTTCTACCCGGCGGCGTGGCACGACCTCGTCGCGCTCGTCGCCTCCTGGGCCGGCGTCGACCCGCCGACGGCGGCGAACGCCGTGGCGCTCGCCGCCGCCGCGGTCGCGTGGCCGCTCGGGTGCGTGGCCCTGACCCGGGTCGCCCTCGGCCCGGGGCCCGGGGCGCTGGCGGCCGCCGGCGTCCTGGCGGCAGGGGTCACGGCATCCCCCGTGCTGATCACCGGCTACGGAACCCTGTGGCCCAACGCCCTGGCCACTGCCCTGGTGCCCGCCTGCCTGGCACTGCTGGCCGACCTGCTCCGGCTGGGACCACGCCCAGCCGTACCGCACGCGGTCGGCTGGCCGCTGTTGGCCGCCGGGTGCGTGGGGCTCGGCCTGGCCCACCCCAATGCCGTCGTCGCGCTGCTCGTCCTCGGGACGGCCGCGCTGGTCGTCGGCTGGTGGGGTCGTGGGCGCCGAGCTCGCGTGATCTCGGCCGCGGTAGCCACTGCGGTCGGCTGGCTGGTGGTGCTCTCCCCCGCGTTCGACGCCCAGCGCAACACCGCCTGGCCCGCTCGTCAGCGCCTGCCCCAGGCCCTCGGGGAGTGGCTCGCCCTGGCGCCGCAGCAGGTGCCGATCCCGGCCGTCGTCGCCGGTCTCGCACTCGTCGGCTGCGTCGTGTCGGCCCTGCGAGCCGAACTGCGCTGGCTGCTGGCCGTGCACCTCACCGCGGGCGCCCTGTTCGTCCTCGTCGCGGGCAGCGACGGCAGGGTGTCACGGCTGGTCAGCGGCGCGTGGTGGGACGACCCCTTCCGACTGGCGGCGCTCGTGGGCCTCGCCGGGGTGCCGCTCGCCGCGCTCGGCCTGGTCTGCATCACCCGCTGGAGCGCGGCCCGGCTGCCACGAGCGGCCGGCCCGGGCCTGGCCGCCCTCTCGGCAGTGGGTGTCGTCCTGGTCGTCCTGACCGCCACCGCGCCCGGCTCAGCGGACACCGGCCGGGTCGTGGCCACGTGGTACCGCCCGGACTCGATGCTCGCCCCCGCCGAACGAGCCTTCGTCGCGAGCATCGCAGCCATGGTGCCCGCCGGCGAGCGGGTGGCCGGAAACCCGTGGGACGGTGCTGCGCTCAGCGGTCCGCTGGCCCGGCGTGAAGCGGTCTTCCCGCACCTCGTGGGCCGGTGGGGCACCGACCGCGACCTGCTGGCCACGTCGTTGTCCTCCGTCGCGAGCACCACCGAGGTGTGCGGGGCGCTCGACCGCCTGCACGTGCGCCACGTCCTGGTGGGTCCCTCCGGCTTCTGGTCCGGCGACCGGCGACGCGCTGCGTTCGACGGCCTCTCGGTCGCCGGTCACCCCGGGTTCACGCAGGTGGGTGGTGCGGGCCGGGTCTCGCTCTGGCGGGTCACCGCTTGCGACGTCGGGTCCGGCACTGCGTGAATCGGCTCCGCCGACGGGATCGCGACCGTCCGGTTTACGCTACGGCTACGTAGCGTAGTGTCGCGGGCATGGCCACCTCACCGCCCCCAGCCGTCGAACGCGCGATTCCTCCGGCCCTGCTGACCCGGGTGGGCAACCCCGTGCTGACGTGGTTGCTCTCGAGTCGTCGACGCGCGGCGAAGGTCGGGCAGGACCTGCTGCTCCTGCACGTCACCGGGCGCCGCACCGGGCGCGTCTACTCCACGCCGGTGGCCTACCACCACCAGCGCGACGGTCGGCTGCTGGTGCTCACCAGCTCGAGGTGGCGGGTCAACCTGCGGGGCGGGCCGACGCCGGTGGAGCTCACGCTGCTCGGCCGGCGGGTGGCCGCCAGCGCGCTGCTCGACGAGGACCCCGCTGCCGTCGCAGAGGTCTATGAACACCTCATCTCGCAGATCGGGCTGGCGAAGGCCGGCCGGCGGCTCGGCATCCGGATCAACGTCGACCGGGCACCCACGCGCGAGGAGATCACCCAGGCCGCCGCGCGCGAGCACCTGAGCGTGCTGCTCCTCGACGTGGGCGGGGCGCCGGGCTGAGAAGCCACAACGCTCTGCGTGTGTCGCAACCCTTCCAGGTGCTGATGGGGTGCGAAGGCGCGTGCGACCACCCAGGCCGGCCCGCATGTTACTGGCGAGTTCGGCTTATAGTGGCGAACGCGACCCTCTACAGCGCCTTTTGGGGGGCGCGCTCCGGTCCTCGCTTCGGTAGCGTCACGGACAGGAGGAGACCCGCGCAGGACACTCACCCCGTCCCGTGCCAAGCAGCGAAGGGCAGTCGCTATGAAGATCGTCGTCCTGGTGAAGCACGTCCCCGAACCGACGGCCGTGTGGTCGTTCGCGGACGACCAGACCCTTGACCGAGGTGCTCTCGCGGGACGGCTCTCCGAGCTCGACGAGTACGCGGTGGAGCAGGCCGTGCGCCTGGTCGAAGGTGGGCTCGACGCCGAGATCACCTACCTGACCGTCGGCCCACCGCCCGCGAAGGACGGGTTGCTCAAGGCGCTGGCGATGGGGGGCGACAAGGGCGTGCACGTGCAGGACGACGCCATCCACGGCTCCGACTCCCTCGCCACCTCGCTCGTCATCGCCAAGGCACTCGAGCACCTCGGGTTCGACCTGGTGCTCGCCGGGATGGCGTCGACGGACGCCGAGATGTCCGTCGTGCCCTCCATGGTCGCCGAGCGGCTGGGCGTCAACCAGGCCACCTTCGCCGGCGCGCTGTCCGTCGACGGGAGCACCGTCTCCATCACGCGGGAGAGCGACACCGCCACCGTGCAGGTGAGTACCGCGCTCCCCGCGGTCGTGTCGATCACCGACCAGACCGACGAGGCCCGCTACCCGGCCTTCCGCGCGATCATGCTGGCGAAGAAGAAGCCCATCGAGACCCTCTCGCTCGCGGACCTCGGGATCGACCCGGGGTCGGTGGGCCTCGCGGCGTCGGCCACTCGCGTCGTCGACGTGTCGCCCGCGCCCGCTCGCACCGCCGGTGCCGTCGTCGTCGACGACGGCACCGGAGCAACCCAGCTGGCCGACTTCCTCGTCGCCCGCGGCGCCCTGTGACCGACCACCGGTAGGAGACCACCGTGTCCGAGATCCTCGTCCTCGCCGAGCTCACCCCGACCGGGGTCCGCAAGGCCACCCTCGAGCTGCTCACCCTGGCCCGCCGCCTCGGCGAGCCCAGCGCGATCGTCTGCGGCGACGCCACCGACGACGTCGTCGCCCGGCTCGGCGAGTACGGCGCCACGACGGTGTATGCCGTAACCGCGCCAGAGATGGAGCAGTTCCTCTCGGTGCCCAAGGCCGAGGCCGTCGCCACCATCGCCCAGCGGGTGTCGCCCTTCGCCGTCCTCGTCACGTCGGGCCCAGAGGGCAAGGACGTGGCTGCCCGGGTCGCCATCCGGCTGGACAGCGGCCTGGTCACCGATGCCATCGACGTGGTCGCCGACGGCTCCACGGTCACGACGACCCAGTCTGTCGTCGCCGGGTCCTTCCACGTCCGCTGCGAGGTCGTGCGCGGCATCCCGGTCATCACCGTGATGCCCAACGCCGTGACGGCCGAGGCCGCGCCGGCGCAGCCCACGGTCGAAGGCGTCGAGGTGGAGCTCAGCGACCGTGCCAGGGGTGCCACGGTGACCAGCCGCACCCCGAAGCACGCGAGCGCCCGCCCCGACCTCGCCGACGCCGCCGTCATCGTCGCCGGTGGTCGAGGGGTGGGCTCCGAGGCCGGGCTCGGCGTCGTCGAGCAGCTCGCCGACGCCCTCGGCGGAGCGGTCGGGGTCACCCGCGCCGTGAGCGACCTGCACTGGGCGCCCCACGACCTGCAGATCGGACAGACCGGCAAGACGGTCGCGCCCGGCGTCTACATCGCCGCCGGCGTCTCCGGCGCGATCCAGCACCGCGCCGGGATGCAGTCGAGCAAGACCATCGTCGCCGTCAACAAGGACCCCAAGGCCCCGATCTTCTCGATCGCGGACTTCGGGGTCGTGGGTGACCTGCACACCGTCCTTCCCGCGCTCGTCGACGAGATCGACAAGCGCCGGGCCTGAGCCGCGCCCCGTCCAAGGGGCACCACAGCAAGGAGCGTGATCGATGGCGATCGTCAGGGTGGTCCTCGGCGTGGGCATGACCGTCGTACTGCTCGGCATCGCCGGCGCTCGCCTGCTGTTCCTCTACCGGGTCGGAGCCTCGGCGCAGCCGCTGGAGCCCGGCCGCATCGGCAGGACGGGGGACATCGCGCGCGCCGAGGTCGTCGAGGTCGCCGGGCAACGAAAACTGCTGCAGTGGACCGCCCCGGGGCTGGCGCACTTCGCCGTCTTCTGGGGGTTCCTGGTCCTCGTGCTGACCATCGTCGAGGGGTTCGGCGCGCTGTTCTCGCCGACGTTCCAGCTCCCCGTCATCGGCAACTGGCCGGCCCTCGGCTTCGTCGAGGACCTCTTCGCGGTCTTCTGCCTGCTCGCCGTCGTCGCGTTCACGGTCATCCGGCTGCGTGAGTCGCCCACCGGGCACGGCCGCTCGTCACGGTTCTTCGGGTCGCACCTGGGCGCCGCCTGGTTCACCCTCTTCATGATCGTCAACGTCGTCTGGACCCTCCTACTGGCCCGGGGCGCCCAGATCAACGCGCAAGAGGTGAACACGACCGACAACCTGCCCTTCCTGCGCGGCGCCTTCGTCTCCCAGTGGTTCGCCTCGCTCCTGGAGCCGCTGGGCGAGACCGCCAACGAGGTGATCGAGACGGTCGCCCTGCTCCTCGCCATAGGCGTGCTCCTCGGGTTCACGGTGTTCGTCACCTACAGCAAGCACCTGCACATCGTGTTCTCGCTGCCCAACGTCGCCCTGGCCCGGCGCCCACGGGCCCTCGGGGCGCTGCTGCCGATGTACTCCGACGGCAAGGCCCTCGACTTCGACGACCCGGGCGAGGACGACCTGATGGGCGTGGGCAAGGTCGAGGACTTCACCTGGAAGGGCCTGCTCGACTTCGGCACCTGCACCGAGTGCGGCCGCTGCCAGAGCCAGTGCCCTGCCTGGAACACCGACAAGCCGCTCTCGCCGAAGCTGCTCATGATGACCCTGCGCGACCACGCCCTCGCCAAGGGCCCGTGGCTCACCGCCGCGCAGGAGGCGCGCGACGGGCTCGACGCGCCGCTGCGCGACGTCGCGTCCGTCCCGCTGGTGGGGGACACCGGGTACGCCGCCGACAACCCGCTGGCGGCGTACCAGCCCACCGGCCCGGGTGCCGTCATCGACAACGACGTCCTCTGGTCGTGCACCACGTGCGGCGCCTGTGTGGAGCAGTGCCCCGTCGACATCGAGCACGTCGACCACATCCTCGACCTGCGGCGCTACCAGGTGCTCATGGAGTCGGCCTTCCCCGAGGAGGCCGGCGTCATGCTGAGCAACCTCGAGCACGCGTCCGACCCGTGGGGCCGCGGAACCGCCCAGCGCCTGCAGTGGGCCGAACCGCTCGACTTCGACGTGCGGGTGCTCGGCGCCGACGGCGGGACCACCATCCCCGACGACGTCGAGTACCTCTACTGGGTCGGCTGCGCCGGCGCGCTCGACGAGGGCGCCCAGAAGACCGCACGAGCCGTGGCGACCCTGCTCCACGAGGCCGGGGTCGAGTTCATGGTGCTCGGGGACGCCGAGTCCTGCACCGGCGACCCCGCCCGCCGGATGGGGCACGAGTACCTCTTCCAGATGCTCGCGCAGCAGAACGTCGAGGTGCTGAACCAGGCCGGAGCCACACGAATCGTGGTCACCTGCGCGCACTGCTTCAACACCCTGCGCACCGAGTACCCGCAGGTGGGCGGCCACTACGAGGTGGTCCACCACACGACGCTGCTCTCCCAGCTCGTCGCCGAACGCCGGCTCGTGCCGGTGGTCCCCGTCGCCCAGTCGGTCACCTACCACGACCCGTGCTACCTCGGCCGGCACAACCGGGTGTTCGCGGCGCCGCGCGAGGTGCTCGGGTCGGTCCCCGGCCTCACCCTCACCGAGATGCCGCGCAGCCGGGAACAGTCGTTCTGCTGCGGAGCCGGTGGAGCGCGGATGTGGATGGACGAGGACCTCGGCAGCCGGATCAACCTCAACCGCACCGACGAGGCCCTCGCCCTGTCCCCCGACCTGGTCACCGCGGCCTGTCCCTTCTGCGTGACCATGCTCACCGACGGGGTGGCGCAGCGCCGCATCGAGGGCACGGCAAGCAAGTCCGTCGAGGTGCTCGACATCGCCGAGGTGCTGCTGCGCTCGGTCCGACCCGACCTCGACGACGTGGCACCGTCCGGTGCCACCACCCCACCCCCGTCCCAACAGTGAGGACCACCATGACCGACACCGCCACGACGGCTGCGGAGCCTTCCGGCCACTTCGGCGGAGCCGGGCTCGACCTGCCGAGCCTGAACCTCATGCTCGAGGCGCTCAACGACTTCGTGGATGCCGCGCTCTCGCCCGACCTCCAGCTCGAGCTCGACCACGAGGACCGCTGCCCCGAGGACATCGTGCGGGCCATGTCGGACCCCATGACGCTCGGCGTGCAGCTGGTCTTCATCCCGGAGCAGTACGGCGGGATGGACGGTGGCGCCTTCGACTCCTACCGCGTCTGCGAAGTGATGGCGCGCAAGGACATCGGCCTCGCCACAGCCGTGTTCGCGACCTTCCTCGGCTCGGACCCGATCGTCGTCGGGGCCACCGAGGAGCAGAAGCACGAGTGGCTCGGGGCGATCGCCGAGCAGGGTGTCGTCTTCGCCTACGGGGCGACCGAGCCGGATGCCGGCTCCGACCTCGGCGCGATGACGACGACCGCCACCCCGGTCACCGACGACGACGGCACCGTCACGGCCTACCGGATCAACGGCCGCAAGCAGTGGATCTCCAACGGCTCCATCGCCGACTACTCCACCATCCTCGCCGCAACGCCCGAGGGGCCGACGTGGTTCGTCGTCGCCAAGGACACCCCCGGCTTCACCAGTGGCACCCCTGAGGACAAGCACGGGCTGCGGCTGTCGAACACGGCCTCCCTCTTCCTCGACGACGTCGAGGTGCCGGCCGGCAACCTGGTCGGCACGCGCGGCGGGCTCGGGCTGGTGCAGGCCCAGCAGGTGTTCGGCTACACCCGGGTGATGGTCGCCGCGTTCGGGCTGGGCGGCGGGTGGGAGGCCCTCGACCGCGCCATCGCCTACTCCACGCAGCGGGAGCAGGGCGGCGGCCCGCTCAGCGAGAAGCAGGGCTACACCCACAAGCTCATCGTCCCGCACGCCGTGCGCCTGGAGGCGCCCCGCGCCTTCATGGAGGACACCGCCGACCGGCTCGACCGTGGTCTGGGCGACAACGGCGCCATGAACATCGAAGGGGCCATCGCCAAGTACGTGGCCACCGAGGCCGGCAACGCCGCCGCCGACGCGGCGATCCAGGCCCATGGCGGGTACGGCTACACCCGGCCCTACGTCGTGGAGAAGATCCGCCGCGACGTGCGGATCACGACGATCTACGAAGGCACCTCCGAGATCATGGAGATGACGATCGCCCGGGGTCGCTGGCAGGAGCACCTGAAGACCAGCGGCCGGTACTACACCGACCAGGCGGTCGAGATGACGTCGCTGCACGCCCGCAACCCGCTGGTCGGCGCCGATTCCGCCGCGCTCGCGGCGCAGTCCCTGGCCGTGGTCCTGGACTGCTGCCGGGTGGGGCGGCTCACCCGCAACCAGCACATCCTGTTCCGGATCGGCGAGCTCGTGGCCGCGACCGAGACCGCCGTCGTGTTCGCCCGCGCGGCGGACGCGGCGATGGCGGGCCGGCGCTTCGAGAAGTCCCCGACCCGGTTCACGGGTGACGCCATGGCCGCGATGTCGAGGGTGTTCGCCCGCGAGTCCGCCCAGAAGGTCGCCCTCGACGGGTCCCGCTGGGTCGCCGGCGCGCTGGAACCGAACAGCCCCGTGCTCGCCGGGCTCACCGGCATCCCCGCCGACGCCATCCGCGCCGCGCAGGCCGGCCTGGTCGCCGACATGGACCGCGTCGCCGACGTGCTGTACGGCCGCACCCCGGCCTGACACCGCAGCCGCCCGCCCCACCACCCACACACCCGACCCACCACCGATTCGGACACTGCCATGACGCACCACCAGAGCCACCCCGTCGCCGTCGTCGGACTGTCGGCGATCATGCCCGACGCACCCAGCGCGGATGCGTTCTGGCAGAACATCACCACCGGCAGGTACTCGATCTCCCAGACGCCGGATGACCGTTGGGACCGGGCCCTCTACTACGACGCGGACCACAGCGTTCCGGACAAGACGTACAGCGTGATCGGTGGCTGGGTGCGCGAGTTCGACTGGAACCCGGTCGCGTGGCGGTTGCCGGTGCCCCCGATGGTCGCGGCGCAGATGGACGAGGGGCAGCGCTGGGCGATCTCTGCAGCGCGGGCGGCACTGACGGATGCCGGCTGGCCGGGTTGGCCGGTCGACAGCAACCGGGTGGCGGTCATCCTGGGGAACGCGCTCGGCGGCGAGAAGCACTACCAGTCAAGCATGCGCATCCGGTTCCCGGAGATGCTCCAGCGGCTCGAGGAGTCGGCCACGCTCGCCACGCTCGCCCCCGACACCCGCGCGCGGATCGTCGAGGAGACCCGCCGCGGCTACCTCGACAACCTCTTCCGCATCACCGAGGACACCATGCCCGGTGAGCTCGCCAACGTCATCGCCGGCCGGGTCGCGAACCTGTTCAACCTGCGCGGCATGAACTACACCACGGATGCCGCCTGCGCCTCCGGCCTGGCCGCACTCAACTCGGCCGTCACCGGCCTCGCCGACCACCAGTTCGACGCCGTCGTCACCGGCGGCCTCGACCGCAACATGGGCGTGGACGCGTACGTGAAGTTCTGCAAGATCGGTGCCCTCTCAGCCACCGGAACCCGGCCGTTCGACGCCGGGGCCGACGGGTTCGTCATGGGCGAGGGCGCCGCACTGTTCGTGCTCAAGCGGCTCGAGGACGCCGAGCGCGACGGCGACCGCGTGCACGCCGTGATCCTCGGTGTCGGCGGCTCCTCCGACGGCAAGGGCAAGGGCATCACCGCGCCCAACCCGGTGGGGCAGCAGCTCGCGGTCGAGCGCGCCTGGCAGCGCTCCGGGGTCGACCCCTCGACGGCCGGGGCCGTCGAGGCCCACGGCACCTCCACCCGAGTCGGAGACGCCTCCGAGCTGACCTGCCTCGCCGCCGTCTTCGGCGCCTCCGGAGCCGCTCCGCGCTCGATCGCGCTCGGCTCGGTGAAGTCCAACATCGGCCACCTCAAGGCCGCCGCCGGCGCAGCCGGGCTGTTCAAGATGGTGCGGTCGCTCTCCGAGAAGCAGCTCACGCCGAGCCTGAACTTCGTCGACCCCAACCCCAACGTCGACTGGGACACCCTGCCGTTCTCCGTCACCACCGAGCTGCGCCCCTGGCAGCAACCCGAGAACGACGTGCGTCGCGGAGGTGTGAGCGCCTTCGGGTTCGGCGGCACCAACTTCCACGTCGTCGTCGAGGAGCACGTGCCGGGCCGGCACCGCCCACCGGCGAGGAGCTTCGCGTCCGCCGAGGTCCCCGGCGCGGCGTCCGCAGGGACGGCCGCTCCCCTGGCGGGCGGGGCGAAGGCGCCCTTGCGCGGGGCCCTCGTGCTCGGCGGTCGCGACGACGCCGACGTGACCGCCCAGGTGCAGGCCGCCCTGGCCTCGGCCCGTGCCGGGGTGGCTCCCCCGCGCTCCGCGCCGGACCCCACGCTCCTCGACGCCGCGGTGCGGGTCGCGGTCGACCACACCGACGCCGTCGACCTCACGACGAAGCTCACCAAGCTTGCCAACGCGTTCGCCTCCGGCAACCCCGCGGCGTTCCGGCTGCTGCGCCAGCAGGGCATCTTCGTCGGTCGGGGCCCGGCCCCGAAGGTCGCCTTCCTCTACACCGGGCAGGGCTCGCAGTACGTCAACATGCTCAAGTCGCTGGCCGCGCAGGAGCCCATCGTCAGGGCGACGTTCGACGCCGCGGACCAGGTGATGACCCCGCTGCTGGGTCGCCCCCTGAGCTCGTTCATCTTCATCGACGGTGACGACCTGGCCGCCGTGCAGACCCTCAACAAGCAGCTGATGCAGACCGAGATCACCCAGCCCGCGGTCCTGGCCACCGACATCGCGCTCACCCGGCTGCTCGCGGCCTACGGGGTGCAGCCCGACATGGTCATGGGGCACAGCCTCGGCGAGTACGGCGCGCTCGTCGCCGCGGGGGCGCTCACCCTCGACAGCGCCCTCGAGGCAGTCAGCGCCCGTGGGCGTGAGATGACCAAGGTCTCCATGGAGGACAACGGCGCCATGGCTGCCGTCTTCGCCCCGATGGCCGACATCCAGCGGGTCGTCGACTCGGCGGACGGGTACGTCGTCATCGCGAACATCAACAGCACGAGCCAAGCCGTGGTCGGCGGTGCCACCGATGCCGTCGAGCGGATCGTCGAGCGGTTCACCGCGGAGGGGTTCACCGCTACCCGGATCCCGGTCAGCCACGCCTTCCACACCTCGATCGTCGCCCCCGCGTCCGGACCCTTCGTCGACGCGCTGCGCCGGCTCGACCTCAAGCCCCCGACGAAGCCCGTCGTCGCCAACGTGACCGGCGACTTCTACCCGGCCGGCGCCACCGCCGAGACCGTTCTCGAGTACGCCGGGAGGCAGATCGCCTCACCGGTGCAGTTCGTCAAGGGACTGCAGACCCTCTACGCCGCGGGCGCCCGGGTCTTCGTCGAGGTCGGGCCGAAGAAGGCGCTGCACGGCTTCGTCGAGGACGTCCTCGGCTCCGAGCACGACGACGTCGTCGCGCTCTTCACCAACCATCCGAAGGTGGGCGACGACGTGGCGTTCAACCAGGCCCTGTGCGGGCTGTATGCGGCCGGCATCGGCCTCGACCGGCACGAGACACCGGTGGGCTCGGCGGTCCCGGTCGGCTCGGCGGTCCCGGTCGGCTCAGTGGCCCCGGCGGGCTCGGCGGTCCTGGCGGGCTCAGTGGGCTCGGCCGGCGCCGTGGGCTCGCCTGGCGACGACACGATCCGCGAGCTCGGGCTGCTCTTCGCCGAGGTGCTCGACAAGGGCATGCACCTGTATGCCGGGACAGGTACGGCAGCGGTGGCGACGAGTGCGCCCCCGGCCCCGGGGCCGGCGGCCGCGCCGGCTCGACCGGCGGGCCCGCCGGCCCTGGAGCCGGTCGTCATCTCGGGTGCGGCCCTCGGGCTGCCCGGAACCGAGCAGACCTTCGACGACGACAACGTCGCCAGGATCCTCGCCGGCCAGAACTTCATCTCGGTGCTGGGCGACGACGCGCGTCATCGGATGGTCGACATGCGGATCACCCGGCTCGTCAAGGACGCCGCCTCGGGAGGCGGCAGCTTCGCCACCATCGACGACCCCGCCGACGTGATCAAGCTCGCCGGGGTGCACGCACCCCTCGACGTCGTCGAGCAGTTCGGGATCGACAAGGCCCGCGACGAGGCCCTCGACACCACGACGCGGCTGGCGATCGGGGCCGGGTTCGACGCGATGCGCGACGCCGGCATCCCGCTCGTCATGAGCTACAAGACCACGACGCTCGGCACCCAGCTGCCCGACCGCTGGGGCCTGCCCGAGGCGCTGCGGGACGAGACCGGCGTCATCTTCGCGTCGGCCTTCCCCGGCTACGACCGCTTCGCCGAGGCCGTCGAGGGCTACGCGCTCGACCGCGGCAGGCGCGAGGGCCTGCTGGCCGTCGAAGCGCTGCGCGGGCGGATGAGCGACGACGACCCGGCCGCGGCCGAGGTCGATGCGCTCGCCGCCGAGCTGCGCGAGACCCTGGAGCGCGAGCCCTACTCCTTCGACCGGCGCTTCCTGTTCCGGGCCCTGTCGATGGGGCACTCCCAGTTCGCCGAGATCATCGGCGCGCGCGGCCCGAACACGCAGGTGAACGCGGCGTGCGCGAGCACCACGCAGGCCCTGTCGCTGGCCGAGGACTGGATCCGGGCGGGCCGGTGCCGCAGGGTCGTCGTCGTCTCGGCTGACGACGCCACGGGCGAGCACCTGCTGCCGTGGGTGACCGCAGGCTTCCTCGCGTCCGGAGCCGCCGCCACCGACGAGCGGGTCGAGGACGCCGCCACGCCGTTCGACCGGCGCCGCCACGGCATGGTCGTCGGCGCCGGCGCCGCCTCGTTCGTCGTCGAGTCGGCAGAGGCCGCCCGCGAGAGGGGCATCCAGCCCATCGCCGAGGCGCTCGCCACGGTCACGGCCAACAGCGCCTTCCACGGCTCCCGCCTCGACGTGCAGCACATCTGCGACGTCATGGAGGCGCTGGTCCGTGAGGCCGAGGGGCGCGGCGTCGACCGCCGCGAGATCGCCCCTCGCACCATGTTCGTCTCGCACGAGACCTACACGCCCGCCCGTGGGGGCAGCGCCGCAGCCGAGATCAACGCCCTGCGCCGGGTCTTCGGGCCGGCCGCCAACCAGATCGTCATCACCAACACCAAGGGTTTCACCGGCCACGTCATGGGCGCCGGCATCGAGGACGTCGTGGCCCTCAAGGCACTCGAGACCGGCATCGTGCCGCCGGTTCCCAACTACCAGGAACCCGACCCCGACCTCGGCACCCTGAACCTCTCGCGTGGGGGGCAGTACCCGGTGGAGTACGCGCTGCGGCTCGCCGCCGGCTTCGGGTCCCAGGTCGCCATGTCGCTGCTGCGGTGGACTCCCGTCCCCGACGGTCGGCGCCGGGCGCCCGGTGAGCTCGGCTACGCCTACCGGGTCGTCGACCAGGGCGCGTGGCAGCGGTGGCTCGACCGGCTCGCCGGTCACACCGAGAGCCGGCTCGAGATCGACCGGCGGCGGCTGCGCGTCGTCGACACCGGCCCGGCCACCACCCCGGTCGAGCGGACCGGGCACATCCCGGTGCCGTACGCCGACCGACTGGCACCCACGCGCGGGTTCGCCGCACCCCCCGCACCCGCAGCACCCGCAGCACCTGCTGCCGACGTGGCGCCGGCACCGACGTCACCTCTGACCGAGCCGACGGCTGTCGCAGCGGTGGCAGCGGTGGCAGCACCGGTGGCACCTGCTGCGGCACCAGCCGTAGCGGCACCGCCCGCGGCGGCGGCACCGACCGCGCCCGGCGGCGACGACGTGCTGGCAGCCGTCACCGACATCGTCGCCGAGATGACCGGCTACCCGGCCGACCTGCTCGACCCCGACCTCGACCTCGAGGCCGACCTCGGCGTCGACACCGTCAAGCAGGCCGAGGTCTTCGCCGCCGTCCGCGCCAAGTGGGAGCTCGAGCGCGACGACACCGTGCGGCTGCGCGACTTCCCCACCCTCAACCACGTCGCCGGCTGGGTGCGCGGACGGCTCGGGGTGAGCGCTGTCGGGTCGACCGCGTCGGCCTCGCCGGTGCTCTCCCCGTCACCACGACCGTTCGGTGAGGGCGACGACCCGATCCTGTCGACGGTCACCCAGATCGTCGCCGAGATGACCGGCTACCCGGCCGACCTGCTCGGTCCGGACCTCGACCTCGAGGCCGACCTCGGCGTCGACACCGTCAAGCAGGCCGAGGTCTTCGCCGCCGTCCGCACCCAGTGGGACCTCGTGCGCGACGACACCGTGCAGCTGCGCGACTTCCCCACCCTCAACCACGTCGCGGCCTGGGTCCGTGGCAGGCTCGGCGTGCCCGCGCCTGCCGCTGGTCCCGTCCCTGCGGTTTCGGTGCCCACAGCACCGGCACCCGCTACCCCAGCGGCGACTCCCCCTCCCGCTGCCGCCCCGACAGAGCCGGCTCGAGACCCGATCCTCGACACCGTCACCGGGATCGTCGCCGAGATGACCGGCTACCCCGCCGACCTGCTCGACCCCGAGCTCGACCTCGAGGCCGACCTCGGCGTCGACACCGTCAAGCAGGCCGAGGTCTTCGCCGCCGTCCGCACCCAG
>JBBQWX010000078.1:0-20512 GCA_038210185.1 Actinomycetales bacterium
GCACGGGCGGTCCCCCTGCACCCGCCCGTGCACGCTCCGGTGGGTGGCGCCCCTTCGGGCGGCGCCACCCACCACCCCCCCGCCTACGGGGGGTGGATGCCGTCAGCCCGCCTCGCGCTCGACGCTCAGCACGTCGCCGACCTGGCACTGCAGCACCTCACAGATCGCGGTGAGCGTGCTGAACCGCACCGCCTTGGCCCGGTCGTTCTTCAGCACCGAGAGGTTGACCACCGTGACCCCGACCGCCTCGGCGAGGGCGGCCAGGGTCATCCCCCGCTCGTGCAACAGCCCGTCGAGGTGGCACACCACCCGGTGCGGCTCGTCGACCGGCATCAGACCAGCCCGTCGACGTCGTCGCGCAGCCGGCTGCCGACCTTGAACGCCTCGGCGAGCAGTGCCACGACGAACCCCGCGACAACCGGAGCCCACGGCACGTCGAGCCGCAGGCTCGGGTCGAGGCCCCCGAGGTCGACCTGGTTGAGCAGGACGCCGTGGATCGGCAGTGCGACGAAGAACAGGACGAACGGCCCGATGACGAGTAGGCCGGCGACCAGTCGCAACCGGCGCACGTTGGCGGCTGCGAAAGGGTCTCCCGCGGCGATCGTGCGCATCACCACGACCACCAGCCAGCAGCCCGTGGCCACCATGAGCACGACGAGCACCCCGGGCACGAGGTCGAGGAGCCGCTGGGCCGGCGACGGTTCGGCCAGTGTCACGACGTAGTCCGCAGCGCTGTACCTCGTGCCGACGGCATCAAGCTTCGGCACGGTGACCGCACTGAGGAAAGGGAGCGGGATGCCGTCACCCCCCACCCAGCGCACCACCGGGAGGACGACGTTGGCGACGGCGGTCAGGACGACGACGATCGCGAGCATCACGCCGAGCGCCCATCGGTCGGCGCGGTCGAAGGCGAGCAGGTCGCGACGCGGGTGGCTGGGAGCGGCGGTGTCGTTCATGGTGGTCCCCTCGGCTTCGAGGCTATCGACTGTCGATAACAATGACTGACGATATGCATATCGACAGTCGATGTCAACCCGGACGTCCGAGCGCCCCCATCACGACGTCGGGTGCTCAGACGGCTGTCGGGGCGACCAGCTGAGCACCCGACTCCGTGGGCGAAGGGGTGGGGCAGGATGGGGCCATGAGCGAGCAGCCCGCCGACGAGCAGGACCAGGACGACTCCGAGGGCCGCGCGGTCCCTGCCACCGTGACGACCGACGGCGAACGGGTCGTGGTCGTCACCCCCGACGGCATGGGGGTGGCCCCGCACCACGGCCAGCCCGCCCATGACGGCCGCGAGCGCCCGACCAACCCGGCCGACCTGGTCGAGCAGCCGGCGAAGGTGATGCGGATCGGGTCGATGGTCAAGCAGCTGCTCGAGGAGGTGCGCAGCGCCCCGCTCGACGAGAAGGGCCGAGCCCGCCTCGCCGAGATCCACCAGCGCTCGATCGCCGAGCTCGAGGACGGCCTGGCCCCGGAGCTGGTCGAGGAGCTCGAGCGGATCACCCTGCCCTTCACGGACGAGTCACCCTCCGACGCCGAGCTGCGCATTGCGCAGGCCCAGCTCGTCGGGTGGCTGGAAGGCCTCTTCCACGGCATCCAGACCGCACTCGTCGCGCAGCAGATGGCCGCGCAGGCCCAGCTCCAGCAGATCCGCCAGCTGCCCCCAGGCACGAGCCACCAGGGCATGCAGTCGACCGGCGCCCCGGGCATGCTGCAGGCCTCGCGCCCGCACGGCGAGCCCGGGCACGCCGAGGGCACCGGCCAGTACCTCTGACGCACCCGTCCCAGCGCGGCCGGGGCGCCAGACCGCGACCCAGCACCTCGACATCCTCGTCGACGACCTGGCGACGTCGAGCGCCTGGGCGATGCAGTGCGGGGCCACCCTCGCCGACACCCAGCCGCAGGACGACGTGCGGGTCCTCCTCGACCCGGTGGGGCACCCGTTCTGCCTGGTCCTCCAGTCGGCGGGATGCGGAGCCTGGCCAACCGGGCAGGGAGCGCCCCCGCCGCCCCACCTGGCGCGGCGGGCGCGCCTGCGCTCACAGGGCCGACGCGGCGGCCCGGCCCGCCGTCCTGCCCGAGAACAGGCAGCCCCCGACGAAGGTCCCCTCGAGGGCGCGGTACCCGTGCACGCCCCCACCGCCGAAGCCGGCGACCTCACCGGCGGCATAGAGCCCGGGCACCGGTTCCCCTGACGGCCCGAGCACCCGACCGGACAGGTCGGTGTGCAGGCCCCCGAGCGTCTTTCGCGACAGCACCCGCAGGCGCACCGCGACGAGCGGGCCGTACTTGGGGTCGAGGATGCGGTGCGGCGGAAACGCACGCTTGGTGAGCCGGTCACCGCGGTAGCGCCGGGCGACCCGGATCGCGGCGACCTGGGTGTCCTTGGTGAAGGGGTTGTCGACCTGGCGGTCGCGCTCGACGACCTGCCGCTCGATGTACGCCGGGTCGAGGGGGGCGTCGGGGGTGAGGGCGTTCATCTTCGCGACGAGCTCACCGATGGTCGCGGCCGTGACCCAGTCCTCGCCGTGGTCGAGGAAGGCCTGCACCGACGGGGTCACCTTCGTGACCGGCCGGCGGAGCACGTCGCGGTAGCGCTTCTGGGTGAGATCCAGGTTCTGCTCGGAGCCGGAGAGCGCGAACTCCTTGCCGGCCAGGGCACGGTTGAGCACGAACCAGGAGTGGTCGAACCCGGTCTGCCGCAAGTGGTCGAGCGTGCCGAGCGTGTCGAACCCTGGAAGGTAGGGGGCGGGCAGCCGGTTGCCGCGGGCGTCGAACCACATCGCGCTCGGGCCCGGCAGGATGCGGATGGCGTGCCCCGGCCAGATCGGGTCCCAGTTGCGCACGCCCTCGACGTAGTGCCACATCCGGTCGCGGTTGACGACAGACCCGGCGACGGCCTCGGTGATCGCGAGCATCCGGCCGTCGACGTAGGCCGGCACCCCGGTGAGGAGGTCGTCGGGCGGGGCGCCGAGCCGCTCGGGCCAGTTGGCCCGCACGAGGTCGTGGTCGGCGCCGATACCGCCGGACGTGACGAGAACCGCCTCGCCTCCGTACTCGAAGTCGCCGACGACGTCGCGGTTGCTCTTGACGCCTCGCGGCGAGCCGTCCGGCGCGAGCACGACACCCCGCGCTCCCGTGACCGCGCCGTTGGTGCGCACCAGCTGGTCGACCCGGTGACGTGGCCGGTAGAACACGCGCCCGGCGGCGATGTGCTCGCGCACCCGGCGCTCGAACGGCGCGACGACCCCGGTGCCGGTGCCCCACGGGATGTGGAAGCGCGGCACCGAGTTGCCGTGCCCACCGCTCGTGCCGTCACCGCGCTCGGCCCACCCGACGACCGGGAAGAACGAGATGTCCTGCTGCTTGAGCCAGGACCGCTTCTCGCCCGCGGCCCACTCGACGTAGGCGCGCCCCCACCGGCGCCCCCAGTGGTCCGGGCCCGGGGTGCCGTCGGGCTGGGCGAGCCGGTCCCAGCCGGCAGTGCCCTCCCAGTCCTGCCAGGCGAGCTCGAAGGAGTCGGAGATGCCCATCCGGCGCTGCTCGGGGCTGTCGACGAGGAAGAGCCCGCCGAGGCTCCACCAGGCCTGGCCGCCGAGGTTGGCCTCGCTCTCCTGGTCGAGCAGCACCACCGACTTCCCGGCGTCGGCGAGCTCGCACGTGGCGACGAGCCCGGCGAGTCCTGCACCCGCGACGACGACGTCGGCATCCATGGCCAGACCCTATGCCCCGACGACCCGCACGCGGCCACCCTCGACCGAGGTCGACAGGTGCGCGAGGTCGGGCACGACGAGGTCGGCGAGCAGCTCCAGCTCGTCGCGCGGTGTGGTGCCGAGCACGGCGACGAGCGCCCGGCATCCGGCGGCGTGACCGGCACGCAGCCCGGCGACCGCGTCCTCGACGACGAGGCACTGGGCCGGGTCCACACCGAGCCGGGTCGCGGCGGTCATGAACGGGTCGGGCCAGGGTTTGCCGCGATCGACGTCGGATGCCGTGACGACCACCGCCGGGTGTCGCAGCCCGGTGGCCGCGAGGCGGGCCTGGGCGAGGTCGCTGGTGCCGGACGTGACGATGGCGGTCGGCACCCCACCGTCGGCGAGAGCCGCCAGCAGGGCTGCCGCACCGGGCAGCACGACGATGCCGTCGACGTCGGCCACCTCGATCTCACGGATCCGTTCGAACGCCTCGGGCCGGCGCTCCACCGGCAGCAGGTCGGCGATCACGCCTGCGGCAGGGATGCCGTGGAACCCCAGGAGCCGCACCGGGTCGACGCCGAACTCGCCGCACCACCGGACCCAGGATCGCTCGACCGCCGCGATGGAGTCGATGAGCGTGCCGTCCAGGTCGAGCAGCACCCCGGCAAAGGGCTCGTCGAACGGCTCGTCGACCGGCACGACGACGCAGGCGGAGGGGGGAACCGGCATGCCGGTCAGCCTAGGGTCTCCTCCTCGGCGGCCTGAAGTACGTCCGGACCCCTACGTGTCCTCCATGAACGAGGCGGTCGAGCCCACCCGGCATCCTCCCTCCCCGGCCCGCCCAGCAGGCCCGAGCCGACGCGGGTCACCGCGCCGGAGTCGCCGCCCTGACGACGGCTCCTGCGACGTGGGCAGCGCCAGGGGCGGCGCTCGAGGTGACGCAGCCGGTCAGGGTCGACCCTGAGAGCGGACACCGGAACTGGGGGTCGATCCCCGGTCCACCCCTGATGTGGTCGGGCGGCCGACTGCGCCACCGTGGGCGGATGACGACCCGCGCCCGCGCCGTGACCAGGTTCGCCCTCGCCGGCGGCGCGGCGGCGGCCCTCGTCGCGCTGGTCCTGCCCCGCGCCACCGGCGCGCAGTGGCACGACATCGCACAGGCCCTGTCCCGCCCGACGGCAGCGCAGCTCGCCGTCCTCGCGGTGCTGTGGCTCGCGGGCCTGGTGGTGCACACGCCCTCGCTGACGGCAGCCCTGCCGGGGCTGTCGCACCGGCGGGCCCTGCTGCTCAACCTCAGCGGGTCCTTCGTGTCGAACCTGCTGCCTCTCGGCGGGGCGGCCGGCACCGTCCTGAACTGGCGGATGGCGCGCGCCTGGGGGTTCAGCCCGGGCGCGTTCAGCCGCTGGGCCGTGGTCACGAACCTCGCCGACACCGTGGTCAAGCTCATGCTCCCGGGGCTCGTCCTGTGCTGGTTGGCGTTCGGCTCGTCGGCACCGCCGCGAACGGTCCGGACCGCGGCCGTGGTCGGGAGCGCCCTGCTCGCCGTCACCGTGCTCGTGGTGGCCCTGCTGGCTCGTGACGACCGCCCGCTGCGCTGCGCCGGGCGCTGGGCCGACCGGGCCGCAGCGCGCATCCGCTCCGTTCCCGTCGCACCGGAGGGCTACGGCGAGCGGGCTGCGCGGTTCCGCTCGGACTCGGCGCGTCTCGTTCGGGACGGCTGGGGTCGGATGCTCGGCGCCAAGCTCGCCTACGCCGCGCTGCAGGCGCTCCTGCTCTGGGCCTGCCTGTCGGTGGTCGGCGGCCCGGTCGCACCCGTCGTCGTCGCCTCGGCCTTCGTGGTCGAGCGCGTGCTCTCCATGGTCGTCCTGACCCCGGGCGCGACCGGTGTGGTCGAGGTCGGGATGGCGGGCGTCCTCGGTGCGCTCGGCGCGGAACCCGCCGCTGCCGCCGCGGGGGTGCTGCTCTACCGCGGCCTCGTCGTCGGCATGGAGGTGCCGGTCGGTGGCCTGGCCCTGCTCGGGTGGTGGGCCGGCCAGCGGCGGGTCGCCGTGGGAGGAGCCCCTCGGCGTCAGGTTCCGGGTGTCGTCCGCCAGCTCCGTCCGCAGCTGCTCCTGGTTCCGCTGCCCGTCGCGGCCCTGCGCCGCGGCCGCACCTCACTGCCACCTCAGAGGTACTCGGCGAAGAAGGCCGCCACGTCGTCCGGCTGATCCGTGACGTTCCGGTACCCCTCGGACCGGCCCGTCGACGGATACTCGACCACCGGCAGCGCCTTCTGCGTGACCGAGGCCGCGGTGGCGGGCCAGACCGACCGCACCGGAACCGGCGGTGGAGCAGCCGACCTAGGCTGGTGCGCATGTCCGAGCCCACGAGCGAACCGCCGAGGGCGTCGGCGAACCCGGTGGGCCCGGACGACCCGGCGGGGCCCGTGGGGCGCCCGCGCACCGCCGTGCTCAGCGCGCTGGTGGCGGTGCTCGCCCTCGTCGGTGGGTGGACCTGGGCGGCCGCGGCTCAGCCGCGTGGGTTCGACGCGGGCCTGGAGTCGATCAGTGCCCTCGCCGCATCGGCGACGCCACACCGGTGGATCATGACCGCGGGGCTGGTCGTCACGGGCCTGGCGCACCTCGTCACCGCCTGGGCCCTCGTGCCGGCTCGGCGCGCCGGCCGCGTGCTGCTCGCCGCGGGTGGGGTGGCCACCCTGGGCGTCGCCGTCCTGCCGGTGCCCTCGCGCGCCGAGTCCTCGGCGGCGCACACCGTCGTCGCCGCGCTGTCCTTCGCGCTGCTCGCCGTGTGGCCGTGGTTCGGTGCGCGGCCGGCAGGCCCCGTGGCGTTGCTGCGTGAGGTGGCGCGCCCCGCGTCCGTGGTGCTGGGCCTCGCCGTCGCCTCGCTCGCGGCCAACCTCGGCGGACCGGCCTTCGGGGTGCACGAGCGGCTCGTCGCGTTCCTCACCGTGAGCTGGCCGTTCGTCACCGCGGTCAGCACGTGGTGGTGGTCGGGGCATCGGATCGGCTCGCGACGGGTGCGCACCGGGCTCGCCGTCGTCGGCGTCGCGGCGGCCTGCGCGGTCGCGGGGACCGGCGCGACGGCGATCGCCCCGGCCACGGCACAGACCAGGCACTACCAGGCAAGCGTCGCCCTCGACCCCAACCCGTTGCGCAGCGGCGAGCTGGTCGCGACCACGGCGTTCGGCGACCTGCTCCTGGAGTTCTCGGGGGTGGCGCCCGGCATCCGCACGGTGCCGCAGGTCAAGGCCAGCATCGCCGACGTGCTCTCGCGGCCGGGGGTGAGCCTGGCATCGCTGCGCCCCGGTCCCGAGGAGCTCAGCTCGGCCATCCGGGACGTCGCGGTGGCGGTCATGGTGCGCTTCACGCTCGGCGGGCTGGCGCTCGTCGTCGCCGTGCTCGCCGGCTACGCGGTGCTGCGGCGCCGCCGGCCGCCGCTCGCCGTGGTCGTGGCGGGGCTCGCCGGCTGGCTGGTGTCCTCGGCCGTCACCGGCCTGGCGCTCTACACCACCTACCAGCCCGACCGGCAGGAGACGTTCACCTCCACCGGGGTGCTCGGCACGCTCCAGCGCAACCAGGGCATCCTCAGCGACGTCGAGGCCCGGGCCGCGCAGGTGACGCCGTACGTGCGCAACCTCATCGCCCTGTCGACGGCGCTGCAGCAGAAGTACGAGGCGGCACCACTGCAGTCCGACACCTCGTTGCGCGTGCTCCTCGTGAGCGACATCCACGCCGGCAACCAGTACGACCTGATGCGCACGATCGTTCAGGAGGAGTCTGTCGACGTCGTCGTCGACGCCGGCGACCTGGTCAACTTCGGCACCGTCGAGGAGGCCGACGCCACCGACCTGTTCCGCGGCATCGAGTCGGTCGGCGTGCCCTACCTCTTCGTGCGCGGCAACCACGACGCGACCAGCGCCACGGACACGGCGCTGCTCGACCGCCTGGCGCGGGTGCCGAACGTCACCCTCCTCGAGGACGGAGCCGGGACCTACACCGAGGTGACGGTGCACGGCGTGCGGATCGCCGGGTTCAACGACCCCCGCTGGTTCGGCGACTCGGGCACCGGCTCACCCGCCAAGCAGCAGCCCGCGCGCGCGGCCTTCACGAGCGCCTTTGCCGGCCGCCCGGCTCCCGACCTCCTGGTCAGCCACGAGCCGTGGGCCGTGCAGGGCCTCGACGGTGGGGTGCTCGTCAACGGACACATGCACTCGATCGACCAGGAGGGCAACCGGGTGCAGGCCGGCACCTTCACCGGCGGTGGGCCGTTGGGGCACTTCCTCGCCGGCACTGGTGGCGAGGAGCTGGTCGGGCAGCCGTCGGCGTTCGACGTGCTGACCTTCGGCACCGACTGCCGGCTGGCCACGCTCACCCGCTACCGGTTCCGGGACGTCATCGAGGGGCGCCCCGCGTATGACGGCGTCTCCCTCGTCAACGGGCGCCGGGTCGACGGCCGTGCGGCCGATCCGGCCCGCACCTGCTCCCCCGAGACACCACTCGCGACGACGCAGGTGCTCGGGCGCCCGGCAGCAGCAGCCGCCGCAACCGCACCGGCATCCCCCTGAGGCTCCTTCCCGCCGAGCGAGGCTGGGCAGCAGGCGGGGTCAGACGGACACGGTGGGGCGGCCGAGGAGGTCGCCCTGACCGAGCACCACGCGGTGCCAGGGTGCCGCTGGCCGCCTCACGGCTCCCCACCCTCACCCAGCGCGTGGTCGATCCACCCGAGCACGTCGTCGAGGTCGATCGGTTTGGTCAGGAAGCCGCTCGACCCCAGCTCCGCCATCTTCTTGCGCGCTCCCGGGGACGCGTCCGCGGTCACGACGACCACGGGGACGTCGGCGCAGGACGGCACAGTGCGCAGCTCGCGCAGGACCTGCTCACCGTCCATGTCGGGCAGGTGGAGGTCGAGGAACACCAGGACGGGCACCTCGCGCCGGGCGGCGGCAAGGCCTTGCGCACCATCGCGTGCGACCTCGAGCCGGCACCCCGGGCGGAGCGCGACCACCCGTGACATGAGCGTCGCGTTCGTCGGGTTGTCCTCGACGAGGAGGATTCGCTGGTCGCGCTCGACGGGGACCTCGGGTTCGCGCTGCACGGTCTCGGTGAGGCCGGCCTCGGTCGCCGACTCCAGGAGCACGAGCGTGAACGTGGAGCCGGCCCCCGGCGCCGTGAGCACCTCGATGCGCCCACCCATCGCCCGGGCGAGCCCGTCGGCCAGGGCGAGCCCGAGGCCGGTGCCCTCGACGTCGGTGCTCTCCGCGCCGAGCCGGTCGAACGCCTGGAACAGCCGCGGCAACAGCTCGGCGGGTAGGCCCGGGCCGGTGTCGGTGACGTCGAAGGCGACCTCACCCGAATCGCGGGCCCGGCACCCCACCTGCACCGACCCGCCGGTGTGGTTGTACTTCACGCCGTTGGTCAGCAGGTTGATCAGCACCTGCTTGACCCGCTGCTGGTCGGCCTGCACGTGCACCGACGGCCCGTCGGGGTCGACCGTCGTCACGGACACCTCGTGCGCACCGGCCAGCGGCTGCAAGAGGGCGACCACCTCGGCCACCACGGCCCGGGCGTCCACCACCTCCATGGACAGGGACAGCCGCCCGGTCTCGATGCGAGCGATGTCGAGCACCTCGTTGATGAGGTCGAGCAGGAGCAGTCCGCCACGGCGGATGTGCTGCACCGCCTGGGTCTGGTCCTGGGTCAGGGGGTCCAGCGCGAGGAGCTGGGCGAACCCGAGCACGGCGTTCAGGGGCGTTCGCAGCTCGTGGCTCATCCGGGACAGGAACATGGTCTTCGCCGCGTTCGCCGCGTTCGCCTCGTTGCGCGCCGCCTGGTAGGCATCGGCGAGGTCTTGGGCCTGCTGCTCGGAGGCGGCGAGCGCGTCGCGGTACTCGACTTCGGCCTGGGCGTCGCGCCAGGTGGTGATGACGTACTCGATCGACCCGTCGGGCGCGATGACGGCCTTGGCCCTCAGCTCAACCCAGCGGGTGCCACCGTCGGAACGGCGCAGCCTGGCCATCGTGCGGACGGTCTCGCCCCGCTCCAGCTGGGCGCGCAGCTGATCGCGGTCTCCGAGGTCCTCCGTCACCACCAGGCTGTCAGCCTGGGCCCCGACGAGCTCCTCCGCGTCGTACCCCGCCAGTGTCTCGGTCGAGCCGGCGACCCAGTCGATCACCCCGTCGGCTCGGTAGCAGCAGACGACGTCGCTGGCGTTCTCGGCCACGGTCCGGTAGCGCTCCTCGGACACGCGCGCAGCCTCCTGCGCCACCACCCGCGCGGTGACGTCGTACATCATCGCGACCAGGCCCCGGCTGCCGTCGGGTTCGACGTACGGGCGCGCGACGACCTCCATCCAGACGTACCGCTCGTCGGGTCGGCGGAACCGGAGCACCTCACTGACCCCTGCATCGGGATGCACGTCCTCGCGCAGCGCAAGGGCCCGCGCCCGGTCGTCGGGGTGCCACAGGTGCAGTATCGGGCTCCCGATGAGAGCCTCCGGCTGCCAACCGGTGACCGCCTCCAGGGCAGGAGAGACCCAGGTCAGCACGCCGTCGGCGGTCTGGAACACGACTTCGGCCGTGTGATCGAGCAGCAGGCGGTAACGCCGCTCGCTCGCTGCCAGCTGTTCCGCCGCCTCGTGCGCGGCGTGTCGGTCCCACCACGCCGCGACGCGCCCGACGACCCGGCCGTCGGCGTCCAGCGTCGGCTTCAGCCGGACGCTCATCCAGCGGAAGTCGCCACCGGCGGTGCGCAACCGCACCTCGAACGCCACCGGCTCGCCGCGCCCGAGCGCCGGCTGCGCCAGTTCGACCTCCGGGAGGTCGGCAGGGTGGACCAGGTCGAAGAAGAGGGTGTCGACCAGCTCGGACGGGTTCCAGCCCATGGTGGCCGCCACCGACGGCGACACCCACGTGATCACGCTGTCGACGGTGGTCTGCACGACCACGTCCGAGACGTTCTCGGCCACGACCCGGTAGCGCTCCTCGCTCGCCGTCAGGGCGCTACCGGCGCGACGCTCGCTGTCGATCAGCCCCATCTCGGCGGAGATGTCGTCGAAGACCCAGACGCGCCCGGGGCCCGTCACGTTCTCGGCGGGCACCGTGGACACGCGCAGGTGCGAGGGCGCGCCCCGCAGGGCCCAGATCCAGTCCCGCACCCTCGCGTCCGGCGAAGCCAGGAGCCGCTCGGCCTCGCCCTCCAGCGCTGCCGGGTCGACGGCCCTCGCGCGCAACGCTCGCATCGCCTTGGACAGCTCCCCGGCGTCGACGGACTCCCGTCGCACACCAAGGAGCATCTCAGCGGCGGCGTTGACCTCCACCGTGCCACCGCCGGCCGAGGTGAGCACGACGGCCTGGTCGAGCGCGGCGACGACTGCGTTCAGGCGGCTGGCCGCCTCCCGGGCCAGGACCTGGGCGTCGAGCAAGGGTGCGAGGAGGGCCAATCGGCGCGAGGACCCCGACTCCACCTCATCGATCACGTCGTCGGGGACCGGCGTCTGCGCCCACAGCAGGACCAGTCGCGACCTCGTCTCCGCCAACGGCGCCAGGAGCACCGCGGTCACCGCGGCCGGCAGCGCCGACCGTGCAGCCGTCGGCACCAGGGCGGACAGCCGGTCGGCGTCGAGAACGAGCTCAGGGCCGTCCTGCCGGCCCCGGAGCACCCCCGGCGCACCCCAGGCGTCGCCCACCGTGACGTGCGGGGCCAGCGTCGACGACGCGACGACAGCCGTTCCCGACGCTCCCATGCGCAGCAGCGCCCCCGCGTCGGCGCCCACCACAGCGACGATCCGACGGAGCGCATCGAGCACCTCCGGCGTCATCCGGCCCCCTCGAGTGCACTGTCCTTCAGCACCGGTGCGACCACCGACTGTGGACGTCCTCGATGACTGCCTACGACGCCACTGTGACGCCTCACCCACGCGCTGCGCCACCCCAGCGCGTGAACACCGGTGTGTCGCGGGTCACCCTCGGTCGCCGTTGCACCGCGCGCCCCGCACCGCCTCGACAGTGTGGCTCCGGGCCGAGCGGCCGGGGAGGACTCCCGGTTCGCGTCCCGCCGCCCGCGACTGCTGACGCGCCACGCGCCCATCCGCGGCCCCAGGAGGGTGGGAGTCATGCCTTGAGGTCGGGGAACATGTCGTCGCGCCACTCGGTGCCGTCGGGGGCTCCGTCGTCGCCGGCCAGCGCCTCCTCGCGCTGCCGCAGCTCGACCCGGCGGATCTTGCCGGAGATCGTCTTGGGCAGGTCGGAGAACTCGAGCCGGCGCACCCGCTGCCAGGGCTGCAGGTGCTCGCGGGCGTACTCCAGGATCGAGCGCGCGGTCTCCTTCGACGGCTCGTGACCGGGGGCGAGCACGACGTACGCCTTCGGCACCGCCAGGCGCACGGCATCCGGGGCAGGCACCACCGCGGCCTCGGCCACCGCCGGGTGCTCGAGAAGCACCGACTCCACCTCGAACGGGCTGATCTTGTAGTCGCTCGCCTTGAACAGGTCGTCGGTGCGGCCCACGTAGGTGATCCAGCCATCGGCGTCACGGGTGGCCACGTCGCCCGTGTGGTACCAGCCTCCCGCCATCGCCTCGTCGGTGCGCGCGCTGTCGCCGAGATAGCCGGTCATCAGGGGCAACGGGTACGCCGCGAGGTCGAGGCAGAGCTCGCCCTCTCCCGGCCCGTCGAGGCGCGCGCCGGTGGCGGGGTCGACGAGCACCACCGGAACTCCCGGCAACGGCCGGCCCATCGAGCCCGGCTTCAGGGGCGACCCGGGCGCGTTGCCCACCGCCGCCGTCATCTCGGTCTGGCCGTACCCGTCGCGCACGTCGAGGCCCCAGGCGCGCCGCACCTGCTCGATGACCTCGGGGTTGAGTGGCTCGCCCGCGCCGACCACCTCGCGCAGGACACCCGGGCCGCCGGACAGGTCCGCGTTGATGAGCATCCGCCACACCGTCGGTGGGGCGCAGAAGCTGGTGACCTCGTGGTCCCGCAGCACGTCGAGCAGCAGGTCGGGGTCGAACCTCGAGTAGGACAGCACGACGATCGTCGACTCCGCGATCCACGGTGCGAAGAAGCACGACCAGGCGTGCTTGCCCCACCCGGGGCTGGAGAGGTTGAGGTGCCGGTCACCGGGCCGCAGCCCGAGCCAGTAGGTCGTGGAGAGGTGGCCGACGGGGTACGACACCTGGGTGTGCCGAACCAGCTTGGGGCGGGCGGTCGTGCCGGAGGTGAAGTAGAGCAGCAGCGGGTCGCCGGGGGCGGTACCGGGGTGAGGCAGCGGCTCGACGTGCACGGCATACGCGTCGTTCAGGTCGGCCCAACCGTCGGCAGGGCCGACGCTGACCCGCACGAGGTCACCGGCGAGGTCGGCGAACTTCGGGGTCTGGTCGGGGGTGGTCACGACGGCCCGGGCCCCGCTGCGGGACACCCGGTCGGCGAGGTCGGCGGCGCCGGCCGCAGTGGCGGTGGGCACGATGACGCCGCCGATCTTGGTCACCGCGAGCATGACGTCCCAGAGCTCGACCTGGTTGCCGAGCATGAGCAGCACCGGGTCGCCGCGCCCGACACCGAGGTCGAGCAGCCAGCGACCGACCCGGTCCGAGCGGGCAGCCATCGCGTCGAAGCTGAGCTCCTCGCTGGAGCCGTCCTCGGCCACGACGACCAGCGCCAGGTCGTCGTTGCCGCGGGCGACGGCGTCGAACCAGTCGACCCCCCAGTTGAACTGCTCGCCGACATCGGGCCAGGTGAACTGCGCGAGAGCTTCCTCGTGCCGGCCCCGGAGGGAGATCAGCAGGTCACGTGCCTCGCGGTACCGCTCCGTCGCGCTCATCGCCCCATGCTGGCACCGCGAGCCCCGCCGGGGAACCTAGAGGCGCACGACTGCTCGCTGGGCGACGTGCACCTTGGGCCGGTCACCACAGCTGAGCGGGGCGTCGGGCAGGGCCTCGGTCACGACGTCGACGACGACCCGCTCGGGCATCGGGCCGCGTCCGAGCACCTCGACCGTGGTGCGCTCGCCGTCGGCGTCGACGGCTCCGGGCACCACGTCGTCGGCGGATGCCGGGCCGTGCGCCACGAGTGCCGCCACCAGGGCAGCCTGCACCGCCGGCTCCCACCGCGTGGTGCCGCGCAGTCGCCCGGCGTCGGTGCGGCCCCGGCGGTGGCTGGTGACCACCTCGACCGCATGGTCCGGCTCGAGCCGGCCGAAGCAGGCTCCATCGGGCAGGGAGAGCAACGTGCCGGCGAACCGGTGACCGCCCAGGTGGGTGCACTCCCAGACCTCGTCGGGCAGGGCCCGGGCCAGGGTGGCGACGATCGGCCGACCGCGCACGGCGCAGCAGGCGTCGCGGGTGCCGTGCGTGCAGACGAGCACCATCGGCTCGGCATCCTCGTCGCTTGCCGAGAGCCGGGTACCCAGGGCGTGCGCTGCCCCGAGGAGGTCCTCCGCGGTGCGCCAGGTGCCACGCACCCAGGTGCGGCGCACGGTGTCGACCGCGTACCAGGCGTGCGGGTCCTCGCCGGGCGCACGGCGGCCGGGCCGGCGGATGAGGAGCACCTTGCCGCCGAACGAGGCGCAGGTCTTGTCCACCTCCGCGCCGAGCGGGCCGAACAGGGGCGCCGTCTCCATCGGTTTCTTCGCCCAGGGACCCTGGTGCTCGACGAGCAGCCAGCGGGAGGCGACCGGAGCCGTCCCTGCCTGCGGGTCACCGCGGTGCCGGGAGGCCGCCGAGCAGCGCGAGAGGTCGGTCGGGGGCACCCCGCGATGCTATGCGAGGTGCCCCCGGCCTGATGCCGTCGGGTGCGGGCTCAGGCGCGGCCGTGGGCGGCGCGGCTGCGGCGGCTCACGCTGTCGATGATGACGGCGAGGAGCAGCACGGCGCCGGTGACCATGAACTTGACGTTCGACTCGACACTGAGCAGGTCCAGGCCGTTGGAGATCGACTGGATGACGAGGATGCCGAGCAGCGCCGAGTAGGCCGACCCGCGCCCACCGAAGAGGCTGGTGCCGCCGATGACGGCTGCCGCGATGGCGTTGAGGTTGGTGTCGCCGCCGCCGCTGCTCTGGTTGGCCGACGCGAGGCGCGAGGCCGCGAAGATGCCGCCGAGCGCCGCAAAGGTGGAGCAGAGCGTGAAGACGGACAGGTAGATGCGCTTGACGTTGATGCCGGCGCGGCGGGCGGCCTCGACGTTGCCGCCGACGGCCATCACCGAACGGCCCCACGTGGTGCGTCGGATCGCGAGGTCCATGATGACGACGAGGATCAGGAAGACCAGGAACATGTAGGAGACGCCACGGTCGCGGTTGAGCACGGCGACCGCGATGACGAGGATCGCGGCGAGGCCGACCGCCCTCGCGATCAGCCGGCTCAGCGCGATGGTCGACAGTCCGGCCTCGGCCCTGCGGGCGTTGCGGCGGAACGCCGCGAACGCATAGAGGGCGGGCGCGGCGATCGCGAGCGTGTAGGCCAGCCACGGGGAGAGGAACTGCTGCGAGGCGAAGCGCACCAGGCTCGACTCGAAGGGCAGGTTGATGGTGCCCTGGTCACCGAGCACGCGCAGCTGTAGCCCGAGCAGGGCCAGGAGTCCGGCGAGGCTGATGACGAAGCTGGGTACCCCGAACCGGTTGTACAGGGTGCCGTACACCAGGCCGACGACCGCGCCGGCGGCCAGCGCGGTGAGGACCGCGATGATGACCGAGGTCTCCTTGGAGAC
The DNA here is from genome assembly GCA_038210185.1 of Actinomycetales bacterium. GTDB lineage: Bacteria > Actinomycetota > Actinomycetes > Actinomycetales > Dermatophilaceae > Fodinibacter. Next base: position 15,396 of record JBBQWX010000078.1, read on the forward strand.
GAACAGCACTGCGAGGATCGCCGCCGACAGGCCCGCCATCGAGCCGATCGACAGGTCGATCTCACCGAGGAGGAGCACGAGCACGACGCCGATCGAGATCGTGCCGACGGCGACCATCTGGAGGGTGAGGTTGACCAGGTTGCGGCTGGAGAGGAAGGCGGGCTCGAGGCTGTAGAAGACGCCCCAGATCAGGATGAGCCCGATGACGACCGGCGACGAGCCGAGGTCGCCGCTGCGCAGCCGTCCCCAGGTGGCCGAGGCCCAGCCGCCGATGCCCTGGTCGGCGATGAGGCGCTCGTCCTGCAGGTCGGCGGGGCGCACGTCCGCGGGCACCGCGGTGAGGTCACCGCCCTCGAGCTCGGTTGCTTCCGTCCTCGGGGTGTCGGGGGTGCTCACGACTGCTCCTCCTGGGGGGCCTTGCGCGCGGCGCGCGCCGAGACGGCGTTGGTCGTCGCGCCGGTGATGGCGGCGATGATCTCCTGGACATTGGTGTCGGCGACGCGGAACTCACCGTTGTTGCGCCCGAGCCGCAGCACGACGACCCGGTCGGCGACGGCCATGACATCGGACATGTTGTGGCTGATCAGGATGACGGCCAGGCCGTTCTCCCGCAGCCGCTCGACGAGGTTGAGCACCTCGGCGGTCTGCGCGACACCCAGCGCCGCGGTGGGCTCGTCGAGCATGACCACCTTGGGTTTGCCGAGCAGCGAGCGGGCGATGGCGACGGTCTGGCGCTGACCGCCGGACAGGCTCGCCACCGGGATGCGCACGCTGGGGATCTTGGCGCTGAGCTCACGCAGCAGCCGCCAGGACTCCTTCTCCATGGTCACCTCGTCGAGGGCCCGCTTGCGCACGACCTCGCTGCCGAGGAAGAGGTTGCCGACGACGTCGAGGTTGTCGCACAGCGCCAGGTCCTGGAACACCGTGGCGATGCCGAGCTCCTGGGCCATGGCGGGCGAGTCGATCGACACGGCGCTGCCGTCGAAGACCACTTCGCCCTCGTCGGGCGAGTAGACGCCGGCGATCGCCTTGACGAGCGTGGACTTGCCGGCGCCGTTGTCCCCCACGAGCGCCACCACCTCCCCGGCCTCGACACTGAACTCGATGTCCTTGAGTGCCTGGACGGCGCCGAAGCGCTTGGACACTCCGGTCATCGACAGCACGGGGGCCGGGGAGGTGGTGGTCATGCTCGGCTCACTCCTTCATGAGGGTGGGGCTGGGTATGCCGGGTGTGGCGGTGGTCAGCTGATGCCGGCCTTGGTGCACGCCTCCGCGTACTCCGGGGTGCAGATGTCGGCGACGGTGTAGAACTTGTCGGCGACGACGGTGTCCTTGATGTTGTCGACGGTGACCACGACCGGGTCGAGCAGGGTGGCTGGGACGCCCTCCTTGTCGGTGGCGGCGGTCGGCTTCTGCTTGTTGGCCAGGGCGATCGCGTTCTTGGCGGCGTCCTCGGCCTGCGGCTGGATGGCCTTGTAGATGGTCAGCGCCTGGTCACCGGCGAGGATCCGCTGGATCGCGGCAAGCTCGGCGTCCTGACCGGTCACCGGCGGGAGCGGGTTGACGCCGCCGCCCTTGAGAGCCGCGATGGCGCCGCCACCGGTGCCGTCGTTGGCCGCGTAGACGCCGGTCAGGTTCGCCTTGACGGCGCCGATCTGGCTCTCCATCCAGGCCTGGGCCTTGTCCGGGCTCCAGTCCGGGGTGTCGAACTCGGCGGCGATCTTGTAGCCGCTGGAGTCGAGCACGCTGTGCGCGCCGGCCTTGAAGTCGGCCGCGTTGGCGTCGGTCGGTGCACCGTTGATCATGACGATGTCGCCCGAGGTCTTGCCGGCCTTCTTCATGGCGTCGACCAGACCGGTGCCCTGCAGCTCGCCGACCTTCTTGTTGTCGAAGGAGACGTAGTAGTCGGCCCCGGCGATGAAGCGGTCGTACGCGACCACCGGCACGCCCTGGCTCTTGGCGTTCTGGACGATCGTGACGGCGGACTTGCCGTCGACCGCGCTCATCACGATGACGTCGGCGCCCTGGGTGATGGCGGCCTCGGCCTGCTGCTGCTGTTTGGCGGCGTCCTGGTTGGCGTTGCTGTAGAGGACCTCGCAGGCCGGGCAGCCGGCCTTGACGGCGGCCTCGAACATCGGCTTGTCGAACGCCTCGTAGCGGGCGGTCTTGTTCTCCGGGAGCAGCAGGGCGATCTTCTTGGCGTCGCCGCCCGAGGCGCTGGCGCTGCCGCTGCTGCCCGAGGGTTCGTCGCTGTCGCCACAGGCGGACAGGGCCGAGACGGTGAGGCCGAGAGCGAGTGCAGCTCCGGCGATGCGGAAGGTTCGAGTGGTCATGCGGTCTCCTAGGGCCATGACATCCGCAGCCTCTCTGGTGCGGGCGCTTCGGATTCAACTCGCTATCGGCGTTGGCGTCAAGCCTTGAATACAAGGCATTACGACAACGATTCGGTCACGTTCCTCACCCGACCGTGAGGGCCGCTCGGTCGGCATCCTCCCGCACCTGGTCCGCGAGCGCCAGAGCGCCGAGCACGTCGGCCTCCTCCGGCGGCAGGCTCGACGTGCGCACCGAGACGGACGCGGCCGCACTGGGAATGGCGCAGCGCTCGATGGCCTCACGCATCGGCTGCAGGATGACCTCGCCGACCCGGGCCACCTGGCCCCCGAGGCAGACCACCTCCGGGTTCAGCAGGTTGACCACCCCGGCCACCGCCACCCCGAGGTGCCTCCCGGCGTCCTCGAGCACCCGACGACACCCGGGATCGCCGTCGAGGGCCCGGCTGATGACGTCGCGCAGGGTGAGGGCACCGTGCGAGTCCCGTAGTGCGCCGAGCACGGCCCGGGCCCCGACGAAGGTGTCGAGACAGCCGCGGTTGCCACACCGGCAGACGGGGCCGTCCTCGTCGATCGTGACGTGCCCGATCTCGCCCGCGGTGCCGGCGCTGCCCCGGAACAGCTCACCGCCGATGATCAGCCCAGCACCGACGCCGTAGGACGCCTTGATGAAGATGCCGTTCGAAACACCCTGCAGCGCACCGAACTTCGCCTCTCCCATGGCCGCCAGGTTGGCCGTGTTGTCGAGCAGCACCTTGGTGCTGAGCGCCTCCTCCATCGCCGCGGCGACCGGCACGCCGCGCCACCCGGGGAGGATCCCCTCGGAGCCGACCTGACCGGTGACCCGGTCGATGGGCGCGGGCAGGCCGACGGTGACGGCTCGCAGCTCGGACATCGTGTGGGCGCTGTTCTGGAGCAGCTCGAAGAGCAGCCGCGCTGCACGGGTCATGCCTTCGTCGGCGGCGTGGTCGGCGGGCAACGGCATCCGCTTGTGGCTCACGATCTCGGAGCCTCCGGTGCCGACGGCGACCCGCACGTCACGGTCGCCGAAGACGATCGCGGCCACCAGCCCGTGCGAGGCGGAGAACGACACCTGCACCGCGCGACGGCCGTTGCGGATGCTGGGCGACAGGTGCACGGCCCCTGCGGCGTCGAGCTCCTTGACGAGGTTGGAGACGGTAGCGGCACTGAGCCCGGTCACCCCGGCGATCTCGACCTGGGTCAACGCACCGTTCTCGCGCACGGCGTCGAGCACCCGCAGGCGGTTCATCTCGCGCAGGGAGGCCTGCGAGCCCGGTGCTGGGCCCGTTGAGTTCACGGGGCAAACATAAGACCTACGGCCGCGCATCGGAAGGTCCGTGTCGTTCGGCTGGGTTCGACGGGGCCCCACCCGCTGTCGCGCCTACCGATCCACGTCATACCCGACCTGACCCAGAGGAGGACCCATGGCCCGACGTCGTGCCGCCGTCACCGCGGCGTTTCGCCGCGGTGACGGCACTCGTGATCTGCGCGGAACCGGCCCACGCAGCAGCACCGTCGTACGTGGCGCTGGGCGACAGCTACTCGTCCGGCACCGGCACCCGCAGCTCCCTCGCCGACGGCACGAGCTGCCTGCGCTCGGTCTACGCCTACCCCTCACTCATCGCCTCGGCCAGGGGCTACTCGCCGAACATCCGGGCCTGCTCGGGCGCCACGATCCCGACGTCACCACCGGCCAGCTGCCCGCCCTGTCGGCGAGCACCGCCTACGTCACCGTCCCGGTCGGCGGCAACGACGCCGGCTTCGCCGACGTGCTCACGACGTGCGCCCTGCCCGCCTGGCTCAGCAACTGCACCGGCGCGGTCGACCGGGCCCGGGCCTACATCCGCACCACCCTCCGCGCCGCCCTCGACCGCCTCTACGCGAGCATCCGCTCCCGCGCCCCGCAGGCGAGGGTGACCGTCGTGGGATACCCCCGCATCTTCAACGGCGAGGACTGCAATCTGCTCACCTGGTTCTCACCCACCGAGCAGAGCCGGCTCAACGCGACCGCCGACCGATCAACGCGACGACGGCCGCGCGCGCCTCGGCCGCTGGCTTCTCCTTCGCCGACCCCACCTCCCGCTTCGTCGGGCACGCCGTGTGCGACAGCCCGAAGTGGCTTCACGGCCTGTCCGACCCGATCGTCGAGTCCTACCACCCGAACCGCACCGGTCACGCCAGTGCTTACACGCCCACCGTTAGCCCCTACGTCACCGGCGCCACGGTGACCGCCACCCCCGCCCTGCTCACCACGCGCGGGCGTCGGCCGACCGGCTGGCACGCCAGCAGCGCGCCCACGCCGTCACCGACCGGCTCGTCGCGCCGGAGGTCGTGCGAGCTCCCGACCTCACGACACCACGGGCCCGGGCCGCGGCGGCGCGTGCCGGGGTCGACCTGTCCTTGCGGGCCAGCATCGACGCCGCCGACCGGGTGTGGTCGGCCCGGCAGGCCGCCGAGCTCGCCCGGCGCTGACCGTGGCCGGTGCGCGTCGATGCGATCCCGCTCAGCAGTGATCGTTTTCTTGGCTCTCCCGGCATGAGTGTGGGTCGATTCTGCGGTGAGGATGACGGACTGCTCTGCTGGGCAGGGGATCTGGGTGGCGTGCTGAGGCTCGGGTGACGCGCACGGGCGTTGACCTTGGTTTGGAGGTTCCTACACCCAGCCAAACAAGGGACACCCGTGCGCGTCACAACTGTATTCAACCGCCTGCTGAGCCTGCCGGGGGTCAGCGTCAGGCAGGTCTGTTTCGAGGACGAGCAGCTCGTC
>JBBQWX010000079.1:0-20408 GCA_038210185.1 Actinomycetales bacterium
ACGTCAGGCGGCGGGGGCGCCGAGCCGCCGCCGTCCCGTGTGCGGTGGTGGCTGCCCCGCAAACCACGCCCGCACTCGAGACGAGGTGGGGCGGAAACTCGTTCGCTCGCAGGGGCTGGCGGCCCTAGCGTGGAGGACTGATGTCGCACCACCACTGGCCCTACGCGATCGACGCGGACGAGGCCCCTCCGCTGGACGCCGACCGCCTCATCCTGTGGCTGGCTCGGCGCCAGTGGCGAACCATCCTCGGGGGCATCGCGTTCGGCGTGCCCTGGATGCTGTCGATCGCCCTGGTGCCCGCGGCCATCGGCAAGGCCATCGACGAGGGCCTCGTGGCACGCGACCAGAGGGCCCTGCTCGTGTGGTCCGGCGCCATCCTGGGGCTGGGGCTGGTCAGCGCGGTCACGACCAACGGCCGCCACTGGTTCGCGGTGCGCAACTGGCTGGTCGCGTCGTTCCGGACGGCGGTCATCACCGAGCGCGCGGTCCGGCGAGCCGGCCCCGCACTGACCCGGCGGATGCCGGCCGGCGAGGTCGTGACGAGCTTCGCCAGCGACTTCTGGCGCGTGGGCAACGCGTTCGACGTCACCGCCCGGATGGCCGGCGCCATCGTGAGCTTCGTCGTGGTGTCGATCATCCTGCTGCAGGGCTCGGTGCTGCTCGGCGTGATCATGCTCGTCGGCGGGCCGGTGCTGCTCGCCTCGCTGACCCTCGTGATGCGACCGCTGCAGAAGCGGCAGGCCGCCCAGCGCCAGGAGGCCGGGCTGCTCACCTCGCTCGGCGCCGACACCGTCGCCGGACTGCGGGTGCTGCGCGGCATCGGCGGCGAGGACACCTTCCTGACCCGGTACGCCGCCCAGTCGGGCCGGGTGCGGGGCGCGGGGGTGCGGCTGTCCGGCATCCAGGCGACGCTCGACGCCGCCCAGGTGCTGCTGCCGGGGGTGTTCGTGGTCGTCGTGACCGGCATCGGCGCGCACCTCGCAGTCGCCGAAGAGATCACCCCCGGCCAGCTGGTGGCGTTCTACGGCTACACGGCCTTCCTCACCACGCCGCTGCGCACCGCGACCGAGTTCGTCGACAAGATGATCCGCGCGCGCGTCGCGGCCCGCCGGATCGTGGCGATCCTCGGCGTCGAGCCCGACCACGCCACCACCGGGTCTGGCGCCACGCTCAACGGGCACGTCGTCGACCTCGGTGCGCCGCTGGTCGACCCGGTCACCGGCGTCGTCATCGAGCCGGGCCGGGTCACCGCCCTGGTCAGCGCCCGCCCGGAGGAGACCTCGCAGCTCGCGCACCGGCTGGGCCGCACCCGACCCGGTCGCCACGGGGTGCGGTGGGGCGACGTCCCGCTCGACGACCTGCCGGTCGATGCCGTGCGCTCTCGGGTCGTGGTGTCCGAGGCCGACCCGCACCTGTTCAGCGGGCCGGTCCGCGAGGCGCTCGGTGGCGCCAGCGACGACGAGCGGAACGTCGCCGTGTGGGTCACCAGCGCCTCGGACGCCCTCGACGCGCTCGAGCACGGGATGGACGGCGAGCTGGAGGAGCGTGGGCGGGCCCTGTCCGGTGGCCAGCGCCAGCGCGTCTCGCTCGCGCGGGCGCTGCTGCGCGACCCCGAGGTGCTCGTGCTCATCGAGCCGACGAGCGCGGTCGACGCGCACACCGAGGCCCGGATCGCCGAGCGCCTGGTCACGCACCGTGCGGGCCGCACGACCGTGCTCGTCACCGCCAGCCCGCTGCTGCTCGACCGCGCCGACACCGTCGTGCTGGTCGAGGACGGCCGGGTCACCGCCACCGGGCGGCACCACGACCTGCTGTGCTCCCACCCGGCCTACCGCGATGTCGTGCTGCGCGGTGATCAGTGATGTCGCCGCTGCTCGGCCGCACGGACCACGCCGCCCGCACGCTGCCCATCGCGTCGAGCCAGACGGTGCTCGCGCACACCAAGGTGTTGCTGCGTGACCACCGCGGGCCCCTCTCGCGCGTGCTGGGCTGGCACGTGGTCGCTGCCCTCGTCGCGCTCGTCGGCCCGTGGGTCATCGGCCAGGTCGTGCAGGAGGTCACCACCGGTGGCGAGAGCCTGACCCGGATCGACCAGCTCATCGGCCTGCTCGTCGCGGCGATCCTCGTCCAGACGGTGCTCACCTGGGTGGCCCGAAGGGCGTCGTTCGTGCTCTCCGAGCGGATCTTCGCCCGGCTGCGCGAGGACTTCATCAGCTCCTCGGTGCGGCTACCCCTGTCGGTCGTCGAGCGGGCCGGCACGGGCGACCTCGTCGCGCGCACCACCAACGACGTCGAGTCGCTGGCCCACATCATCCGGTTCGGCATCCCTGCGATCGTCGTCGCCGTGACGACGGTGGCCGCCACCACGGTGGCGGCGTTCCTCACCTCCCCGCTCGCGGCCCTGTCGCTGCTGACCGCCGCGCTGGTGCAGGTGCCGACCTCGCGCTGGTACCTCAAGCGCGCCGGCGACGGCTACCTGTGGGAGCACGCCTCGTACGCGCGGCTCAACGGCGTGGCCTCCGAGACCGTCGAGGGCGCCCAGACCATGGACGCCCTCGGGCTGCACGCAGCGCGTGGCCGGCGCTTCCAGGAGGCGCTCGACGAGTGCGGAGACGCCGAGAAGTACACCCTGGGGCTGCGGCTGCGCTGGTTCCCGTGGCTCGAGATCGGCTTCTTCCTACCCATCGCGACCTCGGTGCTCTGGGGCGGGTGGCTCGCCTGGAACGGCCACATCTCCATCGCGGCGGCGACTGCCGTGACCCTCTACGTGCAGCAGCTGCTCGACCCGCTCGGCGAGCTGATCTCATGGCTCGACGAGATCCAGTTCGCGGCAACCTCGCTGGCTCGCATCCTCGGCGTCTCGGAGGTGCCGCCAGACCGCGTCGCCACCGGGCAGCGGCCGGCGGGCGAGCAGGTCGACGTCGATGACGTGCGCTACTCCTACCGGGCGGGCCGCGACGTGCTGCACGGGGTGTCGTTGAAGTTGGTTCCCGGTGAGCGCCTCGCCATCGTCGGGCCGTCGGGCGCCGGCAAGTCGACCCTCGGGCGGCTCATGGCGGGCATCGACGGTCCGCGCACCGGGCGGGTGACCGGCGGCGGCGTGCCGCTCGTCGACCTCGACCTGCCGGTGCTGCGCGGCGAGGTGGCACTGGTGACCCAGGAGCACCACGTGTTCGTCGGCACCCTCGCCGACAACCTGCGGCTGCCCCGGCCCGCGGCGACCGACGCCGAGCTGCGTGGGGTGCTCACCGCCGTCGACGCCCTCGAGTGGGCCGATGCGCTGCCCGACGGGCTCGACACCGTCGTCGGCTCGGGTGGCCACGCGCTGACCGAGTCCCAGGCGCAGCAGCTCGCGCTGGCCCGTCTGGTGCTCGCCGACCCGCACACCCTGGTGCTCGACGAGGCGACCTCGCTGCTCGACCCCCGCGCGGCGCGGCACCTCGAGCGGTCGCTGGCGGCGGTGGTCGACGGGCGCACCGTCGTCGCCATCGCGCACCGGCTGCACACCGCCCACGACGCCGACCGGGTGGCCGTCGTCGAGGACGGTGTCGTCAGTGAGCTCGGGTCGCACGACGAGCTGATCACCCGCGACGGGTCCTACGCGGCGCTCTGGCGCTCGTGGCGCGACGAGTCCTGAGCTCGCTTCCCGCGTTGGGTGCTCAGGTGGCTGCTCCCGCAACCACCTGAGCACCCAACTCGGAAGGCACGAGGCGCCGGATGCCGCAACGCTCCGGCTACCGCGCGGTACTCGCTGCTATCCCGACGAGTACTGCGGGGTAACCCGCGTCATCGGATGCCGTAACGCTCCGGCTACCGCGCGGCACTCGCTGCTATCCCGACGAGTACTGCGGGGTAACCCGCGTCATCGGATGCCGACCCGTGCCGGACGAGTCCCGCGGGGACAGCCGAGGGCGTGGCACGGCATCCCGCTGCGGTTCGCCGTGCGGAGTCAGGAGCAGCTCGCGGGCTCAGGAGGTTCTCGCGGGCTCAGGAGGTTCTCGCGGGCTCAGGGCCGGATACGGCCCTGAGCCCGCGAAGTGCTCCTGACTTCGCGGGTCGGCAGCGCGGCTGGGCAGCACCCGAACCAAAGGTGGATGCCGGTCAGCGGGGCACCAGGCGGACCGTCACCTCGGCGAGGTCGTCGTCGTCGAGGCCCTCCGCCACCCGCACCGCCTTCTTGACCGGCAGCACGTAGGCGCCGGCCTCGGCGGAGGGGAACAGCGAGGTGCGCCACACGGTGCCACCCACCGTCACCTCGACGCGAACCGCACCGAAGCCGCCGGCAGCGTCACCCACGACCTGGTCGATCTCGTCGCTGACGTCCTCGGGCAGCGTGACGAACCTCCACGAGCCCTCGCGCCACCGCCACACGGGTGAGCGGAACGCCCACCCACCCCCCGACGACACGGCCGGCGACGACTCGCTCATCCACCCATCGTCGCGCCACCCACCGACACGGGGTCGGCGGTGCGCTTGCTGACGGACGGCATCCCCAGCTCGACCAGCACGGGGAAGCCGGTCGGCACCGCAGGGTTGCGCGCCGGCACCGCTGACAGCACGGCATACGGCTCGGCCTGCGCGGGGCGCGGGTCGGTGTCACCACGGTTGGGCCACAACGACATCGCACGCTCCGCCTGAGCGGTGATGGTCAGTGACGGGTTGACCCCGAGGTTCGCCGAGACCGCCGCCCCGTCGACCACCGAGATGCCGGGGTGGCCCCACACCCGGTGGTACGGGTCGAGCACCCCTCGCTCGACGCTGGAGCCGATGGCGGTGCCACCGATGAAGTGCGCGGTCATGGGAGTGTCCAGGACCTCACCCCAGGAGCCACCGGCGACGGCGCGCACCCCCGTGTCCTCCTCGAGCCGCGCGGCCAGGGCCTGCATCGCCGTGTGCCCCACCTCGATGTACGTGGGGTTGGGCTCACCGTGACCCTGGGTGGACGTGAGACGGTGCCGCCCGAACCGGCCCTTGCTCCGGAACGTCCGCAGCGAGTTGTCCTTGGTCTGCATCACCAGGCCGATGACGGTGCGCTCGCTCCACCGGTAGGCGTTGATGCCGACCGCCCCCAGGTCGCGGGGGTGCCGGGCGAGCTCGAGCAGCGCCTGCGCCAGGCGCGAGCGCCCGGTGTCCGGCGGCACCCGCACACCGGCGAGCAGGGCCATGGCGTTCGACCCCTTGCCGTAGCGGCAGTTCTCGACGTGGGTGACCTCGTCGGGGTGGAAGGACGACGTGATGGCGACGCCCTTGGACAGGTCGGCGCCCTCGGGCACCCGGAGCGTCGTGGCACCGAGCAGGGCCTCGGAGTTGGTGCGCGTGAGGTGGCCCAACCGGTCGGAGATGCGCGGAAGCTCGCCCTCGTCCTTCATCTCGTGCAGGAGGTGCTGCGTGCCCCAGGTGCCCGCAGCCACGACGACGTGCCGGGCCGTGGTGACCCGCACGTCGCGGCCGCTGCGCGGACCGGTGCGCTCGTGCAGCACGCGGTAGCGCTCACCCCCGCCGTCGCCCCCGGCGGTGCCGGGCACGACCCCCAGCCGGGTGACGGTGCGCATCGGCTCGACGTGCACCCCGAGGCCCTCGGCGAGCGCGAGATAGTTCTTGACGAGGGTGTTCTTGGCGCCCACCCGGCATCCGACCATGCAGTTGCCGCACTCGGTGCAGCCGGTGCGCTCCGGCCCGACGCCCCCGAAGAAGGGGTCCGCAACCCGTTCACCGGCCTCGCCGAAGTAGATGCCGACGGGGGTCTTGCGGAAGGTGTCCCCTACCCCGAGGTCGTCGGCGGTGCGGCGCATCACCTGCTCGACGGTTCCCTCGCACGGGTTGGTGACGACCCCGAGCATCGACGACGCGGTCGCGTAGTGCGGTGCGAGCTCGGCCTGCCAGTCGGTGATGTCGGCCCACTGCGGGTCGGCGTAGAACGGCGCCGGCGGCACGTAGAGGGTGCAGGCGTAGTTGAGCGACCCACCCCCCACCCCGGCACCGGCCAGGATCATGACGTCCTTGAGGCGGTGGATGCGCTGCACCCCGTAGCAGCCGACCTTCGGGGCCCACAGGAACTTGCGCACGTCCCAGGAGGTCTGCGCGAAGTCCTCGTCGGCGAAGCGGCGCCCCGCCTCCAGGACCAGCACGGAGTACCCCTTCTCGGCGAGCCGGAGCGCGGTGACCGACCCGCCGAAGCCGGAGCCGATCACCACGACGTCGACGTCCACGTCGACCTCGGGTGCGGGAGTCGTTGACGAGCCGTTCGTGGTCATTTCAGTCCGACCGCCTTCATGACGCGCAGCGCCCGGGTGAGCACCCGGGTGTAGGTCTGGTCCGACATGCCGCCGAACGGCGCGATGGGGACGAGGTGCTGGGAGGTGATGTTCTGGGTCTCGGTGTACTTCATCAGGCCCTCGCGGCCGTGTCGCCGGCCCAGCCAGGAGGACTTCATACCGCCCATCGGGGCGGCCACGCTGCCCCACGTCGCCGCGTAACCCTCGTTGATGTTGACCGTGCCGGCATGGATGTGGGCGGCGAGCTGCCGGCCGCGCCGCACGTCGCGCGTCCACACCGAGGCGTTCAGGCCGTACTCGGTGTCGTTGGCCATCCGCACGGCCTCGTCGTCGGACGAGACCCGGTAGAGCGAGACCAGCGGCCCGAAGGTCTCCTCGTCGCGACAGGTCATCGCCGAGGTGACCCCCTCGAGCACGGTCGGCTCGACGACGAGCGGACCGATGTCCGGGCGCGCCCCGCCCCCGGTGAGCACGCGGGCCCCCTTGGCGACGGCGTCGTCGATGTGCTCGAGCACCTTCACCTTCTGCTCGGCGCTCACCATGCTGCCCATGTCGGCGCCCCAGTGCAGACCGGTCGACAGGCGCATCCGGGAGACGTGCTCGACGAACCTCGGCACGAACTCGTCGTAGACGTCGGTGTGCACCACGAGCCGCTCGGCGCTGATGCACAGCTGGCCGGCCGAGGCGAAGCACGCCCGCACTGCGCCGGGCACGGCACGTCGCAGGTCGGCGTCCGCGGCGACGTACATGGTGTTCTTGCCGCCGAGCTCGAGGCTGACGCCGATCAGCCGCTTGCCGGCGGCCTGGGCGACCCGGCGGCCGGTGGCGGTCGAGCCGGTGAAGCTCACGTAGTCGGCCTGGTCGACGACGGCCTGGCCCGTCGGGTCGCCGTGGCCGAGCACGACCTGCAGGAGGTGCTCCGGCAGCCCGGCGTCGTCGAAGATCTCCGCCGCGGCGAGCGCCGTCAGCGACCCCTGCAGGTCGGGGCGCAGCACGACGGCGTTGCCGGCGAGGAGCGCGGGCATGGCGTCGGTCACGGCCAGGCTCAGCGGGTAGTTCCACGGCGAGACGATGCCGACCACGCCCTTGGGGCGGTGGTGCTCGACGGCCCGTGACAGCGCGAGGAATACTCCGACGTGCTTGACGTCGCGCAGGAGCGCGGGACCCCGCCGGGCGTAGTGGCGGGCCACGATGGCGCAGTCGCCCACCTCCTCGTAGGCGTGGGCGCGGGTCTTGCCCGACTCGAGCTGCACGAGGTCGAGCAGCTCGGCCTGCCGGTCGAGGATGAGGTCGTGCACGCGAAGGAGCACCGTGGCCCGCTCCTCCACCGTGGTGGCGGCCCATCGGCGCTGGGCTCCACGGGCCGCGTCCATGGCCACGCCGACGTCGCGTGCGGTGGACAGCGGGAGCACCGCGAGGGGGGCGCCGGTCAGCGGCGTGCGGGTCAGCTCCTCGCCGCCGTCGCCCGCAGCCACCACCCGGGCGGTGAGCACCCGGACCCGCGCCGGGTCCACGGCATACGTTGCGTTGGGATCGGTCTCGGGGTCAGCGACGACTTCGGCCATTACCGAAGGGTAACCACCCGACCCGGCTGCTGGTGCCCGTTCGTGAAATGCGGCACGCATCGGGTCGCGCAACGGCCCCTCGCGTCGCCCCGTCAGCTGCGGTGGTACGGCGCGACGACGACCTCGACCCGCTGGAACTCCTTGAGGTCGAGGTAGCCCGAGGTGGCCATGGCCCGGCGTAGGGCGCCGACCAGGTTGGTCGTGCCGTCGGCGACGCGGCTGGGGCCGAAGAGGATCTCCTCGAGCCCCGCCACCACACCGACCTTCACTCGTTCCCCGCGGGGCAGCTCGGGGTGGGAAGCCTCCGGGCCCCAGTGGAAACCACGGCCCGGGGCCTCGGTGGCCCGGGCCAGTGCCGCACCGAGCATCACGGCATCGGCGCCACAGGCCACCGCCTTGACGATGTCGCCGCTGGTGCCCATGCCACCGTCGGCGATCACGTGCACGTAGCGGCCACCCGACTCGTCGAGGTAGTCGCGGCGGGCTGCCGCGACGTCGGCGATGGCAGACGCCATCGGCGCGTGGATGCCGAGCGTGCGCCGCGTGGTGTGCGCGGCCCCGCCGCCGAAACCGACGAGCACGCCCGCGGCTCCGGTGCGCATGAGGTGCAGGGCTGCCGAGTACGAGGCGGCACCGCCGACGATGACCGGCACGTCGAGCTCGTAGATGAAGCGCTTGAGGTTCAGCGGCTCGGCGCGGCCGGAGACGTGCTCGGCCGACACGGTGGTACCGCGGATGACGAACAGGTCGACGCCGGCATCCACGACGGTCTTCCACAGCTGTTGGGTGCGCTGGGGGGTGAGCGCGCCCGCGACGGTGACGCCGGCATCCCGGATCTCGCGCAGCCGCTCGGTGACCAGCTCGGGCCGGATCTCCTCCCGGTAGATCTCCTGCATGCGGGGGGTCGCCAGGGCCGAATCGAGCGTCGCGATCTCCGCGAGGATGGAGGTCGGGTCCTCGTAGCGGGTCCAGAGGCCCTCGAGGTCGAGCACCGGCAGGCCGCCGAGCTTGCCGAGGGCGATGGCCGTCTGGGGCGACATCACCGAATCCATCGGAGCGGCGATCACCGGCAGGTCGAAGTGGTAGGCGTCTATCTGCCACCCGACCGAGACATCCTCAGGGTCTCGTGTGCGGCGCGAGGGCACGATGGCGATGTCGTCGAAGGAGTAAGCCCGGCGGCCGCGCTTGCCTCGTCCGATCTCGATCTCGTTCACCGGGGCAGCCTATCGAGCGGATGCCGTGCCACTCGCCGCGCGCCCTCCTCGCGAAGTCAGGAGCACTTCGCGGGCTCAGGGCCCTACTGCATCCTGACTCGGCGAACTGCTCCTGACTTCGCGGGTGACTGCTCGCCGCAGAAACTGTTTCCTCGGGCGGGGAGCGGTGAGGCACACTTGACCGTCGGCATCGATGCCGCCAGCCGCCCGGCCAGCCGCCCCACGTCAGGGGTCGACGACGCGGCCGCTCGGTAGACCATCGCACCCCGGACATGGAGCCAACGTGTCATCAGCACCAGCGCCAACGGCGCCCCACGTGTACCCCGACACCATCGACGGGGCCGTCCTGAAGGTCGCCGGCGTCGTCGTGCTCGGCGCGATCATGTCGATCCTCGACATCACCGTCGTGAACGTCGCCCTGCCCACCTTCCAGACCGAGTTCGGCTCGCCGGGCGACCCGCTGCCCTACTCCACCGTCGCGTGGACCGTCACGGCCTACACGCTGGCGCTCGCGACCGTCATCCCGCTCACCGGGTGGGCGGCCGACCGGTTCGGCACCAAGCGCCTCTACATGACCGCCCTGCTGCTCTTCACGCTCGGCTCGGTGCTGTGCGCCGCGGCGACGAGCATCGAGATGCTCGTCGGCTTCCGGGTGCTTCAGGGCCTCGGCGGAGGCATGCTCATGCCGCTCGGCATGACGATCATGACCCGCGCGGCCGGCCCGGCGCGGATGGGCCGCCTGATGGCCATCCTCGGTGTGCCGATGCTGCTCGGCCCGATCTTCGGCCCCATCCTCGGCGGCTACCTGATCGAGAACTACTCGTGGCACTGGATCTTCCTGATCAACGTGCCGATCGGCGCGGCCGCGATCATATACTCCTGGCGCGTCCTGGCCTCCGACCGGCCCGAGCCCTCGGAGTCCTTCGACTGGGTCGGCATGGCCCTGATGTCGCCCGGTCTCGCCCTGTTCCTCTACGGCGTCTCGTCGATCCCCGGCGAAGGCACGTTCTTCTCGCCGAAGGTCGTCATCCCGGGCACGATCGGGCTGCTCATGGTGGCGGGCTTCGTGTTCTGGAGCTTCAAGCCGAAGCACCCGCTGCTCGACCTGCGCCTGTTCAGGAACCGCAACCTCACGGTGTCGGTCATCACCATGTTCCTCTTCGCAGCGGCCTTCTTCGGCGGGCTGCTGCTCGTGCCGACCTACTTCCAGCAGGTGCGCGGCGAGACCGCGCTGCAGGCCGGCTGGCTGATGGCGGTGCAGGGTGTCGGCGCGATGGTCACGATGCCGATCGCGGGCGCGCTCATGGACAAGCTGCCGGTCGGCCGCATCGTGCCGTTCGGCCTGGTGGCGATCGTCGGCGGCATGTTCGCCCTGACCCAGCTCACGGCGACCACGCCCTACAGCTTCATCCTGCCGGTGCTGTTCGTCATGGGTCTGGGCATGGGCGCCACGATGATGCCGCTGATGACCTCGGCGCTGAAGACGCTGAAGTCGCACGACGTGGCGCGCGGCTCGACCCTGCTCAACATCAGCCAGCAGATCGCGTCGTCGATCGGCGTGGCGATCATGTCGGTCGTGCTCACCACCGGGCTCAAGGACGACCCCCTGCTCAAGGCGTCGAACGCGTTCAACGAGGCCACAGCCGGTGTCAAGGACCCGCAGCAGGTGAGCGAGATCGCGGCCCAGTTCCCGCAGGTCGCGGCACTGCTCGCCAAGGGCCAGGAGGTGCTCGTGGCTGCCGTGCAGGAGGCCATGGCCGCCGCCTTCAGCACCACCTTCTGGGTCGCCGCCGTGCTGCTCACGCTCACCCTCGTCCCGGCCTACTTCCTGCCGCGCCAGCACGAGGAGTCGCACCTGCTCGACGACGCGACGCCCGACGACATCGCACCGCCGGTCCTGCTGCACTGAGGCGGTCACGCTCGAACCGGATGCCGGCCCCGCACCCGCGAGGCCGGCATCCGGCATGCTGGGCCGGTGCAACCGGGACCGGACGATGCCATCACCGACGTGGCCGGGGTGCGCGTCGGGCACACAACGCGTGACGAGCCCGGGTGGCTGACCGGGGTGACCGTCGTCGTGCCCCCACCCGGCACGACGGCGGGCGTCGACGTGCGTGGCGGCGGCCCGGGCACCCGCGAGACCGACCTCCTCGACCCCCGCAACCTCGTCACTGCCGTCGACGCCGTCGTGCTCGCCGGGGGCAGCGCCTTCGGCCTGTCGGCCGCCGACGGCGTCGCCGCCGCGGTCTACGAGGCCGCAGCCGGCTGGCCGGTGGGCCCCGCGCCGCACGAGCGGGTGCCCATCGTTCCCGCGGCGATCCTGTTCGACCTCGGGCGCGGCGGGTCGTGGCTGCACCATCCGGGCCCGGCCGACGGCGCCGCTGCCTACCGGACCGCCACCGGCGGGCCGGTGGCTGAGGGGTCGGTGGGTGCCGGCACGGGGGCACGGGCCGGGGGCCTGCGTGGCGGGGCCGGCACGGCATCCGCGGTGCTCGCCTCAGGCGCCACGGTGGCGGCGCTCGTCGTGGTCAACGCCGTCGGCGCGCCGTTCGGGGACGACGGGCGACTGCTCGCGGCCCACCTGGCGCCCGAGGTCGACCTGCCCGAGCCGGATGCCGGCCTCGTCGCCGCCCACCGGTCGGCCCGCGCGGCGGAGGCGGAGCAGCTTCGTGTGGGCACCGCCACGACCCTAGCCGTGGTCGCGACCGATGCGACGCTGACCAAGGCTGGTTGTCAGCAGCTGGCCGGGGTGGCCCACGACGGGTTCGCGCGGGCGTTGTCTCCCGTGCACACGGCCTACGACGGCGACACGGTCTTCGCGCTCGCGACCGGTGCACGGCCGGGGGTCGCCGGAGTCGACGAGGTCGAGCTGCAGACTGCGGCGGCCGACTGCGTGGCGATCGCGATCGTGCGCGGGGTGCTGGCGGCGACCTCGGTCGACCGCACGCCGGGCGGCGGGGCGGCGCTGCGGTCGTACCGCGACGCGCTCACCCGCTCCTGATCGCGGCGAGTGCGGAAGTGGTCGCCCTGGCAGCCGTTTCCGCACTCATGAGCAAGGGTGGAGGGGTCGGCTCAGCCCTTGGAGTAGTTGGGCGCCTCGACGATTCCGGTGATGTCGTGGGGGTGCGACTCCCGCAGCCCTGCGGTCGTGATGCGGATGAAGCGGCCCTTGGCCTTCAGGTCGGGGATGGTGCGCGCGCCGACGTAGAACATCGACTGGTGCAGGCCGCCGACGAGCTGGTGGGCCACGGCACCGACCGGCCCCCGGTAGGCGACCTGACCCTCGATGCCCTCGGGCACGATCTTGTCTTCGGAGCTGACGTCGGCCTGGAAGTAGCGGTCCCTGGAGTAGGACTTCTTCCCTCGCGACGACATCGCGCCGAGCGAGCCCATGCCGCGGTAGGCCTTGAACTGCTTGCCGTTGAGGAAGACCAGCTCGCCGGGCGACTCCTCGCAGCCGGCGAGCAGCGAACCGACCATGACCGTGTCGGCTCCGGCCACGAGGGCCTTGGCGATGTCGCCGGAGTACTGCAGGCCTCCGTCGCCGATCAGCGGTACGCCGGCCGGGCCGCACGCGAGCGACGCCTGGTGGATGGCCGTGACCTGCGGCACGCCGACGCCGGCGACGACACGGGTGGTGCAGATCGAACCGGGCCCGACCCCGACCTTCACGGCGTCGACCCCGGCGTCGACCAGGGCCTGGGCCCCCGCCCGGGTGGCGACGTTGCCACCGATGACCTGCACGTGGCGCGTGGCGTGGTCCTTCTTGACCCGCTGGACCATCTCGAGCAGCAGCCGCGCGTGGCCGTGGGCGGTATCGACGACGAGCACGTCGACACCGGCCTCGATGAGGGTCGTGGCACGCTGCCAGGCCTCGCCGAAGTAGCCGACGGCAGCGCCGACGAGCAGGCGGCCGTCGGCGTCCTTGCTCGCGTCGGGGAACTGTTCGGACTTCACGAAGTCCTTGACGGTGATGAGCCCGCGCAGGCGGCCCTCGTCGTCGATGATCGGCAGGCGCTCGCGCTTGTGCTGACGCAGCAGGAGCGTGGCCTCCTCGTTGCTGATGCCGACCTTGCCGGTGATGAGCGGCATCGGGGTCATGACGTCGCGCACCGCGGTGTGTCCCCACTCGGCGACGGGGGTGAAGCGCAGGTCGCGGTTCGTGACGATGCCCAGCA
Source organism: Actinomycetales bacterium (assembly GCA_038210185.1). GTDB lineage: Bacteria > Actinomycetota > Actinomycetes > Actinomycetales > Dermatophilaceae > Fodinibacter. The sequence goes on from JBBQWX010000079.1 coordinate 13,233, forward strand.
GGTGCTCGCCCTCGTCGAGGACGGGCAGGCCCGAGACGCGGTAGCGCCCGCAGATCTCGTCGAGCTCCTCGAGGGTGGCGTGCGGTCCGATGGTGACCGGGTTGGAGATCATGCCCGTCTGCGTGCGCTTGACGAGGTCGACCTGGTAGGCCTGGTCCTCGATCGACAGGTTGCGGTGCAGGATGCCGATGCCGCCGTTGCGGGCCATGGCGATCGCCATCCGGGCCTCGGTGACGGTGTCCATGGCGGCCGAGATCAGCGGCACCCGGATGGAGATCTCGCGGGTCAGCCGGGTGGTGGTGTCGACCTCGCTGGGGAGGACGTCAGTCTCTCCGGGCTGCAACAGCACGTCGTCGTAGGTCAGGCCGAGCTCGGCGAAGGGCGAGGGCGAGGCGGGTTCGGCCGTCGCTGCCTCGACGGCGGGGGTCGGCGCGCCGGTCGCCCCGCCGGACAAGGCGGCACTCGCGGGGAGGTCGTCGCGGGTCGTGCTGGTCTCGTCGAGTCCGAGGCTCATCGCCCGATTCTACGGGGTCCGCGGGAGGTTCTCGTCACGCCACCCGCGGCGGTGCTCCGGCCCGCCGGTGGCACCCCCGGTGGCCCCGCCGGCGGCTTTCACCTACGGAATCCGCAGGTCACGATCCGACAGGTCAGGGGCTTGCAGGCCCCCTCTGGAGGCCCTTGACCAAGCCTTTACCAAAGGATTGCCCACCGCGTACCAACCCCCTCTTACCGTGAGGTTCTGGTCGCTCGGGAAGCGGCCCCCAGACTGTGGAGGTACGAGAACATGGCCGAGATCACCCGACTGCCGGGTCCCGTGGCCGATCTGTGGGACTGGCAGCTCGACGGCGCCTGCCGCCGAGTCAGTCCCGAGGTGTTCTTCCACCCCGAGGGCGAGCGCGGCACGAAGCGTCGAAGCCGTGCCAGCGCCGCCAAGGAGGTCTGCGTCGGCTGCCCCGTCCTGCAGCAGTGCCGCAGCCATGCGCTGTCGGTCCGTGAGCCGTACGGCGTCTGGGGCGGCCTCACCGAGGACGAGCGCGAGACGTTCTACACGCGAGAGCGGCACATCGCCTCCTGACCCGGTGGCCGCCACGCGCGGTCACCGCCGCCGACTCCCGGGGGGGAGAGGCGGTCCGGGTCGTAGGACGGCCCGTCCGGCGCTGACATCGTCGTCACCACCGGACGGGACGGCCTGCGACCCGGGCAAGGCGCCCCGCCGGTCAGCCGCGGACGGTGTGCGACGCCGCGTAGCCTCACGCATGTGAGCACCCCCCTCGAGGTCCCGGTCCGCGGCGAGAGCATCCGGCTCGGCCAGCTGCTGAAGCTCGCCGGAGTGGTCGACGACGGGGCCATGGCTCGCGAGGTCATCGAGCGCGGCCTGGTCGCCGTCAACGGCGAGGTCGACACCCGGCGAGGCCGGCAGGTGCGCCCCGGCGATGTCGTGACCTACGAGTCAGAGACGCTCGCCGTCACGGCCGAGCTCTGACTCCCGCCCTCGCTTCTCGCGAAGTCAGGAGCACTTCGCCGACTCAGGGCCGTATACGCACCTGACCCGGCGAGAGGTTCATGACTTGCGAAGTGCTCCTGACTCCGCAAGGCGTGCTCCTGCCCTCGCGAAGTGCTCCTGACTCCGCAAGACGTGGCGCCCCCCGCGGCGAGGCGACGCTGCATCCGACCCGCCCTGCCGGCCCACGACGCGCGGATGCCGCCCGCCCCAGAGGGGAGCGGACGGCATCCGGTGTGGTGCGTGTGCGCCGACCAGCGGCGCGGGAGGGGGAGCGTCAGTGACCGTGGCCGTGGCCCTGGCCACCGGCGCCGGCCGGCTCCTCCTCCTTCTTCTCGACGACGAGGGTGTCGGTGGTGAGCACCATCGACGCGATCGACGCGGCGTTGCGCAGCGCGCTGCGGGTGACCTTGACCGGGTCGATGACGCCGGCCTTGACGAGGTCCTCGTACTCGCCGGTGGCGGCGTTCAGGCCCATGCCCGGCTCGAGGTCCTGCACCTTGGCGACGGCGACGTAGCCCTGCATGCCGGCGTTCTCGGCGATCCAGCGCAGCGGCTCGGCCGCGGCCTTGCGCACGATGGACGCGCCGACCTTCTCGTCACCCTCGAGGCCGAGGCCGTCGATGACCTTGACGGCCTGGATGAGGGCGGAGCCGCCGCCGGCGACGATGCCCTCCTCGATGGCCGCGCGGGTCGCCGAGATGGCGTCCTCGATGCGGTGCTTCTTCTCCTTGAGCTCGACCTCGGTGTGCGCGCCGACCTTGATGACGCAGACACCACCAGCGAGCTTCGCGAGGCGCTCCTGGAGCTTCTCGCGGTCCCAGTCGGAGTCGGTGCGCTCGATCTCCTGCTTGATCTGGTTGACCCGGCCGGTGACCTCCTCGTGGTCGCCGGCGCCGTCGATGATCGTCGTGGAGTCCTTGGCCACGACGACGCGACGGGCCGAGCCGAGGGTCTCGAGGTCGACCTGGTCGAGCTTGAGCCCGACCTCCTCGGCGACGACCTGGCCGCCGGTGAGGGTCGCGATGTCCTGGAGCATGGCCTTGCGGCGGTCACCGAAGCCGGGCGCCTTGACGGCGACGACGTTGAAGGTGCCGCGCATCTTGTTGACGACCAGCGTCGACAGGGCCTCGCCGTCGATGTCCTCGGCGATGACGAGCAGCGGCTTGCCGGCCTTGACGACCTTCTCCAGGATCGGCAGGACGTCGGCGATGGCCGAGATCTTGCCCTGGTTGATGAGCACGTAGGCGTCCTCGACGACGGCCTCCATGCGCTCGGGGTCGGAGACGAAGTAGGGGCTGATGTAGCCCTTGTCGAACTGCATGCCCTCGGTGAACTCGAGCTCGGTGCTCGCGGTCGAGGACTCCTCGACGGTGATGACGCCGTCCTTGCCGACCTTGTCGAACGCGTCGGCGATGGTGGCGCCGATCTCCTGGTCCTGCGCGGACAGCGAGGCGACCTGGGCGATCTCGTCCTTGGACTCGATCTCGCGGGCGGTCTTGAGCAGCTCCTCGGACACGGCCTCGACGGCCTTGTCCATGCCGCGCTTCAGGCCGGACGGCGAGGCGCCGGCGGCGACGTTGCGCAGGCCCTCGTGGACCATGGCCTGGGCGAGCACGGTCGCGGTGGTGGTGCCGTCACCGGCGACGTCGTTGGTCTTGGTGGCGACCTCCTTCGCGAGCTGGGCGCCGAGGTTCTCGTAGGAGTCCTCGAGCTCGATCTCGCGGGCGATCGTCACACCGTCGTTCGTGATCGTCGGCGCGCCCCACTTCTTGTCGATGACGACGTTGCGGCCCTTGGGGCCGAGCGTCACCTTGACGGCGTTCGCGAGCGCGTCGACGCCGCGCTCGAGCGACTTGCGGGCGGAGTCGTTGAACTCCAGTTCCTTGGCCATTGCTGTCCTTCGTGATCGGGATGCCGGGGCGGGGTTGCGCTGCGCCGCGGCGGGTTGTCTGTGGTGCACCGGTACCGGACGCGCCCCGGTCACACCCGGTGGCGGGTGCGCACCGGGGCGCGGTCACGGCATACGTGGGTCGTGCGTCAGCCGACGACGGCGAGCACGTCACGAGCGGACAGGATGAGGTACTCCTCGCCCTTGTGCTTGATCTCGGTGCCGCCGTACTTGCTGTAGATGACGCGGTCACCGACCTGGACGTCGAGCGGGACGCGGTTGCCCTTGTCGTCGATGCGGCCGGGGCCGACTGCGAGGACCTCGCCCTCCTGGGGCTTCTCCTTCGCGGTGTCCGGAATGACAAGACCGGACGCGGTCGTCTGCTCGGCCTCGAGGCTCTTGATGACGATGCGGTCCTCGAGCGGCTTGATGGAAACCGACACGGTGTGCTCCTCCCCTGTGGGGTGAGTCGAAGTGGACGGGGACTGCGCTCCCGGGCCGCTCTCGCCGTCGCGGGGGTCGATCGAGACCCGGGGTGCGCTGGCACTCACCGAGGGCGAGTGCCAATGAGGCAAATCTAGGTCGCCCGTTAGCACTCGGTCAACTCGAGTGCCAGTTGCCGGACGTCTCGACGCCCCCTGCGCGTCCGGGATGCGGCTGCCGTGGGAACTGGCAGTATGCCCGCCGTGGATGTCGGCACCGTTCGAGCGCTGGGGTCGCCCGACGGTCGGGCGATCCTGCGCAGCCTGCCCGCGTACGACGAGCGCGAGGTGATGCGCCTGCAGGACCGCCTGCGCCGGGAGGGTCATGACCCCGACTTCGTCGCCGCGCTGCTGACCCAGCAACGGCTGCGGTCCCGGGCAGTCGCCAAGTTCGGCGAGTTCGCCGACGACATGCTCTACACCGCCGACGGGCTGGAGCAGGCCTCGCGCCTCGAGGTGGCGGCCACCCATGCCGGGCGGTTCTACAACGCCTCGCTGGCGACGGTGCACGACCTCGGCTGCGGCATCGGGTCGGATGCCGTGGCGATGTCGGCGCTCGGCGTCACTGTGCAGGGGGTCGACATCGACCCGGTCACCGCCGCCATCGCCGACATCAACCTGCGTCCGTGGCCGGACTCGCGGGCGCGGGAGGGGCTGGCCGAGGAGTTCGAGGCGCCGCGCGACCCGCTGCGCTCGCGGGTGGGAGTGTGGCTCGACCCGGCCCGTCGGGTGCCGGGGCTCACCGGCCGGCACGGGCGGATCAAGCGGGTGTTCCGGCTCGACGAGATCCAGCCGACCTGGGAGTTCGTGCTCCAGATGGCCACGTCGGTGCCCGCCACGGGGGCCAAGCTCTCGCCCTCGATGCCACACGACGCCATCCCGCTCGGCACCGAGGCCCAGTGGACCTCGTTCGCCGGCGAGGTGCTCGAGTGCGCGGTGTGGTGGGGGCCGCTGGCCCAGCGCCCGGGGCGCAGCGCGCGCATCCTGCGGCCGGACCGCTCGCCGGTGGAGGTCGACGAGACGATGGCCGAGCCGGAGATCCCCAGGCTCGAGTCGCTGGGCGCGGTCGGGCCCTGGCTCTACGAGCCCGACCGGGCGGTGACCCAGGCCGGGCTGCTCGGCGCGGTCACCGCGGCCACCCTGGGCAGCGAGGTCGACACCGGGCTGGGCTATGTCGTCAGCGAGGCGCACGTCGACGTGCCGTTCGCCCGGCGCTACGCCGTGCGCGAGGTGATGCCGTTCGGCGTGAAGTCGCTGCGGGCCTGGCTGCGCCAGCACGGCATCACCGGGCTCACCATCAAGAAGCGCGGCGTGCGGCTCGACGACGACGAGCTGCGCCGCGAGCTGCGGATCGGCCGCAAGGCCGGCGACGGCGCCCAGGCCACCGTCATCCTCACCCGGGTGGCGGGCCAGCAGGTCGTCCTCGTCGTCGACCCCGCCTGACAGTGATGATGTGGGCGAGCCCCGCAGCGGTGGTCTGACCCTCCGGTGTGTCCCCGACTTTGTAGGGGAGAAACCGGTCGGATCGGGGGCTCTGCCGCGTGTTGCCCGGCCCCTCACCTACAACGTCGGGGACGGCTGGGCGCCGCGGTGACGGACCGCTGCCGCGCCCGCCGCCAGGGCCGCCTCGAGGGCAGCCTCACGCCCGTCCCCCGCAGCCAGGGATGCCGCGAGCGCACCGCAGAACGCGTCGCCCGCCCCGGTGGTGTCGACCACCTCGTGCGCGGGGACGGCGTGGGCCGGGCGGGTCTGGCCGTCCCAGGCCGCCCCGTTGGCCCCGAAGGTGACCAGCAGCGAGCGCGGCTCGGCGCCGGCCTCGGCGAGCGCCGCCATCTCGTGCTCGTTGGCGACCACCGGGTCGGCCAGCGCCACGACGTCGACGGGCAGCGCGGCATACGGGGCGGTGTTGAGCACGACCCGCGCGCCGCGCCCGGCCGCGCGGCGCACCGCGGTGCACACGACCGCGCGCGGCACCTCGAGCTGCACGACGAGCACGTCGCCGGGGCCCAGGGCGTCGACCGCCGCGACCTCGCGCTCGTCGAGCAGGTCGTTGGCGCCGGGGATGACGACGATCGAGTTCTCGCCGTCGTCGGACACCGCGATGAGGGCGTGCCCGCTCGGCGTGCCCTCGACGACCCGGACTCCGCTCACGTCGATACCGAGCCGCTCGAGCCGGGCGCGGTAGGCGGTGCCGCCTGCGTCGTCGCCGACGCACCCGACCATGGCGACCCGCGCGCCTGCGGATGCCGCCGCGACGGCCTGGTTGGCTCCCTTGCCTCCCGCCAGCTGCTCGAGTCCCTCGCCGAGCACGGTCTCCCCCGGGCGTGGGTGGCGCTCGACCCGGGTGACGAGGTCGACGTTGAGCGACCCGAGCACGAGCACCCGCCCGCTCACGACGCCTCCCCCCGGACGGTGCGCACCCACAGGTCGGCGATCCGCGGCCCGTCGATGGTCAGCGCCACGTCGACCATCGTGGCCGCCAGGCCGTGTGGGTCGTGGGCGAGGTCGCCGCTCCAGTCGCGGCGGTCGACCACCGTGCGGCCGCGGGTCCAGGTGCCCGCGAGCTCGACCCGCACCGGCAGCCGCTCGGTGCGCACGGCATCAGGCTCGACGAGGATGCCGACCGCGCCGGCGTCGCCGATGGTCGCCCCCGCGTTGGCGAACCGGCGGTGGTGGAACGAGATCAGCCCCGCGGCGAGGTGGGCGACCGACGTGTCGAGCGCGCGCAGCGCCTCGACCTGCACGTCGGTGACGAGCGGGTCGTAGAAGACGTCGAGGCCGTACATCGTGACGGGGACGTCGTGCTCGGCACACGCGGCCAGCACCATGGCGGCCGCCTCGGGGTCGTGGAAGACGTTGAACTCGGCCGCGGCAGTGGCGTTGCTGATCTCGACACCACCACCCATGAAGACGATCCGCCCGATCCGCGCGAAGGCCCGCGGGTGCACCCGGGCCAGCAACGCGAGGTTGGTCATCGGGGCCAGCGGCACCACGGTCACCGGCGCACCGGCTGCGTGCTGAGCATCGATGGTGTCGCGCAGCAGGTCGATCGCCGGGCGCGGGTCGGGCGCGAGGGTGGGCGCCGGCATCCCGAGGTCGGCCATGCCATCGGCGCCGTGCACGTGCCGGGCGTCGACCGGCTCCTCGAGGATGGGGCGCGCGGCACCGACCCCCACCGGCACATCGCCACGGCCGGCCGTCTCGAGCACGACGAGGGTGTTGCGCACGACGTCGGCCAGCGGGGCGTTGCCGCCGACACAGGTCACCGCCCGCAGGTCGAGCCGTGGGTGCAGCGCGGCGAG
>JBBQWX010000080.1:0-20183 GCA_038210185.1 Actinomycetales bacterium
CGCGCCGGCGCCGAGGGCACCGTCGTCACCCTGATGACCCGCGACCAGGTCCGCGACGTGCGGGACCTGACCCGCAAGGCGGGAATCACCCCCACCACGACCACGGTCGACGCGCGCCACCCGTTGCTGCGGCAGCTCGCCCCCGGAGACCGTGAGTTCTCGGGCGCGTTTGACGCACCGGTCACCGAGCGCGGAGGCCAGCGGCGAGCTCGACGAGACTCTCACCAGCCCCGGTCCGCAGGCAGCCGCCCTCGCCGGGCACACGGCCAGCAGCAGCCCCGGTCCGCGACCAGCCGGCCGGCTGCCCCACGACCGGGCGGTGGTCGTCATGTCACAACCCGGTCCGGCGGTGGAGCGGCCGCCTTCTCGGCCAGCACCAGCGCCGGACGGCGCGGCCGCTGACCGCCGAGGCGCGACGAAGGAGCCTGCCTCGGCGGAACAGCGAGGTGGCCGACGCGAGGTGACGTCCCCAGCCTTCTGGGGGATACACGGGAGCGGAGCCCCGTGGGTCGGCATACGGTGAGGTCCGTGGCCTCCAAGAAGGGTGAGTTCGGCGAGCCGGTCGTGCTCGACGTCGACGGGTTCGACGTGCGGGTCTCGAGCCCGGAGCGGGTCTACTTCGCCGCACGCGGCGAGACCAAGCTCGACCTGGTCAGCTACTACCTGTCGGTCGGCGACGGCATCGTCAACGCCCTGCGCGAGCGGCCGTGCATGCTGCACCGCTTCCCCGACGGGGTCTCGGGCACCAAGGTGCACCAGAAGCGGCTGCCCCGCGGCGCCCCACCGTGGGTCGAGACCGTGCGCCTGCACTTCCCCCGCTACGGACTGCACGCCGACGAGCTGTGCGTCACCCGGCTCGCCGACGTCGCCTGGGCCGTGCAGATGAGCACGGTGGAGTTCCACCCCTGGAACAGCCGGCGGGCCGACACCGAGAAGCCCGACGAGTGGCGCATCGACCTCGACCCGATGCCGGGGGCGCCCTTCTCGCGGGTGCGGCACGCCGCCCACGTCGCGCACGAGGTGCTCGACGAGCTCGGTGCCGTCGGGTGGCCCAAGACCAGCGGCGGGCACGGCCTGCACGTCTACGTGCGGATCCGGCCCGACCACGGGTTCGGTGACGTACGCCGTGCGGCCCTGGCGTTCGCGCGAGAGGTGGAGCGTCGCATCCCCGACGAGGTGACGACGACGTGGTGGCGCAAGGACCGTGACCCGGAGGCGGTGTTCGTCGACTACAACCAGAACGCCCGCGACCACACCATCGCCGCGGCCTACTCGGTGCGTGGAAACGACATCGGCACCGTGTCGACGCCGTTGCGCTGGGAGGAGCTCGGCGACGTCGAGCCGAACGACCTCACCATCGCGACCGTGCCGCAGCGGTACGCCGAGCTGGGCGACCTGCACGCCGGCATCGACGACGCCGTGTTCGACGTCGCACCGCTGCTGGAGTGGGCCGAGCGCGACGAGGCCGCCGGTGCCAGGCCCCCACCCGAGCCCGAGGACGACACGGTGACACCCTGATGGACCTCGTGGTGCCGCCCGGCCCCGGCGTGCCCCACGGGCTCACGGTGCCGGCGAGCGAGCTCGAGGAGCGGTTCTCCCGCTCGTCCGGCCCGGGCGGCCAGGGCGTCAACACCGCCGACAGCAGGGTCGAGCTCGAGCTCGACGTCGTGTCGTTCGAGGGGTTCACGCCGACGCAGCGCCAACGGGTGCTGCGCGTGCTCGATCCCCGGCTCGTCGGCGGCCGCCTGCTCGTGGTCGCCGCGTCCGAGCACCGCCAGCAGCGGCGCAACCGGGTCGCGGCCCGCGAGCGGATGGCCGAGCTGCTGCGCGACGCGATGGCTTCCCCGCCGGCTCCCCGCCGCGCGACCCGGCCGACCCGGGGGTCGAAGGAGCGGCGGCTGGCGGCCAAGAAGCGACGCGGGGAGACGAAGGCGGGTCGCTCGCGGCCGGCGTCCGACGCCTGACCCGCGACCTGCTCGGACACTGCGTCACCCCACGCCGCGGGCGTCAACCCCCTCGCGCACCCCGATCACCCCCGCATCAGGTGATCTGCGCCACGCCGGGAGGCGACACCAGCACGTATACCACGGCCCTTCGTGGCCGTCACTGCGCCGATACAGCACACTTGAGGTGGGCACCCACGACGCCGAGCCCGAAGGAGAGGTACCGATTCCCATGAAGATGCGCGGCAAAGTGCTGCTCACCGCGGCTGTGGCGATCCCGCTGGCCCTCGGGGGGGCCGGCACGGCCTATGCGGCGCACTTCCAGGGCCGGGCGTTGCCAGGCAGCACGGTGGGCGGTGCCTCGGTGTCCGGGCTGACCCGCGCAGAGGTGGCGGCGTCCGTGCGCGAGCGAGCAGCCGGGGTCATGGTCACGATCGACACCGGCTCCGCTGCGCGCACGGCTCCCCTGGCCGACCTCGGCTACGCGGTCGACGTCGACGCCACCGTCGACGAGGTGTTCGAGGCGAACAAGACGTGGTCGTCGTACGCGACCTCGCTGGTCACCCCACGCGGCGTCGACGCCGTCGTCGTCGTCACCGACCCGGCCAAGACCGCCGCAGTCGTCGCCGACCTGGTCAGCGGGGCCGACAAGGTCGGGCGCGACGCGAGCGTGAAGCTCGCGGCCGACAAGAAGTCCTTCACCGTGATCCCGGCGGTGTCCGGCCAGCGGGTCGCCCCGGACAGCTTCCAGGACGTCGTGGCGGTGGCGGCCCGTCACCTGTCGTCCGCCACGGCGAAGGTGCGGTTCGTCGATGCCGTGCCGGTCGTGACCACGGCCGACGCCCAGCAGGTCGCAGGCCGGGCCAACGCGCTGGTGGCACGCACGGTCAAGGTCTCCGATGGGAAGGACGAGCACGCGGCCTCCAAGGCCCTCAAGGCGTCCTGGGTGACGATCCCCAGCAGTGACGGCGTCCTCGGCGGCCCCGCCCTGAAGGCCGCCAAGGTGCGAGCCTGGGTCGACGGGCTCGCGAAGGACGCCAAGGTCACGCCCCGGGCGGGGGTGCGCAACGTGAGCTCGTCGGGCAAGGTGCTCGCCGTCGTGACCAAGGCCCGCGACGGTGCCACCGTCTCGAACGCCTCCCAGGTGGCCCTGGCCGCCCGGCAGTCGCTGACCACGGGCAAGAGCTACTCGGGCGAGTTCACCTACGACAAGACCCCCGCGACGTGGACCGAGCGCAGGGTCGCCCCCGGAGCCGAGAACCTCGCCTACCCGGCGACCACCGGCGAGAAGTGGATCGACGTCGACCTGTCCAGGCACACGATGACCGCCTACATCGGGGCCGAGGTCGTCCACGGGCCGATCACAATGGTCAACGGTTCGGACCAGAAGCCCACCGTGGTCGGCACCTTCCACGTCTACATCAAGCGCGAGGTGCAGACGATGCGTGGCAGCAACGCCGACGGCACCGAGTACGAGACCCCCGACGTGCCCTACATCGCCTACTTCCACCGTGGGTTCGCACTGCACGGGGCGCCCTGGCGCTCGTCGTTCGGCTACGCCGGCGACCGCGGCTCGCACGGCTGCATCAACCTGCCGGTGTCGACCGCGAAGTGGGTCTACGACTTCGCGCCGATCGGCACCCCGGTCACCTCGCACCACTGACGGCCAAGTCCCGCGCTCAGCCGGCGGCGGCCTCGCCCACGAGGCGCACCACCTCGTCGGCGCAGCCCCACGACAGGGTGACCCCGGCGCCGCCGTGGCCGTAGCAGGTCACCACCGGGCGCCCCCCGACGTGGGATGCCGCGAGCCGCACCTCGGGCGCCAGCGGCCGCAGTCCCACCCGGGACCCGAGCACCTGCGCCCCGGCGAGCTCGGGCACGACCTCACGGACGCGCTGCAGGATCGTCTCGTGCACCTCCGGGTCGGGCTCGGTGTCCCACGAACCGCTCACGTCCGTGCCACCGCAGACCACCCATCCACGGTGCGGCAGCGCGTAGGTCACGCCCTCGGGGTGGTCGTCGTCGACGACCCACCGGGTCAGCCCGGGGTTGGCGAGCAGCGCGACCTGGCCACGCGAGGGCCCCCCGGTGGAGTCACCCATCAGTGGCCCGGACCCCAGCCCCGCCGCCACCACGACCACGTCGCCCCGCACCTGGGCCAGGCCGGTCACGTAGCCCGAAGCGAGCTCGACCCCCGCCTGCGCGCACCGGGCCTCGAGCCAGGGCAGGAACACCGGCATCGTCACGAGGGGCACCGACGCCACGACCCCGCCGGCGGCACCCGCGGGCAGCTCGTCGGCACGGGCCTCGCGCCAGGTCGGCAGCGCCGCGGTCCACCAGCGGTCGGGCACCCCCCGCTCGACGACGAGCCCTTCGCGAACCGCCACCCCGGCATCCGGGCGCTGGGCGAGCGCGGTGAACCGGTCGAAGGCCACCCGCCCCCACTCCAGCACCCGGTCCCGCGGGTCCACGTGGTACGGGAACCAGAGGCCCCCGGCGACGGCGGACGCGGTGTCCACCGCCGGGGCGTCGCGCACGCAGCGCACGGTGTGCCCGGCTCGGGCCAGGCCCAGGGCAGCCGTCAGGCCCACGACGCCACCACCGATGACCGTCACCGCTGCCATGACGGCATCCTCCCCTAGCGTGGCCGTCATGGACCGGTTGGAACCGCATCCCGTCACCGGTGACCTGTTCCCCTCACCGGTGCCCGCGGGCACCGGGTGGCCCGGCGACCCCGCGGATGCCGCCACGCCGGTGGCCGCGACCCCCGCCGCGGTGCGCCGGCTGGCGGCCGGGGCCGACGGCCTCCCCCAGCTGCAGGCCCGGATCTCGGTGTGCCGCGCCTGCCCGCGTCTGGTCCGGTGGCGTGAGGAGGTCGCGCGGTCCGGGCGGCGAGCCTCGTTCGCCGACCAGCCCTACTGGGGGCGCCCGGGCCCCTCGTTCGGCGACCCCGATGCCGAGGTGCTGCTCGTCGGCCTGGCGCCGGCCGCGAACGGCACCAACCGCACCGGGCGGATGTTCACCGGCGACTCCTCGGGCGACGTCCTGTATGCCGCGCTGCACCGCACCGGGTTCGCCACCGCGCCGACCTCGGTCGCCGCCGGTGACGGCCAGGCGCTGACCGGCATCCGCATCGTCGCCGCCGTGCGGTGCGCGCCACCCGAGAACAAGCCGACTCCCGCCGAGCGAGCGGCGTGCGCGTCCTGGCTCGAGCGCGACCTCGAGCTCGCGACGCCCCGGCTGCGGGCGATCCTCTGCCTCGGCGCGATCGGGTGGGACGCCGCGCTCGCCGCCGCGCGGGGGCTCGGCTGGACGGTGCCCCGGCCCAAGCCGCGGTTCGGCCACGCCGCCGAGGTGCGGCTGGAGACTCCGGACGGGCACGGCATCCGGCTCGTCGGGTGCTACCACGTCAGCCCGCACAACACGTTCACGGGGCGGCTCACGCCGGCCATGCTCGACGCGGTGCTGCTCTCGCTCCGGGCCGGCTGACCATGCCGCCAACCGGTGGCCCAGCTGGCGCGGACCGCCTGGCGTCGCAGGATGATCCGGCTCGACCGGCGCGCGCCGACTCGTACCGGTCGTCCTAGGGTGGCGGGATGAGTGACACCACCGGCCCCGCCCTCGTCGTCACCCGGCACGGGGGCATCGACGTGCTCGTGGTCGAGGACCGCCCGGAGCCCACCCCGGGCCCCGGCGAGGTGCTCGTCGAGGTCGCTGCGGCCGGGGTGAACTTCATCGACGTCTACCAGCGCCAAGGCGTCTACCCGACGCCGACGCCCTTCGTCGCCGGCAACGAGGGTGCCGGCACGGTCGTCGTGGTCGGCGAGGGGGTGCAGGGCGTCAGCGCGGGCGACCGGGTGGCCTGGGCCAACGCGCTGGGCAGCGCCGCGAGGTTCGCCGCCCTCCCGGCATCCGGGCTCGTGCCGGTGCCCGAGGGTGTCGAGCTCGAGACCGCCGCCGCGGTCATGCTCCAGGGCCTGACCGCCCACTACCTCACGACCAGCACGTATGCCGTGGGCCCGGGTGACGTCGCGCTCGTGCACGCCGCGGCCGGCGGGGTCGGCCAGCTGCTCGTGCAGATGGTGCGCGCTCGCGGCGGGTCGGTGGTCGCGACGGCCGGCGGACCGGACAAGTGCGAGACGGCGCGGGCCCTCGGCGCCGAGCAGGTCATCGACTACCGGGCGGTCGACGACCTCGCTGCCGAGGTGCGCCACCTGACCGAGGGCCGTGGTGTCGACGTGGCCTACGACGGTGTGGGCAAGGACACCTTCGAGGCGTCGCTGGCGTCGCTGCGCGCCCGGGGCATGCTGGTGCTGTTCGGCGCCGCGAGCGGCCAGGTGCCGCCGTTCGACATCCAGCGCCTGAACTCCGGCGGCTCGCTGTACCTCACCCGGCCGTCACTGGGGCACCACCTGGCCACCCGCGAGGAGCTGCTGTGGCGCGCCGGGGAGGTGCTCGGTGCGGTCGCCGACGGCAGCCTGAACGTCGCGGTGGGTGGTCGCCACCCGCTGGCCGAGGCGACGCGTGCCTTCGCCGACCTCGAGGGCCGGCGCACCCAGGGCAAGCTGCTGCTCATCCCCTGATCCGCTGTCCCCCGCCTCCCACCACCGCGACCTCGTGATGGGGGCGGGGCTGGATCGGTCAGATGGAGCGGGGCCGGGATGCTCGGGCAGGCCCGGGGCCGCTGGGGGTCAGCGCCAGAGTACGGCGATGAGGACGTCGAGCAGGGCCAGCGCCCCGGCGGCATGGACCAGCTGCGGGCGGGCGCCCTCGCCCTTGCGCTCCTTGGCAGCGGCGATCTCGGCGCACGCCACGACGGCGACCGCCACCAGCAGCTTGACGCCGATCTTGGTGTTGTCCACCTCTTCCTCGTTCATCTGCACCAGGCCGACGAGGATGATGCCGGTGACGAGCTGGGCCCGCGCGCCCCACACCAGGGCCGGCGTCACGGCCCCTCGTGCGACGAAGACGGCGCTGCCGACGATCGCGGCCATGCCGAGCAGGTGGGCGACGACGAACAGGTGCACCAGGAAGTCCATGGGCACACCATATGGTCACCCCGGCCGCGAGCCCCACCGACCCCATTCGCCCACCCGGGAAGTCAGAGGAGGCGGCGGTTCATCGCCCACGCCGTGAGCTCGTGGCGCGAGGAGAGCTGCAGCTTGCGCAGCACCGAGGAGACGTGGGTCTCCACGGTCTTGACCGAGATGAACAGCTCCTTGGCCACCTCCTTGTACTGGTAGCCACGGGCGATCAGCCGCATCACCTCGCGCTCGCGGGCCGAGAGCCGGTCGAGCTCCTCGTCGACCTCGGCGATCTCGCCCGCCGCCGCACCGAACGCGTCGAGCACGAACCCCGCGAGCCGGGGTGAGAACACGGCATCCCCGTCGGCGACCCGGCGGATCGCGGTGATCAGGTCTCGGGCGCCGATCGTCTTGGTCACGTAGCCGCGGGCGCCGGCCCGGATGACGGCGATGACGTCCTCGGCGGCATCCGAGACCGACAGGGCGAGGAACCGCACCGGGGCCCCCGTGCGCGACTGCACGCCGAAGCACCCGTGGATGACGTCGACCCCGCCGTTGCCGGACCCACCGGGCAGGTGCACGTCGAGCAGCACCACGTCGGGCTGCTCGGCCCGGATCACCTGGATGGCGGTGTCGACGTCGGGTGCCTCACCCACGAACTCGCACACCGGAATCCCGCTCGCAGCCATTGCTTCGGTGAGCTCGGCGCGCACGCCGGTGCGGAACATCCGGTGGTCGTCGACGAGCACCACCCGCACGGGGCCGGGCTGCACGGCTCCACCCTTCGTGGTCTGCTGGCTCATGACGCTCCTCCTTCGATCGGTGGCAGCCGAAGCTCCACCTCGGTCCCGTCGTCACGGCGCCGCACCCGCGCCGTGCCCCCGTGCCGCTCCATCCGTCCCAGGATGGACTGGCGCACCCCCAGCCGGTCGGTCGGCACGGCCTCGAGGTCGAAGCCGTCGCCGCGGTCGCGGACGAACGCCTCGACCCCGCTCGGCCCGATCTCGACGTAGGCCGTGACGGGCGTGCCGCCGTGGCGCACCGCGTTGAACAGCGCCTCGCGCATCGCCTGCACCAACGCAGCCCCGTGCGGCTCGTAGGCGCGGTCGCCCGTCACGACCAGGTCGATCGGCACGCCCTGGAGGTCCTCGACGTCGTGGGCGACCTCGGTGACGGCGGCGGCCAGGGTCGAGGCCGATCCCTGCGGCCCGGCGGCGTACAACCAGGAACGCAGCTCGCGCTCCTGGGCCCGGGCCAGGCGGGTGACGGCTGCGGCGTCCTGAGACTGGCGCTGGATCAGTGCCAGGGTCTGCAGCACCGAGTCGTGCAGGTGGGCGGCGATGTCGGCCCGCTCGGTGGCCCGGGCGGCGGCGACCTGCTCGCGCCGCAGGTCGCCCCACAGGCGCAGCGCCCACGGCGCCGAGACGATGAGCACCCCGACGAGCACGGCGCCGGCGGCCAGCAGGGCGTCCCAGACGGCGGTCAACGACTCACCGCGGGTCACCAGCACGAGGATGCCGGCCACGGTCAGACCCGCTCCCAGTGCCACCCGCATCCAGCCGTAGCGGCCCGCCCCGGACCCGAGCCAGCGCGAGCGTTGGGCGTCGTCGAGGTTGGACCACGCGACGATCGCCCCGACCGCGATCGTGAACAGCGGCACCAGGACCGACCCGATGACCGAGCCCCCCAGCACCGGCGTCAGCAGCACCACGCCGACCACGACGAGCACGGCACCGGCGGCGAGCATGGCACCCCACTGCCGTCGCTCGGGGGCCGTCCCGTGGGTCGGAGCCGACAGCGGGTCCGGGGCCACCTCGCCCTCGGGCGTCAGCGCCCACAGGAACAGGTAGGCCGCGAGCCCGGCGCCGCCGGCGAGGGTCAGCAGCACGAAGGTCAACCGCACGCTGCGTCTGGACACCCCGAGGTGCTCGGCGACCGCGGCGCAGACGCCGGGGGTCCAGCCGCGGGTCCGTGACCGCACCAGCGGGGGACGGTGCGGCCTCGGCGCAGGCTCGGGGTAGGGGTAGGGGTACCTGGGCGCGGGCTCGGGGTAGGGGTACCAGGACCCGGGGGCACCCCCCGAGCCCGAAGGGCCCACAGGGGCGGCGCCGTCGGCCACCGTCCGCTGGAGGGCGGCTGGAGGCTCGTAGGGCGTGGGCACGCCTCCATCATGGGGCACGCCGGGGGTCGGGGGGCCGGTCCCGGGGTCCGGTCAGGGGGTGCTCAGGGTCGACCCTCATGGTGGGTGCGCCCGGCCGGGAGCACGCTGGAGCCATGACGGATAATCCCACCCAGAGCGTGCCCCCACCGAGCACGTCGTTCCTCGATGACAGCTTCGCGCGGCTACGCAGCAGCGGCTACCAGCGCGACACCGACGGCCGCTGGTTCGGCGGTGTCTGCACCGGCCTGGCCCAGCGCTTCGGGGTCGACCCCGTGCTGATCCGCGCCACGGCGGTCGTCCTCGCCTTCCTCGGCGGCATCGGCCTGACGGCCTACGTGGTGCTGTGGCTGCTGCTGCCCGACCGCCGCGGTGACATCCTCGCCGAGCGCGCCGTGCGACAGGGCGACGCCGGCCCGATCGTCCTGCTCGTGCTCGCCGCGTTCCTCGTGATCGGCGGCCTGTTCTCGATCGGCAACGGCAACGGCTGGTACGCGCCGCTCTGGCTGATCCCGGTCGCCGTCCTCGCCTGGTTCGTGGTGAGCCGCCGCAACACCGGCGCGCCGCAGACCGGCTACGGCAGCCCCACGGCACCTGCCCCCTACTTCCCACCCCCGCCGCCCTACGGCACCGCCCCCCAGCAGGTGCCCTACGGCACCACCCCACCGCCGGCGCCCTACGGCGCCACCCCGCTCCCGTCAGGAGAGGCAATGTCCGCCCAACCCACGATGTTCCCTGCGACGCCCATGGCGAGCGCCCCGCCCCAGGCCCCACCGCCGGCCCCGTATGCCGGGGCCCAGCCCGGTGGGTACCGCGGCCCCCAGCCCGGCACCTACGGCGGCCCGCCGGCCACCGGCCCCTACGGTGGCCAGCCCACCCCGCCGGTACCCCCGCGCCCCATCGCCCCGCCCCCGCCCCCGCGCCCGCGGCGGCGCCGGCCCAGTGC
Organism: Actinomycetales bacterium; assembly: GCA_038210185.1. Lineage (GTDB taxonomy): Bacteria > Actinomycetota > Actinomycetes > Actinomycetales > Dermatophilaceae > Fodinibacter. Next base: position 10,072 of record JBBQWX010000080.1, read on the forward strand.
CTTCGTCGGCCTGGTGTCGCTCGGCATCGCACTGGTCGGCATCGGCCTGGGTGCGGCCCTGGACGACCCGCTCGGCTTCCCCGGCAGCTCGGCCACCCTCGGCTTCCTCATCGCCCTCGCCGGCGTGTCCGTGGTCGTGCTCACCCTCGGCATCAAGGGCCGGGCCTCCGGCTTCAGCGGCTTCCTCGTGGTGCTGCTCGGCCTGCTCCTCGTCACGGCGTCGGCGGCCTCCCGGGTCGAGGTGCAGGACGGCGTCGGTGAACGCACCTGGACCCCCGTGCCCTCCAGCGGTGTCACGACGTTCGAGCTCGGCGCGGGTGAGGCCACCTTGGACCTCAGCCGGCTCGACTCGACTCCGCCGTCCACGACGGCCTCGGGCGTCCCCCAGAAGATCACTGTCGAGATCGGCGCCGGTGACCTCACGATCCTCGTGCCCGCCGGCCTCGACGCCCGGGTCGACGCCAACGTCGCCTTCGGCGACATCACCCACCGCGGCGGCGTCGGCGGCACCACCGAGGCCAGCGGCAGCGACCGCAGCATCTCGACCGTCATCGGCGACCAGCCCGTGCAGGTCGTCGTCGACGCCCAGCTCGGCCTGGGCCAGATCACCATCCAGGAGCAGTGATGAACACCCCGACCACTCCCCCCACCCCAGACCTCCCCGACGTGCCCCACACCCCGGACACCCCGGACCTCCCCGACGTGCCCCACACCTCCGACGCGCCGCAGGCCGCCGGCACCTTGGCCGACCAGGTCTTCGTCGACACCGACCGCACCGCACCCATCCCGACGTGGGCGCCGACCCCGCCGACCGCGACGTCCGGGGCCACGGCCACCGCCACGGCACCCGCCCCGGCCAGGGCACCGGCCTCCACCGCTCCGCCCGAGCCGGAGTGGATCAAGGGCCCGGCACCGTTCGCGCTCGTCCTCGGCCTGCTCGGCCTGGTCGTCGCCGGCAGCACCCTGGTCGCGGAGCTCACCGACGTGACGCTGCCGTGGAACGACCTCGGACCCTGGAGCGTCGTCGCCGCCGGCATCGTGGTGCTCATCGTCGGAGCAATCGGCCTGCGCAGCAGCCGATCCCGAGGCTGACACCCACCGGTGCCGTCAGGCGAGACCCACCGCGCGCAGCGCGGCACGGACACTCGCCACGACGGCCACCGAAGGCAGCTCGTCCAGGCGCACCCACTGCGCGTCGGACGTCGACCCGCCCACGTCGTGCACGACGGGGCGGGTCGGCCGTGTGCAGCGTGCCGTATGCAGCAACCGAACCGCGTGGTAGTCCTCCGGGCCCCGCGCCGAGCGACCGACCCAGTGCTGGGTCATGACGTCGACCAGGCGCACCTCGTCGACCACCTGGCCCGTCTCCTCCGCCACCTCGCGCACGACACCGTCGGTCGGGGACTCACCGAGGTCGAGACCGCCCCCCGGCAGGTTCCACCGGCCGGGTGCCCCGGTGTGGTCGGCGAGCTGGGTCAGGAGCAGCCGCCCGTCCGCGATGACGACCGCGTAGGCCGCGACCCGTTGGCGGGGGTCGACCCCCAGCCGCTCGGCATCGCTCAGGCCCGGCCCCTCGGGCCCGAGGGGCCGGTCGACCGGGTCGGCCGGCTGCACGGCGTACCGCAGCACGAGGTCACTCAGCACCCCCTCCACGGCTTCGACGGTGCCCTGCCACCCACGCGTGGCCAGCTCGACCGTCGGGTCCTGGCCGTGCCCGAGCACCAGCCGCGCCACGACACGGCCCTGGTGGCTGCCGAGAACCGTGATCACGCGGCGGGCACCCCGGCCCGGTGGTACTCGGCCAGCGTCGCGGCGAGCACGCCGCTCCAGTCCTGTACCGGTGGGGTGGCGAGCAGGTGAGCCCGCATTCGGCCCCGCAGGGCGTCGTCACCGGCGAGGTGGGCCAGCGCACCCGCGAGCTCGGCGTCGCTGTCGGCGAGCAGGCCGTCGACGCCGTCGACCACGAAGTCGTCGACCCCGGTACCCCGCGGCGCGAGCACCGGCAGGCCGGCGGCCCGGGCCTCGAGCGGTGCGATCCCGAAGGCCTCGAGCCGGGCGGTCGTCAGGTAGACGTCGGCGCCCTGGTGCAGCCGGCGCAGAGCCTCCTTGTCGACCCGCCCCGGCAGGCAGACCCAGCCCATGCGATGGGTGCGCAGGTATCGCTCCATCAGCCGGCGCTGCGGCCCCTCACCGACGATGGTCGCGCGCAGCGGCACCTCCGGGCCGAGGGCGGCGTGCGCCGCGCGGAGCACACCCAGGGTGGCCATCGGCCGCTTGCGCGACACCAGCCGCATCGCGGAGACCACGTGAACCGGATGCCGGGTACGCGCCGCGTCCGGCCCCGACACCGCACGCCACCACGCGGCATCCACCCCGTTGGGGACGACCTGCACGCGCGCGTGACCCGACGCGGTCGACACCCGGGCCGCCGCCATGCTCGACACGGCATTGAGGGCCACCCCGCGCTCGGCCCACCGCGCGAGGTGGCCCAGGGCCCGGAACACGCCGGCCGACCGGTCGATCACGCAGTGGAAGGTCGCCGTCACGGGCAGCCCGGCCTCCAGCGCCACGCGCACGAGGTCGGTGGCGAACGGGCTCACCACGCCGAGGTGGGCGTGGGCGACGTCGAAGCCCCCGGCGTCGAGCCGACGTCGCACCTGCGGGGGCGCGAACGGGTTGACGGGGATGCCGCCCGGCAGGCGGATCGCGAGCCGGTGCACCGTGACCCCGTCGTCGCCGGTGCTGGTGGAGCCGCCGCGCTCGCCGCGCGGGCCGGCGGTCGCGGTGAACACCTCGACCTCGTGCCCGGCGCGAACCAACTGGCGCGAGAGGTCGCGCACCTGGCTCTCGATGCCACCGAGCCGCGGCGGGTAGCAGTCGGTGAGCATGGCGACCTTCACGAGGCCCCAGCCTGCCATGGGGGAGTATGGGCCGCGATGTCCCCCACGATCGTGGCGTTCCACGCCCACCCCGACGACGAAGCGCTTCTCACGGCGGGCACGATGGCACGTGCCGCGGCGGAGGGGCACCGGGTGGTTCTCGTGCTGGCCACCGACGGCGGCGCGGGGCTGGCCGCCGACGAGCTGCGGCACGACGGCCGCCTCGGCGCACGCCGGCTCGCGGAGGCCCGCCGCTCCTGCGAGGTGCTCGGGGTCGCCCGCGTCGAGTGGCTCGGGTACGCCGACAGCGGCAGTGGGCCCCAGCCCGAGCCCGACGTCGCGGGAGCCACCCGGTTCTGCCGGGCCCCGATGGAGGAGGCCGCCGAACGGCTCGCCGCGGTGCTGCGCAGCGAGCAGGCCGCCCTGCTGCTCTCCTACGACGCCAACGGCGGCTATGGCCACCGCGACCACGTGCGGGTGCACGAGGTGGCGGCGCGCGCCGCGCAGCTCGCCGGCACCCCCCGGGTGCTCGAGGCCACCGCGCCACGCGACACGCTCGTGCGGGCCATCCGCCTCGTCGGCCGGGTCTACCGGTTCCCCGCCGAGTTCGACCCCGCCTCGTTCGAGCGCGCGTTCTCGGCGCGCTCCGAGATCACCCACCGGGTCAATGTGCGACGGTTCGCCGGTGCCAAGCGGGCCGCGATGCGGGCCCACGCGTCGCAAACGACCGGTGGAGGCGCCGCAACGGTGGGTTCCGGCGGGCAGACCGGCGACCGCACCGTGTCGGCCTTCCTGCGCATCCCCCGCCCCCTCTACGATCTCGTGTTCGGGAGGGAGTGGTTCCGCGACCCCGCCCTTGCGCCGGGGGGACCCGTGCGCACCGACATCTTCGAGGGGGAACGATGAGCCCGCGCACCAAGCAGGTGCTGCAGATGGTGACCGGGCTGGGCCTGGCCGTCGCGCTGCTGGTGTGGGGGCTGCCGTACTTCGCCAAGACGTCGTGGGCCGACATCTGGACCGTCATCCGCACCATCCCGCTCAGCCACGCCCTCGGGTTCCAGGCCCTGATGCTGCTCGGCCTGTACAGTTACACGTTCACCTTCACCGGGTCGCTGCCCGGGTTGAGCCACGGCAAGGCGCTCATCGTGAACCTGTGCGGGTCGTCCGTGTCGAACCTGCTGCCCGGCGGCGGGGCGGTCGGGCTCGCGGCGACCTATGCCATCTGTCGGTCGTGGGGCTTCTCGCGCCGCAACACGTCGACCTCGGTCATCGTCACGGGGGTCTGGAACGTGATGGCCCGCATCGCGCTGCCGGTCGTCGCCATCGCGTCGCTGCGGTTCGGCGGGGTGACGCTCCCCGACGCCCTCACCGACCTCGCCGTCGCCGGCATGGTGACCGGCCTGGCCATCCTCGCCGCCCTGGTCAGCATCATGGCCAGCGAGCGGGCGGCGCAGGCCATCGGGCGCGGCCTCGACCACGTCATCCGGCCCCTCGTGCGCCGCCGCCACCCCACGTCGACCATGAGCGTCAAGGAGCTCGTGACCGACCTGCGCGCCCGCATCAACGACGTGGTCGGCACCGGCTGGTGGTCGATGACCCTCGGCATGATCGGGTTCTTCGGCGCCTACTACGTGCTCTTCGTGCTGATCATGCGCGGCACGGGCGTGACCCTGCCGCTCAACCTGCTCTTCGCCGCTTTCGCCATCGGGCGCCTGCTCACCGCCGTGGGCATCACCCCGGGCGGCATCGGCGTCACCGAGGCCGCCACCTCCATCGTGCTGGTCGGATGGGGTGCCGACCCCACGGGCGCGGCCGCGGGGCTGGTGCTGTTCTCGGTGTTCACGCACCTCATGGAGGTGCCGCTCGGCGCGCTGGGCTGGCTGCTGTGGACGGCCAGCCCCAAGACCGAACCCCCAGCCGAGGGCGACGAGCCCGCACTGGCCCGCACGGCCACCTGACCCGCGACGACGGGCGGCTGAGTCACTCCTCGCGCAGGAACACCATCGCCATCGGGGTCTGCTCGCTGCCCTGGCCGAGCGGGTTGTCGGCGAACATCTGCTCGAAGCGGGCGCGGTCGCCGGGCACGTCCGAGCCGAGCACGTTGCGGCCGATGTCGTTGGCGTCCATGATCACCGTGCCGCCGAAGGTCGAGCGCCACGGCTCGGGCACCCGCTGGCGGATGGCGGCGCTGAGCCGCGCGGCCACGGCATCCGGGTCCTTCGGGGCCAGCTTGGCCGAGACGTTGGAGGGGTAGGCCGAGTACTCGGTCGGCCCGTCGATGGCGTTGATGTCGTTGCCGACGAGCTCGTAGAACGTGCCCTTGCGGCCCAGCACCTTACCGATGGCGCCACCGGCCGAGGCGTAGAGCACGCGCGGCAGCCCGGCCTCCTGGATGGCGAGCTGCATCGTGAACGCGCTGCCCAGGCCGATACCGGCCGGGGTGCGGGTGACGTAGCGCGACAGCACCCGTGCCGGACGGCCGACCTTGATGTCCCACACGAAGTAGGACCGGCCCTGGGTGATCGCGACGACCTTCTCCGACAGGAAGAACCACCACGGGCCACGGGTCGCCGCGTCGTGGTCGGGGCCGGCGGACGGCAGCTCGGCGAAGAACCGGTCGACGTGCTCGAGCACCCGGGCGTCGAGGTCGTCGTCGCGGCTGAACAGCTCGGTGCGCACGGGGTAGCGCCGCACCGGCTCGCCCCGCGCCGTCGTGAGCTCGAGGCTCTTCCCGGCATTGGGCTCGTAGTCGGTCTTGACGTGGGCGGCTGCCTCGGCGACGGCCGCGTCGGCATCCGCGTCGTGGTCGTCGAAGAACTCGCGCAGCCACAGCTCGAGGTTGATCAACCGCCAGAACGTCATCGTGTCGACGTCGTTGGCGCCCTTGATCCAGCCCTCGAACGCGGCGAGAACCTCGCCCTGGTTCACGTAGGGCCGGTTGGCGAACGACTCGCTGAGGAAGATGTTGTAGAAGTGGTTCTTCAGCCGCATGAACCACTCGCCCTGAGGCGTGGTGAAGCCGATCTTGTTGCGGCGGCGGTTGATCGACTCGGGCAGCAGCCCGCGCGTGGCGTCGCGCAGCACCCGCTTGTTCCAGCCGTCCTTGATGATCGCCTCGTCGGACAGGCTGAAGACGAACTTCACGACCTCCTTGTCGAGGTACGGCACGCGCCCCTCGAGCGAGAACCGCATCGTGTTCTTGTCCTCGTAGCGCAGCAGGCTCGGCAGCGAGTTGTGGAAGAGGTCCTCGACGAGCCGCTTCTTGAGGTGGGCGCCCTCGGAGACGTAGCGCTCGCCCGCGTGGGCCGCGACGAACCCGGGGTCCATCAGCTGGCTGACCGGGATGGACTTCTTGAGCTTCAGCTTCGCCTTGAGCTTGAAGCGGCCCAGCCGGTAGAGCACGTCGAGGCTCTTGGCGAGCTCGCCCGCGGCGGCGGCGGCGCCCTGGGCGCGCAGCTGACGCAGGTAGACGAAGTAGTAGGGGATGTAGCCGGCCATCATCTCGTCGGCGCCCTGCCCGTCGAGCAGCACGGTGACGTGCTTGGTGGCCTCGCGCATCACCTGGAACTGCGCGTACGGGCCTGAGGAGATGAGCGGCTCCTCCTGGGTGCGGATGAAGTCGAGCAGGTCGGCCTTGAACTCGTCGGCCGTGGGCAGGATCTTGTGCGACTCGACGTGGCCGGTGCAGATGTCGAGCACGTCGTCGACGTAGCGCTCCTCGTCGTTGATCGACCCGGGGAACACCGCCGAGAAGGTGTTCTGCCGGGTGCCGACAGCACGGGTCGACAGCTCGTCACCCTCGTTCAGCAGCTGGTTGATGATCACCGCGACGGCGCTGGAGTCGAGCCCGCCCGACAGGCTCGTGCCGACCGGCACCTCCGACTGCAGTCGCAGCCGCACCGACTCCACGAGACGTCGCTGGTACTCGGCGGCCGCGGCGTCGTCATAGGGGCGCTGGTGCTCCGCGAGCTCGAGCAGCTCCTGCTTCAGGCGCGTGAACATGCGTCGCTGGATGCCGCTCGCGTCGGCCGTGAGCAGCTCACCGGGCGCGAGCCGCTCGATGCCGTCGAAGAACGTCTCGGTGCCGTCCTCGTGCGCCCGGTAGCGCAGGTAGCGGTAGACCGAGCGCTCGTTGACCTGCTTCTCGTACAGCCCGCTCTCGAGGATGGGCGTGATCTCGCTGGCGAAGAGCAGCACCTCGCCCTCGCCGCTGGGGGCGGGGACCCGCGCGACGTAGAGCGGCTTGATGCCGAAGTGGTCGCGCGCGAGGGTCAGCCGCCTCTCCGTGCGGTCCCAGATCGCCAGGCCGAACATGCCGTTGAACCGGTCGAAGGCCTCCGGTCCCCACTGCGCGAACGCCTGGAGCACGACCTCGGTGTCGGAGTCGGTGCTGAACTCTCGCCCGAGGGCGACGAGCTCTGCGCGCAGGTCGAGGTAGTTGTAGACCTCGCCGTTGTACGCGATCGAGTAGCGCCCGTCGGCGGTGTCCATCGGCTGCTGGCCGTGGGCGATGTCCAGGATCGACAGCCGCCGGTGGGCCAGGCCGCAGGGCCCGCTCGTGACGATGCCCTCGCCGTCGGGTCCGCGGTGCTGCTGGCAGTCGTTCATCCGCTCCAGCAGGGCCTGGTCGGCGTGGAGTCCGTGGTAGCCGGCGATGCCGCACATGCGTGGGGTTAAGTCCTCGTGTTCGGGGGTGGGCACACGGCATCCGGGGTCGGACGCCGAGCATCAGCCTGCCACGGATGCCCGGCCAGACCGATTCCGCGGTCCGTCGAGGTGGATGCCGCGTGTCGGCCCGGGCGGGCGGGGCCACGGATCAGGCGGGGAGGTGGGCGTCCAGCCACGCGATGACGTCGGCGGTGACCTCGTCGCGGTTGGTCTCGTTGAAGATCTCGTGGCGCGCGCCGGGGTAGAGGGTGCAGGTCACGTCGGCCACCCCCACCGAGGTGTACTGATCGGCGACGGCGCGCACCCCCGTGCCACCGGCACCCACCGGGTCGGCCTCGCCGGCGACGAGCAGGATCGGCAGGTCCCGGCGCACCCGGGCCACCTGGTGTCGGTCGTTGATGCCGCTGAGGCCGCCGAGCAGGTCGGCGAAGAAGCCCGAGGTGAAGGTGTTGCCGCACAGCTCGTCGGCGACGTAGAGGTCGACCTCGGCCTCGTCGCGAGAGAGCCAGTCGAAGTCGGTGCGGTTGGGCTTGAAGGCGGCGTTGTACTGACCGAAGGTCAGCTTGTCCAGAAGGGGGCTGACGTGCCGGCGCCCCCGCAGCCGTGCCTCGCCCACGGCGACGGCCCGCCCGGCCTTGCCGAGCAGGCCCGGGTCTCCGGCCGTGCCGGAGAGCACCACCCCGGACAGCTCGCGGCTGTCCTCGATGACATAGGACCTGGCGAGGAAGGAGCCCATCGAGTGCCCCAGCAGGAAGACCGGCAGTCCCGGGTGCTCCTCCTGGGCGACGCCGGTGACCGCCCGCAGGTCGGCGACGACGGTGTCCCAGCCGTCGGAGTCGGCGAAGTAGCCGTGGTCGGCCTTGGCGGCCGTGCCCCCGTGGCCGCGGTGGTCGCCGGCGTAGACCGCGTAGCCGGATGCCGTGAGCGCCTCGGCCAGGCGGGCGTAGCGGGCCGAGTGCTCGGCCATGCCGTGGGCGATCTGCACGACCGCCCTGGGCGGACCGTCGGGAAGCCAGCGGAGGGTGTGGAGGGCGGTGCCGTCGCTCGCCGTCACGGTGGTCGTCGTGCTCTGCATGGTCGCCGTCCTTGGTTACCGATGGGTATGCCGCGCTCAGCCTGCCACGCCGAGCTCATCGGGGACACCCGCGTCTCTCAGTCACACCCGGTCGAGACCGCGAGTGCAGCGCAGACCTCCCGCATCCGCTGGTCCGACAGCCGGCCGAGTCGCTGGGTGAGGGCGCGGACCGACACCGACTCCACAGCATCGAGCGCGGCCACGCAGGACCGGGGCACGGGGTCATGCTCCGGGTCGAGCCCGACCTCGCTGGGCAGCCCGCGCAGGGTCGTCGTGCACGGGGACACCAGCGCGCGGCGCAACCCGCGCACGACGGCATCACGGGAGAGCACCACGACCGGGCGCCGCGGGACCTCGGGGACCTCGGCCCACCAGACCTCCCCGCGCAGCGGCAGGGTGCTCATGTGGACCCGGCGTGCTGGCGCCAGGATGCGAGGTCGCCCCAGCCGTCCGGCTCGGCGTCGGGCTCGGCGTCGGGCTCGGCGTCGGGCTCGGCGTCGGGCTCGGCGTCGGAAGAGGGGGAGTAGGCGCGGTCGTAGGCCGCGTCCACCTCGACGCGGCGGCGGGCGTCGAGCAGGGCGCAGAGGGCGGCCTCGAGCAGCGACGCGTCTGTGGTGGCGCCGTGCGCCTGCCGCGCCCGAGAGAGCAGGTCGGTATCGACCGTGGTGCTGACCCGGACCTTCGCCATGCCACGACCGCAGCATGATCGTGGCATGCCTGGGTTTGCTCCGTGCTGGTCGGGCGGCCGACCGACACGAGGCATCCCGGCATCCCGGATCCCGGTATCGCGGTATCCCGGCACCCCGGTGTCCGTCTCGTGATCCTGCCCGTCGTCGACTCCGGGATGCCGGTGGCGACACGGACTCCGGCCTCCGACCGTGGGTGACCTTCCCAGCGGCCACGAGTCCTGCATGCTGCCGGCCGGCGACGCCGGCGACGCCGGTGACGCCGGTGACCCGGGCGGCGAAGCCTGTTCGCGGCGCCGAATGACGCCTACGGTGAGCCAGGTGGTGCTGCTGGAACGCGATGAACAGCTGCGCGCCTGCACCGACCACCTGGCGGAGGCGGCGGTCGGTCACGGCCGCCTCGTGCACGTCGCCGGAGAGGCCGGCATCGGCACGTCGGCGTTCGCCGCGCAGGTGGTGGCTGACGCGGCGGACTGCGCGACGGTCGCGGTCGGATCCTGTGACGGGTCGGCGACGCCCGCCCGCTGGGCCCCCTCGTCGAGATGCTCCCCCACCTGCCGGGCGAGCCCCAGACACCCGTTCAACACCACCCACCTAGAGTGCCACGGCCACCCCTGTGTCGGGATACACACGTTGGCGCACAATGGAATTGGTTGTGGACAACCCTTTGATTCGTACGTGTGTTCGAGTATGCTGTGGGTATGTCCAGCAGCCCACTCCGCCAGCGCGTCGCCGCCCTGCGCGCGGAGGCGTCCGCGGTGGGGGTGCAGCTCGTCGCTGAGGCCGCCGGGATGGACCCCGAGG
>JBBQWX010000081.1:0-19926 GCA_038210185.1 Actinomycetales bacterium
GAGTCGCTCGACGAATGGGGCCTGGGCGGGCGCTCGTTCGGCACCTGGATCACCTGGTTCCTGCTCGGTGGCGACCTCTACACGGCCTACACCTTCGGGGCGGTGCCGGCGGCGATGTTCGCGGCCGGCTCGGTGTCCGGCTTCTTCGCGGTGCCCTACACGATCGTGCTCTACCCGATCATCTTCGTGTTCATGGGCCGGATGTGGTCAGTCAGCCACCGGCACGGCTACGTCACCACCGCCGACTTCGTGCGCGGCCGGTTCGGTTCTCGCGGGCTGTCGCTCGCCGTGGCTGTCACCGGGTTCCTCGCGACGATGCCGTACATCGCGCTCCAGCTGGTCGGCATCCAGGCGGTGCTCGAGGTCGTGGGCCTCGGCGGCGGCGACAACATCATCGCCAAGGACCTGCCCCTGTTCATCGCGTTCGCGCTCCTCGCGGCCTACACCTACACCTACTCCAGCGGCCTGCGCGCTCCGGCGGTGATCGCTTTCGTCAAGGACACCCTGATCTACCTCGTCATCATCGTCGCCATCATCTACCTGCCCACGAAGGTCGGTGGCTGGGAGGCGATCTTCGGTGCGGCAGAGGCGAAGATGGCGGCCCCGAACCCTGTGGACGGCAAGCCCAACGGCACGTTCATCCCGGGCGCGACGCAGTACTGGGCCTACGCGACCCTCGGTCTGGGCTCGGCACTGGCGTTGTTCATGTACCCCCACTCGATCACCGCGAGCCTGTCGGCCGCCACGCGGAACACGGTGCGGCGCAACGCCGCCATCCTGCCGGCCTACAGCTTCGTACTGGGCCTGCTCGCGCTGCTCGGCTGGGTCGCGATCGCCGCTGGTACCACACCGATCGGCCTCGACGGCAAGCCGAACGCACAGCTCGTCATCCCGCAGCTGTTCGAGGACTTCTTCCCATCGTGGTTCACGGGGGTGGCCTTCGCGGCGATCGCCATCGGCGCGCTCGTGCCGGCGGCGATCATGTCCATCGCGGCTGCCAACACCTTCACCCGCAACATCCACAAGGAGTGGCTCAAGCCCGACGCCACCTCGCAGCAGGAGGCCAAGGTCAGCAAGCTCGCCTCGCTCGCCGTCAAGGCGTTCGCCCTCGTCTTCGTGCTGCTGCTCGACAAGCAGAACGCGATCAACTTCCAGCTGCTCGGCGGCATCTGGATCCTGCAGACCCTCCCCACCATCGTCCTGGGCCTCTACACCCGGTGGCTGCACCGGTGGGCGCTGCTCGCCGGCTGGGCGGTCGGCATGGGCTACGGCACCTGGCAGGCGTGGAACGTCACCAACCCGCGAGCGGGGGTCGACCACTTCGGCGGCTCGCTCGCGCAGATGCCGATCATCGAACAGCTCGGCTACATCGCGATGACTGCCTTCGTCATCAACCTGCTCGTCGCGGTGGTGCTCACCGTGGTGCTGCGCCTGGTGAAGGCACCTGACGGCGAGGACGAGACGATCCGCGGTGACTACTTCGCGGATGCCGGGGACCCGCGGGTGCACCAGGTCCAGCAGCCGATGCACCAGGAGGCGCCGAGTGTATGAACGACGGCCGATGCCGTGCCGACCCCTTCTCGGGTCGGCACGGCATAGGCTCGCGACATGCGCATCGCGGTCACCGGAGGGTCGGGCAAGCTCGGACGGCACGTCGTCGAACGGCTGCGATCCACCGGGCAGGACGTCGTCGTGCTCGACAGCCACGGGGAGCGGTGGAGCGGCTGGATCGCCGTCGACCTCACCGACTACGGGCAGGTGGTCGACGCACTCGGCGGGGTGAGGGGGGAGCAGCCGGCGGCGGATGCCGTGGTGCACCTCGCGGCGATCCCTGCCCCAGGCCTGCACTCCGACGTGACGACCTTCCGCAACAACATGCTCACGACCTTCAACGTGCTGCACGCCGCGACCCGGCTCGGCATTCCCAAGGTCGTCATGGCCTCGAGCGAGACCGTGCTCGGGCTGCCGTTCGACACACCCCCGCCCTACGTCCCGGTCGACGAGGAGTACGCCGCGCGCCCGGAGTCGGTCTACTCGCTCGGCAAGCACCTCGAGGAGACTCTGGCGGTCGAGCTGTGCCGGTGGCATCCGGCCCTGTCCATCACGGCCCTGCGGTTCTCGAACGTCATGGACGTCGAGGACTACGCGCAGTTCCCCTCCTTCGACGCCGACCCGGCGCTGCGCCGCTGGAACCTGTGGGGCTACATCGACGGCCGCGACGGCGCCCAGGCGGTCGAGAAGGCCCTGGCGCACACCGCACCGGGCTTCGACCGGTTCGTCATCGCCTCGCCCGACACCGTGATGAGCCGCCCGAACTCCGAGCTGCTCGCCGCGCAGTTCCCCGGGGTCGAGGTGCGAGGCGACCTGGGTGAGCACGACACTCTGCTGTCCATCGACAAGGCCCGGCGGGTGCTCGGCTTCGACCCCCGTCACTCGTGGCGCGACGAGGTGCGCGGCTGATCAGACGGGGCTTGTTTCCGGACACCGGGAAGCGCACGGCAGGATGGGGGAATGGTTTCCGCCGCCCCGCCGCCCCGGCTCGTCGAGCTCGCCCACGCCCACGGGGTCGCGACCGACTACTGGGACTGGCAGGGCCGCCACGTCACCGTCTCCGCCACCACGATCCGGGCCGTCCTCGCGGCCCTCGGGGTCCGGGCCGAGGGCGACGACGCCGTCGAGCAGGCACTGGCCGAGGTCGAGCTCGCCGCCTGGCGACGCACCCTGCCCGCGACCGTCGTGGCCCGTGAGGGGTGGGCGCCCTGGGTGCACACCCACGTGCCGGCGGGCAGCGGCATCCGGCTCGACGTCGTGCTCGAGGACGGCTCCGTGCGCGAGGTGCCCCAGGTCGACCGGTGGGTCGAGGCCCGCGAGGTCGAGGGGCTGCTCGTGGGCGAGGCGACCTTCGAGGTGCCGTGCGACCTGCCCGTGGGGTGGCACCGGCTGGTGGCGCACCTCGACGTGCCGGCGGTCGACCCGCGCACCGTGGAAGCCGCGCTCGTGGTGACCCCCCAGCGTCTCGAGCTGCCCCCGGCCATAGCCCAGGGGCGTGTCGTCGGCCTGATGGCGCAGCTGTACCAGGTGCGCTCGGCCGAGTCGTGGGGCGTCGGCGACCTCGGCGACCTCGCCGACCTCGCGACGTGGGCCGCCGCCGCGCACGACGCCGACTTCGTGCTCATCAACCCGCTGCACGCCGCCGAGCCGGTGGTGCCGATGGAGCCCTCGCCCTACCTGCCGACCACCCGGCGGTTCGTGAACCCCCTCTACCTGCGCGTCGAGGACGTGCCCGAGCTGGCCCGCCTCGAGCACGCCGCCTACGGCCGGGTGGCGACCCTGGCGGCCGGGGCGCGCGGTCTGAACGACTCCGACCGGATCGACCGCGATGCAGCCTGGACGGCGAAGAAGGAGGCCCTGCGCCTGGTCTTCGACGTCGGCCTGACCGGCCGGCGCGAGCGGTCCTTCGTCGACTTCTGCGACCGCGAAGGTGACGGCCTCACGCGGTACGCCACGTGGTGCGCGCTCGTCGAGGAGCACGGGATGCCCTGGTCGCAGTGGCCCACCGAGCTGCAGGACCCCTCGAGCGCCGCCGTGGCCACCTTCCGCGAGCGGCACGCGTCGGAGGTCGACTTCCACCGCTGGCTGCAGTGGCTGCTCGAGCAGCAGCTGGCCTCGGCCCAGCACGACGCGCGGGCCGCCGGGATGCCGATCGGCATCGTTCACGACCTGGCCGTGGGGGTGCACCCGCTCGGTGCCGACGCCTGGGGCCTGGGTGACGCCCTCACCCGCGGGGTCACCGTGGGCGCGCCACCGGACCAGTTCAACCAGCTCGGCCAGGACTGGAGCCAGCCGCCGTGGCGCCCCGACCGGCTCGCGGAGCTCGGTTACGCCCCGTTCCGCGACATGGTGCGCACCGTGCTGCGCGACTCGGGCGGCATCCGGGTCGACCACATCATCGGGCTGTTCCGCCTCTGGTGGATCCCCGAGGGCGGCACACCGGCCGACGGCACCTACGTGCACTACGACCACGAGGCCCTGCTCGGCATCCTCGTGCTCGAGGCGCAGCGTGCCGGTGCCGTCGTCATCGGTGAGGACCTCGGGGTGGTCGCCCCGCACGTGCGCGACTACATGATGGAGCGCGGGCTGGTCGGCACCTCGATCCTGTGGTTCGAGTGGGACGGCGAGCGGCCGATGCCCCCGGAGCGCTACCGCGACCTGTGCCTGTCGACGGTGACCACGCACGACCTGCCGCCGTCGGCCGGCTACCTCTCGCTCGAGCACGTGGCCCTGCGCGAACGGCTCGGGCTGCTGACCCGCCCGGTCGAGGAGGAGCGGGCCCAGGAGGAGGCGTCGATCGCCAGGCTGCGCGACGCGTGTGTCGCGCGCGGGCTGCTGCACCCCGGCGCCGGCATCGACGCGGTCATCGAGGCGCTGCACCGGTGGATGGCGCTGACCCCGAGCCGGATGCTCGCCGTCGCCCTGGCCGACGTCGTGGGTGACCGCCGCGCCATCAACCAGCCGGGCACCAACGACCAGTACCCCAACTGGCGGGTGCCGCTGGGCGGCTCCGACGGGCGCCCCGTGTCGCTCGAGGACGTGCGGGATGCCGACCTCGCGCCGGTGCTCTTCGCCGCCCTGCGCGGCGAACGACCCGATGCCTGACACCGGCTCCCGGCGCGCGATCGCGCAGTCGAGGTGAAGTTCTGGGGTGCGGGGCCAGCGGATCACCTCGAACCGGTGAGGGCGCGGTGTCAGCGGCCGAGCGCCCTGGCGAGGGCGGCCGCGAGGTGGCCCGGCTCCTGCTCGCGCAGCTCGTAACGGGCCCGGGTGAGCGGCACATCGACCGTGAGAACCCGGGTGATGTCCACCGGGGTGCCCGACACGATGGCGTCGATGGCACCGGCGTCGACCATGGCGCGGATCGTGGCCTCGAGGTCGCGGGTCTGCGCCTCGCCGTAGCCCATCGCCGGCAGGATGCCGCGCGCGTTCGGGTACTTGGCGTACGTCGCAGCGATGGAGCCCACGGCGAACGGCGAGGGGTCGACGACCTCGGCGGCACCGGCATCCCGGGCACCGACCACACCGGCGCCGAAGCTCATCGAGCCGTGGGTCAGCGTCGGCCCGTCCTCGATGACCACGACGCGCTTCCCGGTCGCGACCGACGGGTCGTCGAGGGTGACCGGGCTGTCGCAGCGGAGCACCTCGGCCCGTGGGTTGAGGAGGCGCACCGACGCCTCCACCGCCTCGACGTCCTCGGCCGCGGCGGAGTCGCACTTGGCGACGATGACGAGGTCGGCCATCCGCACGTTCGCCTCGCCGGGGTGGTAGCCGGCCTCGTCGCCGGGCCGCAGCGGGTCGGCGAGCACGAGGTGCAGGTCCGGGGAGTAGAAGGGCAGGTCGTTGTTGCCGCCGTCCCAGAGCACGACGTCGGCCTCGGCCTCGGCCTCGGCCAGGATCGCTCCGTAGTCGACCCCGGCGTAGACCACGACGCCCGCCTCGATGTGCGGCTCGTACTCCTCGCGCTCCTCGAGAGTGCACTCGTGCCTGACGAGGTCCTCGACGGTCTCGAAGCGCTGGCACGCCTGAGCGGCGAGGTCGCCGTACGGCATGGGGTGGCGCACCGCGACCACCCGCAGCCCCATGTCCTGCAGCAGCCGGGCCACGTAGCGCGTGGTCTGGCTCTTGCCCACCCCGGTGCGCACGGCGGTGATGGCCACGACCGGCCGACGCGAGCGCAGCGTCGTGCGGCGGGTGCCGGGCACCACGAAGTCGGCCCCGGTGGCGATCACCCGAGAGGCGAGGTGCATCACCTGCGCGTGCGAGAGGTCGGAGTAGGCCAGCACCACCGTGTCGACCCGCTCGCGCGCCACGAGGCCTTCGAGCTCGGTCTCGTCGAGGATCGCGATGCCGTGCGGGTACAGCGGCCCGGCCAGCTCCGGCGGGTAGGTGCGGCCGTCGATGTCGGGGATCTGCGTCGCGGTGAACGCGACCACCTCGACGTCCGGGTCGTCCCGGTACATCAGGTTGAAGTCGTGGAAGTCGCGGCCCGCTGCGCCGAGGATGACGACGCGTTCGCGGGACTTCGCCGGGGTCGATGCGCTCATGGCGTGTCTCCGTCACGGCTGGGTCGACCACGGAGTGCGGGACCCGCCGATTCGATGCTACGCCGATGGCGCACAAGCCCACTCAGGGGGGTGATGGGCGACGCACGCCGCGCCACGGCATCCGCCACGACAACACACGCGAACCGCTCGGCGAGCGGCTGCCACGCCGACCGCAGGGCGTCACGGGCCGCTGTCACCTCGGCCAGCAGGTCGACCTGGTCGGGGGTGAGGCCGTCGGGGGAGTCCCACCGCAGCCACGCCCCGAACACCTCGGGGGAGGTCTCGGGGTGGAACTGCACACCCCAGGCCGCAGGCCCCAGCCGTAGGGCCTGCGGGCGCCCGTCGGGCAGGGTCGCGAGCACCGTCGCACCGTCCGGGAGGTCGAGCACGACGTCGTCGTTGTAGTGGATCGCGGGCAGCCCGTCGAGGCCGGCGAGGAGCGGGTCGGATGCCGCGGCACCGGTGAGGCGCACCGCAACCGGCCCGATCGTGCGGCCCGAGGGGTTGCGACCCACCCTGCCGCCGAGCGCCACCGCCGCAAGCTGGTGCCCGAGACACACCCCGAGGGTCGGCACGCCCCGGGCGACGGCATCCGCGAGAAGGGCGCGGGTGGGGGCGAGCCAAGGGGCGTCGGCGTCGTCGCAGGCGCCCATCGCTCCACCCAGCACCACGAGGCCGTCGTGCCCGGGGCCGAGCGGGCCGGGCGGGCCGGGCGGGCCGGTCGCTCCGTCGCGCTCGGCGGCCCAGCGGTCGGGCACGCGGTGGCCGAGGTCGCCGCGCACGACGTCGAGCTCGAGGCCGAGCCCGACCCACCACTCGCCCAGCCACGCCACCGGCGCGTCGGGCTCGTGCTGCACGACGAGCAGTCGCGCCATCAGCCGAGCTGGGTGCCGACGAGGGCACCGATGCCGTAGGTCACCGCCATCGCGAGCAGGCCGCCGATGACCACGCGCACGGTGGCGCGCTTCGCGTCGGAGCTGCCCAGGCGGGCGCTGACCAGACCGGTGAAGGCGAGAGCGAGCACGACGGCCACGACGGTGACCGGCACCCGCCAGCCCAGCGGCGGCAGCAGGATCGCCAGCAGGGGCAGGAGCGCACCGACCGTGAAGGCCGCCATCGACGCCCAGGCGGCGTGCCACGGGTTGGTGTAGTTGTGCGGGTCGATGCCCAGCTCGGCCTCGGCGTGCGCCCCGAGCGCGTCGTGAGCGGTGAGCTGCTCGGCCACCTGGAGAGCCAGGTCGGGCGTGAGCCCCTTCTCCCGGTAGATGCCGGCCAGCTCGGCGAGCTCGGCCTCGGGCTCCTCGTCGAGCTCGCGGATCTCCTTGGCGATCAGCGCCCTCTCGGAGTCGCGCTGGGTGCTCACCGACACGTACTCGCCGACGGCCATGCTCATCGCGCCCGCGGTGAGCCCCGCGAGGCCGGCGGTGAGCACCGCGCCACGCTCACTCGTCGCGGCGGCGACGCCGATGACCAGCCCGGCGGTCGACACGATGCCGTCGTTGGCGCCCAGCACGCCGGCGCGCAGCCAGTTCAGCCGGCCGGTGACCGACCCGTCGTGGGCCTCGTGGTGTTGCGGGGCGGTGGTTGCGGGGGAGTCAGCCACGAAGGGTCGCTCCCCGGGCTCGGGCCGCCGCCGAGATGCGGTGCGCCAGCTCGATGTCGAGCTGGGTGATGCCCCCCGCGTCGTGGGTCGTGAGCAGCCAACGTGTCGTGCGCCAGCGGATGTCGATGTCGGGGTGGTGGTTCATCTGCTCGGCCTCGTAGGCCGCTGCGTCGACGATCGCCATGGCGGCCGGGAAGTCGGGCGCCTCGACCGTCGCCACGAGGGCGTCGCCCTCGCGCTCCCATCCGCTCAGCCCCACGAGCTGGGTGCTCACCTCGTCATCGCTCAACAGTCGGCTCATGGGGCCATTGTGGTCCACGTGCGGATGCCGTGCGCCACCGCGTGCGCCGTGCGTCACGGTCGTGCGCCGGTCGGTTGGGTCGGGTGGGGCTGCGAAGTCAGGAGCACTTCGCGACGTCATGGTCATCTCGCCGAGTCAGGGCCGAGTACGGCCCGGACTCGGCGAAGTGCTCCTGACTTCGCGGGGTGCCCTGGTGGGCTTGGGTGCTCAGAGCACCTCGGTGACCGAGGCGGGGCCCATGAACGGGTCGTCGGTCAGGCCGTCGTCGTCGGGCGCGACGAGCACCGGCGTCACCGCGTGCGGGGTGATCTCGCCGCGGTCGATGGGCTCGGCCCAGTGGCAGGCCACCCGGTGGCCCCCGGACACGCCCGGCAGGTCGACGGCCCGCAGCTGCGGCCGCTCGTCGTCGCAGCGGGTCTCCTGGCGCCAAGGGCACCGGGTGTGGAACCGGCATCCGGTCGGGGGGTTCGAGGGCGAGGGCAGGTCACCGGTGAGCAGGATCTGCTCGCGGCTGTCCTCGACCACGGGGTCCGGCACGGGCACGGCCGAGAGCAGGGCCCGGGTGTAGGGGTGCAGCGGCTGCGCGTAGAGGTCGTCGGCGGTGGCCTCCTCGACCATGCCGCCGAGGTACATCACGCCGATCCGGTCGCTGATGTGGCGCACCACGGCCAGGTCGTGGGCGATGACGAGGTAGGTGAGGTCGAACTCCTGCTGCAGCTCGTCGAGCAGGTTGATCACCTGCGCCTGCACCGAGACGTCCAGGGCCGAGACCGGCTCGTCGGCGACGATGAGCTTGGGCTCGACCGACAGGGCCCGCGCGATGCCGATGCGCTGGCGCTGGCCACCGGAGAACTCGTGTGGGTACTTCTTCAGCGCGGCGGCGGGCAGACCGACGGCCGCGAGCAGCTCGCGCAGGCGCTTCTTCGTGGTCGGACCGTCGGTGTCCAGGCCGTGCGCCCGCATTCCCTCCACGAGCAGCGACTCGACCGACTGGCGCGGGTCGAGGCTGCTCATCGGGTCCTGGAAGACCATCTGGAACTCCTTGCGGCGCCGCCGCAGCTCCTCACCCTTGAGGGTGGCGATGTCGGTGCCGTCGACGACCACGCTGCCCTCGGTGGGCGGCTCCAGGTTCAGGATCGCCTTGCCGAGGGTGGACTTGCCACAGCCCGACTCGCCGACCAGGCCGTACGTCTCACCACGGCGGATCTGCAGGTCGACCCCGTCGACCGCGTAGACGTGGCCGATGACCTTGTCGAAGATGACGCCCCGCTTGATCGGGAAGTGCACCTTGACGCCGCGCACGTCAACCAGGACGTGGCGCTCCTCGTCGGCAGGCAGGGCAGGGGTGGTCGCGGTGTCGGTCATCGATTCACCTCACGGGGTTGTGGCAGCGCAGGGCCCGGCGGGGGGACTCCTGGAGCTCCGGGGTCGTGCTGATGCAGACCTCGATCGGCTGCGAGCAGCGCGGCGCGAAGGCGCACGCGTGGTCCCACGGCAGGTTGTCGGCCACCGACCCCGGGATGGGGGTGAGCGGCTCACCGCGGCGCGCGTCGAGCCGGGGGATCGAGCCGAGCAGGCCGTTGGTGTAGGGGTGGCGCGGGTCGGCGAACAGCTCGTGACGCTCGCCGCGCTCGACGATGCGGCCGGCGTACAGCACGTTGACCTCGTCGCACAGCCCCGCCACGACGCCCAGGTCGTGGGTGATCATGACCAGCGCTGTGCCGGTGTCCTTGACGAGCTCCTTGAGCAGGGCGAGGATCTGCGCCTGGATCGTGACGTCGAGGGCGGTGGTCGGCTCGTCGGCGATGAGCAGGCGGGGGGCACACGCGAGCGCCATCGCGATGAGGGCGCGCTGGCGCATGCCCCCGCTCATCTGGTGCGGGTAGTCCTTGAGCCGCCGGGCGGGGTCGGGGATGCCGACCCGCGTGAGCAGGTCACGGGCCACCGGCTGGGCGGCCTTGCGCGACATGCCGCGGTGTCGCTCGAGCACCTCGGTGACCTGCAGCCCGACAGGAATGACCGGGTTGAGCGACGACAACGGGTCCTGGAAGATCATCGCGATGTCGCGGCCGCGCCGCTCGCGCATCGCCTTCTCGTCGAGCGCGAGCAGGTTGGTGCCCTCGAAGGTCGCCTCGCCCTCGACCTCGTTGCCCCGCCTGGGCAGCAGGCCCATGATCGCGAGCGAGGTGACCGACTTGCCGCAGCCGGACTCGCCGACCAGGCCGACGGTCTGGCCGGGTCGCACGTCGAAGCTGACGCCGTCGACGGCCCGGAAGGGTTCCTCGCCCTGGCGGGTGAAGGTGACCCTCAGGTCGCGGACGGACAGCAGCGGCTCCTGGCCGGGCGCCGTCGTGGGGGGTGGTGTCGCCGTGGCGGTCATGGGCGGGTCACCTCCTGCTCTTGGGGTCGAGGGATTCGCGCAGTGACTCACCCATCAGGGTGAAGCCGAGCGCCACGAGGATGATGCACAGCGCGGGGTAGACCGCGAGGTGCGCGTTGTCCTGGATGTACTGCTGCGCCCGGCCCAGCATCTGACCCCACTCGGGGGCGTCGTCGTCGGGGTTGCCCAGGCCGAGGAAGGACAGCGCGGCGGCGTCGATGATCGACGTCGCGAGCACCAGGGTCGTCTGCACCACGACCGGCCCGAGCGAGTTCGGCACCATGTGTCGGAAGATGATGGCGCTGCGCTTGACTCCGAGCGCCCGCGCGGCCAGCACGTGGTCGCTCGAGCGTTGCGCGAGCATCGAGCCGCGCAGCAGCCGGGCGAACACTGGGATCTGCACGACGGCGATGGCGATGATCACCGTCCACTGGCTGGGCTGGCGGGCCAGTGCGGCGATCGACAGCGCGAGGAGCAGCGACGGGATCGACAGCAGCACGTCGACCACACGCATGACGAACGCGTCGATGCCGCCGCCGAAGGCCCCGGCGAGGATGCCGAGCACCAGGCCTCCGAACAGGCCGATCAGCGTGGCGAGAACGCCCACGATGAGCGTCTGCCGGCTGCCGACGAGCAGGCGCGAGAGCACGTCACGGCCCTTGTCGTCGCCGCCGAGCGGGAACCCCGGCTCCGGCCCCGGGATCGGGTTCGACTGGGGTCGCACCTTGTCGAGCAGCAGGCCCGCGGCCGGATCGTGGGGGGCGATCCACGGCGAGATGATGGCGAGCAGGATGAACGCGATGGTGATGGCGGCCCCGATGAGGAAGACGGGGTCGCGCCGCAGGCGGCGCCAGGCGCTCGCGATGAGTGAGACGCCGGGTGCCTCGTCGATGGTGCCGGCGTCGTCGACGAGCACGCTGACGGATGCCGTGCCGCGCCCACCCGTGCCGGCGCTGGTGGCCGCGAGGTCGTCGATCCGCTGCTTGCGCCGGTCCATCGGGTTCAGGGGCTTCGAGGGAGTCATCGGGTGCGCACTCTCGGGTCGATCACGGCATACGAGATGTCGACGAGCAGGTTGACGACGACGTAGATCGCCGCCGCGGCGAGGATCAGCACCTGCAGCACGGCGTAGTCACGGCCGGAGAACGCCTGGTACAGGGTCGAGCCGAGGCCGCCGAAGTTGAAGACCGTCTCGGTGAGCACGGCACCGGCGAGCAGGCCGCCGGTCTGCAGCCCGATGGTGGTGATCACGGGTAGCAGGGCGTTGCGCATGACGTGTCGTCCCCGGACGACGTTGAGGGTGAGGCCCTTGGACTCGGCGGTGCGCACGTAGTCCTCGTCGAGCACGTCGAGCACGGAGGCCCGGGTGATCCGGAAGATCACGGCGAACGGGATCGTGGCCAGCGCGACCGACGGCAGCACCAGGTGGCGCAGGGCGTCGGTCGAGCAGTCGAGCTCGCGGGTCAGCAGCCCGTCGAGCACGAAGAAGTTGGTGACCCGCGTACAGCCCAGCGCCGAGTCCTGGCGCCCGGACACCGGGAAGAGCGGGGTGTCGATCGCGAACCAGTACTTGAGCAGGAAGGCCAGGAAGAAGACGGGGACGGCCACCCCGATGAGGGACAGCACGATGGTGCCGTTGTCGAAGGCGGACCCCTTCCGTCTGGCGGCGAGGTAGCCCAGCGGGATCGCGAAGACGATGGCGATGGTCATCGCGACGATGCTGAGCTCGATCGTCGCCGGCAGGCGGGTCAGAAAGATCTCGAAGGCGTCGCGGCCGGGCAGCACCGCGGTGGAGGCACCGAACTCGCCGCGGGCGGCTCGCTGGAGGAACTTGAGGTACTGCACGTACACCGGCTGGTCCAGTCCGAACGCCTCGGTCAGCGCCGCGCGCGTGGCCGGTGTGGCGCGCTCGCCCAGGATGGCCGACACCACGCCTCCGGGTAGCGAACGGAGCCAGAAGAACAGCAGCAGGGAGAGGACGAACACCACTCCGACCATCTGGATCAGGCGTCGAATGATGAATCTCACCAACTCGGGCTCCTAGGTTCACGCGAAGACGTCGGTGGCCGCCTCGGACCCTAACGGGTGCGAGGCGGCCACCGCACGGTGTGCTGCGATCAGCACGGGGCCGAGGCCCCGGTCGTCACTTGCTGGTGCTGACCGTGACGGTGTCGAACGTCTCCGCCGTCAGGGGGCTCGCGACGAGGCCCTGCACGTTGCCGCTGACCACGAGGGCCGGCGGGGAGTGGCTGATCGGGAGCCCGGGGAGGTACTCCTCGGCGATCTGCTGGTTGATCTTCTTGTAGGCGGTCTCGCGCTCGGTGACGTCGACGATCGCGTCGGCCTTCTTCAGGTCCTCCGACAGCGTCTTGCCCCAGGGGTAGGCACTGGTCTGGAAGTCGTTCTGGTCGACGTTGGTGAAGAACGTGCCCAGGAAGTTGTCCGCAGCGTTGTAGTCACCGGTCCAGCCCAGGAGGAAGGCGTCGTACTTGCCGGCGTTGACGTCGTCGAGGTAGCCACCGTTCCAGGGCTTGTTGACGACCTCGACCTTGACGCCCACGGCCTCGAGGTCCTTCTTGAAGGCGTCGTGGATCTTCTGCGGGTCCGGCATGTACGGCCGGGTGACCTCGGTCGGGAACGCGAACTGCAGGGTCATGCCCTCGGCACCGGCCTCCTTGAGCAGGGCCTTGGCCTTCTCCGGGTCGTAGGCGTAGGGCTGGAGGTCGGTGTTGTAGCCCGACACGGTGTCGGGCATGAACTGCGAGGCGGCCTTGGCACCCTCGGGCAGCTGGGTCTTCACCATCTGGTCACGGTTGAGCGCGTGGGCGAGAGCCTGCCGCACCTTGAGGTCCTTCAGCGTCGGGTTCTTCTTGGCGTTCAGCCCCAGGTAGAGGATGTTGAACGCCGGGCGCACGGCAACCTGGTTCCCGTCGTCCTTCAGGCCCTTCCAGTCCACCGGGTTCGGCAGGTCGTAGCCGTCGATCGAGCCGGCCTGCAGCTCCTGGCGGCGGGTGCTCTCGTCGGGGATGATCTTGAAGACGATCTTGGGGGTCTTCGCCTTCTCGCCGAAGTACTGGTCGTTCGCCACGAGGGTCACGGTCTTGTTGGCCTCGTCGTACTTGTCGAGCTTGTACGGGCCGATGCCGACCGGAGCCATCGCGTAGGCCGGGTACTTGAAGCCCTCGCCTTCAGCGACGACGTTGTTGGCGTCACCGGCCTTGAGCGCGGTGGGCGACTGCATCGAGAACGAGTCGAGCGACAGGATCGTCGGGAAGCTCGAGGTCGACCGGGTGATGTTGATGACGGCGGTCGCGGGGTCCTTGACCTCGCACGACTTGAACAGCGAGTCGGCAGGCTTGTCGCTGAACGTGCCGAAGAAGTAGCCCCAGTACTCGGCCGCGGTCTGGCCGGCGCCCTTCTGGTTGAACATCCGGTCCATGTTGTAGCAGACGGCCTCGCCGTCGAAGGGCGTGCCGTCGGAGAACTTCACGTTCTGCCTGAGCTTGAAGGTCCAGGCCAGGCCGTCGGCCGACGGCTCCCAGCTCTCGGCCAGGTCGGGCTCGACGTCGGCGGTGCCCGCCTTGACCCCGAGCAGGCCCGAGTGCATCTGGCGGGTGACCCGGAAGGTCTCGCCGTCGGTGGCGTAGAAGGGGTCGAACAGCTTGGGGGCGCCGGCCGCACCGAACGTGAACGTGTCCTTGGTGCTGCTGCTGCCACCACTGGATGCCGTGTTGCCGGAGTCCCGGTCGGACTGCGCGCAGGCCGTCAGGGTGAGGGCGGCCGCCGTCATGACGACGATGGGCACCTTCCGCGTGTGCTTCATCGATGAACCTCGCTTGGGTGTGCGAACCTCGAGGCGCCCGGTCGGACGGTCGAGCTGGGTCCGGCGCCGGAGCGTGGGAGAACCCACCCCGTGCGCCGTTGCCGGTGACCATAACGGCAAATGCACCCGTCGGACCGGTCGAGCCTGAGTGGTTATCCAAGTGAGACCGAAGCGCCCCGCAGATCCTGCGGCACCACCCCCAGCCGGCCTCGACGGCATCCGGGCTCCTGGGAGGCCCCCGAACGCCGGCCGGCGATCCCTACACCGATTGGGACACGCGCGCACTACCTGAGAGACTGGTGGGTATGTCTGTCTCCCATCGCGTCGACGTCCGTAACGTTGCCATCGTCGCCCACGTCGACCACGGCAAGACCACTCTGGTCGACAAGATGCTGTGGCAGTCGGGCGCGTTCGGCGAGCACGACCACATCGCCGACCGGGCGATGGACAGCGGTGACCTCGAGCGCGAGAAGGGCATCACGATCCTCGCGAAGAACACCGCGGTCCGCTACGCCGGCAAGGCGGCCCTCGACGCCGGCATCTCCGACGGCATGACGATCAACATCATCGACACCCCCGGCCACGCCGACTTCGGCGGCGAGGTCGAGCGTGGTCTGTCCATGGTCGACGGTGTCGTGCTGCTCGTCGACGCGAGCGAGGGCCCGCTCCCGCAGACCCGCTTCGTGCTGCGCAAGGCGCTCGCCCTGAAGATGCCGGTCGTGCTGTGCATCAACAAGGTCGACCGCCCCGACGCCCGCATCGCCGAGGTAGTCGACGAGGTCTACGAGCTCTTCATGGACCTCATGGTCGACGCCCAGCACCACCAGGACCAGCTGGAGTTCCCCATCGTCTATGCGTCGGCCAAGGCCGGCCGCGCCTCGATGACCCGTCCGGAGGACGGCGGCATGCCCGACGGTGCCGACCTCGAGCCGCTCTTCCGCACCATCATCGAGACCATCCCCGCCCCGTCGTACGACCCCGAGGCCCCCCTGCAGGCGCACGTCACCAACCTCGACGCCTCGAACTTCCTCGGGCGCCTGGCCCTGCTGCGCGTGCACAACGGCACCATCCGCAAGGGCCAGCAGGTCGCCTGGTGCCGTCGCGACGGCACGGTCGAGAAGGTGAAGATCACCGAGCTGTTGATGACCGACGCCCTCGAGCGCCGCCCGGCCGACACGGCGGGTCCGGGGGACATCATCGCCGTGGCCGGCATCCCCGAGATCACCATCGGCGAGACCCTGGCCGACGCCGACGACCCGCGACCGCTGCCGCTCATCACCGTCGACGAGCCGGCGATCTCCATGACGATCGGCATCAACACCAGCCCGATGTCGGGCCGCGTCAAGGGGGCCAAGGTCACCGCGCGCCTGGTCAAGGACCGCCTAGACCGCGAGCTCGTCGGCAACGTGTCGATGCGCGTGCTGCCGACCGAGCGGCCCGACGCCTGGGAGGTGCAGGGCCGAGGCGAGCTGGCGCTGGCGATCCTCGTCGAGCAGATGCGCCGCGAGGGCTACGAGCTCACCGTCGGCAAGCCCGTCGTGGTCACCCGCACGGTCGACGGCAAGGTGCACGAGCCGATCGAGCGCGTCACGATCGACGCCCCCGAGGAGTTCCTCGGCCCGATCACCCAGCTGCTCGCCGCGCGCAAGGGCCGCATGGAGCAGATGACCAACCACGGCACCGGCTGGGTCCGGATGGAGTACCTCGTGCCCTCGCGCGGCCTGATCGGCTTCCGCACCCAGTTCCTCACCGACACCCGGGGTACCGGCATCGCCAACCACGTCTTCGAGGGCTACGAGCCGTGGGCCGGCGACATCTCGACCCGGATCAGCGGCTCACTCGTCGCCGACCGCTCCGGTGCCGCCACGGCCTACGCGATGGCCAACCTGCAGGAGCGGGGCTCAATGTTCATCTCGCCGACCACCGAGGTCTACGAGGGCATGATCGTCGGCGAGAACTCCCGGGTCGACGACATGGACGTCAACATCACCAAGGAGAAGAAGCTCACCAACGTGCGCTCCGCCGGTGCCGACATCCTCGAGCGCCTCGCGCCGCCGCGCAGCCTGTCCCTCGAGCAGTCCCTCGAGTTCTGCCGCGAGGACGAGTGCGTCGAGGTGACCCCCGACGGTGTCCGCCTGCGCAAGGTCGAGCTCGACCAGACCTTGCGGGCACGCGCGGCGGCCCGGGCGAGAAAGAGCTGAGCCCTGGTGGCGCAGAAGGACACGGGGGACGCGCCCTCGCAGATCACGCGCGCGAGCCGACGCTCGCGAGGACGCCGACGGCCGGGCCTGGTGCCGTCGTTCCTCGGCGTGCTGCTCGCCGTGGCGATCGTCGTCGCGGGAGTCTTCGTGCTCGACGGCAACGCGCCGGCCGACCCCGAGAAGGCCATGCCGACGTCGGCCGTCGGTGACCGGGTCGACACCGACGGCGGCACGCTGCACGCCCTCGCGCTGGGCCCGGTCGTCACCTGGGACCCCCAACGGATCGCCTCGCGGGACGACGTCGCCTTCGCGGGCCGCGTGTTCGCCAGGTCGCTGACCGCCTACGCGCCGAGCACCGACCCCGACGAGCAGGCCCGGCTCGTCGGCGACCTCGCGACGACCACGGGCACACCGGGCAACGACCTGAAGACCTGGTCGTTCACCCTGCGCGACGGCGTGCGCTGGCAGGACGGCAGTGTCGTGACCTGCTCCGACGTCGCCTACGGCATCTCGCGGACGTTCGCCACCGACGTCGTCGAGGGCGGCCCCACCGACGCCCTGGCCGTGCTCGCGGTCCCGCGGCGACCCGACGGCACGAGCACCTACACCGGCCCCTACGCCACCGGGGCCGCGGCCGTCGCGGCGCAGAAGGCCTTCGACAAGGCCGTGGCGTGCAAGGGCGAGACGATCACCTTCACCCTGAGCAGCCCGCTCAGCGACTTCAACGAGCTGGTCACCCAGCCCGCCTTCGGCCCGGTCAAGAAGTCGGTCGACCGCGGCGCCCAGGGCACCTACGACGTGTTCTCCGCCGGCCCGTACATGCTCCAGGACGGCTGGCAGCCCGGCCAGGGCGGCACCTGGGTGCGCAACCCCGGCTGGGACCGGGCGAGCGACCCCGTACGGCAGGCCCATCCCGACCGGATCAGCTACCAGGAGGGTCTGGACACCCAGGCCGTCGCGCAGCAGGTCATGGCCGACGGCGCCACCGGCCGACTCTCGGTCTCGCTGGGGTCGGCCCCGCCGGCCATCCAGCAGCGCATCACGGCGGTGGAGAGCCTCCAGGAGCGCTCCGTCAACCCGCGTACCGGCGTGGTCCACTACCTCGTCCCCAACGCGCGCAGCAAGGTCTTCGCCGACGTCGACGTGCGACTGGCCCTCGCCGCCTCGACCGACCGCGAGGCCTACGTCACCGCCATCGGTGGCAGCACCGCTGCCGACCCGACGCTCTCCCTCATCCCCGGGTCGCTCCCCGCCGCGCACGACACCGACCCCGTCGGCGCCGGCACCCGCGGTGACGCGGCGAAGGCCACGGCGCTGCTCGCGCGGGCCGGCGTGACCGGGCCGGTGAAGTTCACCGTGGCCTACCGCTCGAACCCGCCCGCCGACAAGGCGATGGCTGCCCTGGTCGCCGGCTGGCGTCAGGCCGGGTTCGACCCGACGACCCGCCCGATTCCCGAGGACTACTTCACGGCGATCAGCAACCCCGCCCTCGCCGATCAGGTCGACCTGTTCTGGTCGAACTGGGCCCCGGCGTGGGCCTCGGCGTCGACGGTGCTGCCGCCGCTCTTCGACAGCTCGATCAACATCACCAAGGCCGGCCCCGGTCGGAACTACGGCTACTGGTCGGACAAGGCGCTCGACACGCAGATGGCCAGGGTGCAGGGCATCGCCGACCGTGCCGCGCGCGAGAAGGCGTGGTCCGAGATGGACGCCGCGCTGATCGCGAAGGGCGCCTACATCGGGCTTGCCGAGCGTCGGGCCCTGTACATCGCCGGCTCGGACGTGCGAAACCTGTCGGCGAACACCGTCGCCGGCGGCGTGGTCGAGTTCGCCGACATCGCGGTGGTCCGGTGACCGGGCTGCTCGACGGCCTGGAGATCCACGGCCGGCCTGCCCGGCTGCTCTTCGTGCACGCCCACCCTGACGACGAGACCCTCGCCACCGGGGTGGCCATCGCCCACCACACGGCCCGCGGTGACGACGTGCACGTGCTCACGTGCACCCTCGGGGAGGAGGGCGAGGTCATCCCGGCCTCCCTGGCGCACCTCGAGGGCGCGGCCGGAGACGCCCTCGCCCCGCACCGCCGCGAGGAGCTGCGTGGCGCGGCGGAGGTGCTGGGCGTGACCGCCCACCTGCTCGGCGCGACCGAGGCGGGTGCGACCGACGCGGGTGCGACCGACGCGGGTGCGACCGACGCGGGCGCGACCGACGCGGGCGC
This sequence comes from Actinomycetales bacterium, assembly GCA_038210185.1. Classification (GTDB taxonomy): domain Bacteria; phylum Actinomycetota; class Actinomycetes; order Actinomycetales; family Dermatophilaceae; genus Fodinibacter. The sequence continues at coordinate 18,625 of JBBQWX010000081.1, forward strand.
GACCGACGGGGGCGCGCCCACGGCATACCGCGACTCGGGCATGGCCGGCTCCGCCGCTGCCGCCCATCCGCGCGCCTGGGCCGGTGTCGACCTCGCCGGGGCCGCGGCTGCGGTGCGGGTGGTGCTCGACGACGTGCGGCCCGACGTCGTCGTCACCTACGACGCCACCGGTGGCTACGGCCACCCCGACCACGTGCGCACCCACGAGGCGACCTGTCGGGCGGTCGCCACGTCCGCCGACGCACCGGTGCTCTATGCCGTGCTCACACCCCTGTCGTGGGCGCTCGAGGACCGCAGCTGGCTGGCCGAGCACGTGCCGGACGACCGCGGCGTCGTCGTGCCCGGGGAGGGCGACCCCTTCCCCTCGCAGGTCGTGCCCGACGAGGTGGTGACCCACACCGTGGTCGACCCGTCCGTGGTGCCGGTCCAGGCGCGGGCGCTGCAGGCGCACGAGACGCAGGTGGTGGTGGGCGACGGGTGGTATGCCTTGTCCAACCACGTCGTGTCCCGCCTCGCCGGTCGGGAGGGCTACGCCCGGCTCGACGCGGCGACCGGACGGCCGACGAGCGAGGGAGCGTCGTGAGCGAGGGAGCCCCCGTGAGCGAGGAGCCGCTCGAGCCGGAGCGCTTCAGGCAGGCGATGGGGCGGCTCGTCGCCGGCGTCACGGTGCTCACCACCTTCGCCGACGGCCACGACCACGCGATGACCGCCGACACGCTCACCTCGGTGTCGCTCGACCCGCTGCTGGTGCTGGTCTGCGCCGAGAACGAGACACGGTGGCGCGACGCCGTGACCGAGGCCGGCGTGTTCGGGGTCAGCGTGCTCGCGGCCGACCAGCGACCCCTGTCCGGGTGGTTCGCCACCCGAGGTCGCCCGCTGCACGGCCAGCTCGACCGGGCACCGCACCACCGCGGCCCCGTGACCGGGGTCGCGCTGCTCGATGGCGCCCTCATGCACCTCGAGTGCCGCGCCACCGACATCCACCCCGCCGGTGACCACGCGATCGTCGTCGCGCAGGTCGTGTCCATCGCCCTGCCCGACACGGTCGGGCCCGCCCTGGTCCACTTCCGTGGCCGCTACGGGAGCATCGCATGAACCTCGAGACCCTCACCGACGACGTCGAGTGGGAGAAGCTGCCACAGCGCCGGCGCTGGCCGCTCGCCGTGGCCGGTGCCGTGCTCGCGCTCGGGGTGGTCTACCTCGCGGCGGCTGCCTGGTTCGGTGACAGCGTCCCTCGGGGCACCACCGTCGCCGGCGTCGCAGTCGGCGGGCAGAGCGCCGACGAGGCGACGGCCACCCTCA
>JBBQWX010000082.1:0-19918 GCA_038210185.1 Actinomycetales bacterium
GACGGCGCATGATCACGAACCCACCCGTGCGCGTTCGACCCCGACCCCGCCACCACACCCCGCCGCACCGCCTCCGCCGCCACCACCGCACGAGCCGCGCCACCCCGCGCCGCGACCGCATCGACCTCACCCATCAGCTCAGCCAGCTCGGCATCCGAGGCTTCATGCACGGCATCCGAGAACCCCAGCATCGACTCAGCGGCAGCACGAACCCGGCAGCGACGCTCCGCCAGACCCAACCCCCGCACACCCATACCCCAAGCCAACGTGGGACACCGCGCTCGAGCCCTACCGCCATCATAACCGAACAGGAGTTCGATACACAACGATCGACAGGCGCGAAATCACCCTGTGGACACCGTTGTCGGGACGGGTCAGGCCCCGCCCTCGGCGTCTTCAGCCCCGTGCACGCCCGGCGCCGGCTCCGGCTCCGGCTCCAGCTCCAGGGGGGTGTGACCGGACAGCAGCATCCACCCCATCACCGCCAACGACCCCACCCACAGGGGCCACCCGAGGGCGACCTTCGCCACCCCGAGCCAGGCCACCTCGGCAGACAGGTACAGGGGCACCATGATCGCCAGGCGCACCGCGTAGACGCCGATGAGCACCCAGGTCAGCCGGGTGCAGACGCGCACCATGCCACGGTCTCGCCGCCAGGCGAACGGGTCCTCCTGCGCGCGCGGGTCGCCCGCACCCACGACGAACCCGACCGCCGGCCACCGGGTGACCACCGACACCAGGGTCAGGGCGAGGAAGGCCGCGTTGGTGAGGATGCCGGGCAGGAACGCCGCCTCGGCCCGCCCCGAGCGCACCGCGAAGAACGCGGCGATCGCGGTGGCGAAGACGGCACCCGCCACGTGCGAGAGCGAGGAGCGCTGCACGACCCGCACCAGGGCCAGCACGACCGCCACCGCCAGGGCCGCACCGGCCGCCACCGTGACGTCCTGCTGCCACGTCCAGAACACGACGAACACCACGGTCGGCAGGGCGGTCTCAACCGAACCGCGCCACCCGCCGAGGGCCGTCGCGAGCCGATGCCGGATGAGCGCCTCGACCGTCTGCGGAGTCGCGACCGCAGCGCCGGCGGCCGCGACGGGCTCGTGCGTCACGTGGTGGGCACGATCTCGTAGGACGGGTTGAAGATCGTCGGCACGCCGCGCACCACGGCCACCCGCCCGCTGGCCCGCAGGAACACTCCCGGCTCGATGCCGCCGATGGTCCGCCGGCCGATGAAGACCAGGTTGACCGAGCCGTTGCCGTCCCACACCTCCGCGACCAGCGCGGGCACGCTGCGCCGCGGCGGCAGCGTCACCGTGCGCACGGTGCCGCAGACGGTGGCGGCGTACCGCGGCGCGAGAGCGGTGAGGTCGTCGCCACCTGCCGTCTCGGACTGCGCACGCAGCGACTCGGCCTGGTGCTCGACGGAGGTCTTGGCCAGGTCGTGGAGCCGGTCGCGCAGGCCCATCACCGCACCTCGGTGATCTCGGGGCCGCGCTGGAAGGGGTCGAGCGAGGTGCGCTCGGCCTCGTCCTCGGCATCCGCCGCCGCGGTGGCGGCCTCGACCGACGCCTCGGCGTCTCGGGGCAGGGCCAGGGGCAGCAGCTCGCGCGGAGCCATCGGCTCGGTGCCCCGCACCACGACGACCGCCCTGAAGACGTCGACGAGCGCCTCGGCCACGGCCTCGTCGATGGCGGCGCGGCCGGACAGCACGCCGCGCAGGAACCAGCGCGGGCCGTCGACGCCGAGGAAGGTCGCGGGGGCGAAGACGGTGCGGTCGTCGGGCCCGGCGGACGGCATCCGGGTGCGCAGCTCGGTGCCGAAGGCGCCCTCGTGCTCGTCGACGGTGCCGCCCTGGGTCTCGACGGCCGACGCGATCTCGCCGCGGATCTCGTCCCACAGGTGGCCCGACCTCGGGGCGGCGAAGGCCTGCACCTGGAGAGCGGAGTCAGCGAGCACAGCGGTCGCCGCGTTGACCTGCTGGGTCGCCTGGTCGATCTCGAGGCGCAGCTCCATGCCCGGCACCCCGCGCATCCACAGCGCACCGAGGTCGACGCGCCCGTCGCGACCCTCGACCTCGGTGACGTCGAACGGGCCGCCACTGCGGTCGACCGGGACGACGGTGGTCTCCTCGACCTGCGCCGCGTCCTCCTCATCCAGCGACTCCTGCGCCACCTCGGTGTCCGGGTCGGTCGCAGCCGCTCGGCCGGAGTCCTTGGATCTTCTGAAGATGCTCACGTGGGGGTCGTCCTCGGTGTGGATGGTCTGCTGTTCGGGTCAGCGGGGCTCGGCCGGGCCGAACCCACCGGTGGACCCGTGACCAGTCTCCCCCCGGGCGCTGTCCGGAAGCGAATCCAGGACGTCGAAGTCGGCGTGCAGGTAGGTCTGCACGACGAGCTGCGCGATCCTGTCGCCGACCCGCACGGTGAACGGCTCCCGCGGGTCGAGGTTGACCAGGTTGACCAGGACCTCGCCCCGGTAGCCCGAGTCGACCGTGCCCGGCGCGTTCACCACGGTGACGCCGTGCCGCGCCGCGAGCCCGGACCTCGGGTGCACCAGCCCCACCGTGCCCGGCGGCAGCGCCAGGGCGATACCGGTCGGCACCAGCGCCCGCTCCCCCGGTTCGAGCGTCACCTCGGCCACGCTCGTCAGGTCGGCCCCCGCGTCCCCCTCGGTGCTGTAGGCCGGAACGCCCGCGTCGGGGTGCAGTCGCCGGACGGCGACGGGGACGCGGGCGGTGGCCGTCACGATGCGCTGCGGGTGTCGAGCGCGCCGGTCAGGCCGCGCACTCCCGGCAGACCAGCACGCCCGACTTCTCACTGGCGAGCTGGCTGCGGTGGTGCACGAGGAAGCACCTCGAGCACGTGAACTCGTCGGCCTGGCGCGGGAGCACCCGCACCGAGAGCTCCTCGCCCGAGAGGTCGGCGCCGGGCAGCTCGAAGCCCTCCGCCTGCTCGGTCTCGTCGACGTCGACGCTCGAGGAGCGCTTGTCGACGCGGCGGCTCTTGAGCTCCTCGATGGAGTCCTCGGACAACTCGTCGTCGGTCTTGCGCGGAGCGTCGTAGTCCGTTGCCATTGCTGATGTCCACCCTTCGTCGTGTGACCCGGCCCTGACAACGCACGGATGACCGTGTTCGTGCCCGCTGAGTTCGCCGTGCGCGGCGATTGTGCACCATCGCGACCCGAGATGCACGTCGGGGCCGTTCGCGGGCGAACCAGCGGTGTCGTGCAGCCACCGAGCACACCCCGATCGGATGCCGGCCAGCCACCATCCAGCGGCCGCTCGGCAGCGGGTCAGGGCCGGTCGCAGGCGGCGGACAGACCGATGCGGTCAGCCCGACGATCCGACGTGGCGGGCGGACAGCTCACGCACCAGGTCGCCGAACACCGACGCCAGGCCGGGTGCCGCACCCCAGACGAGGTCGCGGGTCGGCACGTCGTCGACCGGTCCACCGACGACGGCCCCCGCCTCACGCGCGACGAGCTCGCCCGCCGCGCGGTCCCACGGGTTGAGCGCCGTCTCGTAGTAGGCGTCGAGCCGGCCGGCGGCAAGCCCGCACAGGTCGAGTGCGGCGCCGCCGTGCCGGCGGATGTCACGGACCTGCGGCAGCAGGTCGACGAGCAGCGCCGCCTGCCGGGCCCGCAGCGACGCTGCGTAGCCGAAGCCCGTGCCGACCAGCGCCATCGCCAGGTCGGTGGCGTCGGTCGTGCGCAGGACCCGGGTCCCCCGCTCGGTCGTGAGCCGGGCGCCGCCGCGCAGGTGCGCGTGGAAGAGCTCACCGGTCTCGGGGTTGAGCACCGCGCCCGCGACCGCCTGCCACTGCCCCGGCGAGGTGGGGTCGCCGGTGACGACGGCGACGGACACGGCATACGCCGGAATTCCGTAGAGATAGTTGACCGTGCCGTCGATCGGGTCGACGACCCAGGTGAGGCCGCTGGTGCCGGTCGCACTGCCCTCCTCCTCGCCCATCACCGCGTCGTCCGGGCGCTCCTGCTGCAGCAGCCGCAGGATCAGCTCCTGGCTGCGCTGGTCCATCTCGGTCACCGGGTCGGTGTCGCTCGACTTCGACGCGACGCGCAGGTCGTCGGGCCGCTCGTCGACGACGAGCCGGCCGGCGGCGCGGGCCACCCGGCAGGCGACCTCCTCGAGGCCGGCGGGGTCGAGCTCGTGGGGCAGTTCGGACGCCGTCGGCATCACTCGCTGCCGCACAGGGCCGGTCGTGCCGTGCGCAGGTTGGGGCAGCAGCCCGGCGCGCAGACCGACGGCCGCACGTCACCGGGCAGCCAGGTCTCCGGGACGACCACCTCACCGCGGGCCTCGGCCGCTCGCTCGACGAGCAGGTCGACGAGCCCCTCGACGAACAGCTCGTCCGTGCCGGGCGTGGCGACCCGCACGAACGGCACGCCGACTTGCTCGGCGGTCTCGGCGGCCTCGGTGTCGAGGTCGTGCACGACCTCCATGTGGTCGGAGACGAACCCGATCGGCGCGCAGACCACGGCGACCCCACCCCGGGCCGCGAGCTCCTCGATGCGGTCGTTGACGTCGGGCTCGAGCCACGGCTGGGTCGGCGGCCCGGACCTCGAGCAGAACACCAGCTCGCCCTCCACCTCGAGCCCCAGCTCGCGGTTCACCTCGTCGGTGAGCCGGTGGGCCAGTCGCACGTGCTGGTCGGTGTAGAGGTTGCCCTCGCCGTCACCGGGGCCGGAGGTGTCGTCCATCGCCTCGGGCACCGAGTGCGTCACGAAGAGCAGGTGCGCGGATGCCGGGTCGTCCAGCGAGCGCACCGACTCCAGCAGCGCCCGCAGCCAGGCGCGGCCCAGGCCGGGGTGCACGGCGTACGGGCGCACCTTGTCGACGACGAGGCCGTCGGCGGCGGGTCCGACCGCGTCGACCGCGGCGGCGAGGTCCTCGCGGTACTGGCGGCACGACGAGTAGCACGAGTAGGCGCTCGTGAGGACGGTGACCACCCTGGTGGCGCCGCGGTCGAGGGCCTCGTGCAGGGCGTCGGAGAAGAAGGGGGCCGAGTTGCGGTTGCCCCACAGCAGGGGCGTGTCGATGCCCCGGCGGTCGAGCTCGGCACGCAGCCGCACGAGCAGGTCGCGGTTGAGGTCGTTGATCGGGCTGCGGCCGCCGCGCGCGACGTAGTGCTCGCCGACCGCCTCCAGCCGGGCGTCGGGGATGTCGCGGCCCGCGGTGACCCGCCGCAGGAAGGGCACCACCTCGTCGGGGGCCTCCGGCCCGCCGAAGGACCCGAGCAGGACAGCGTCGTAGGGGGCGAGCGCCTCGCCGGCATCTGGCATGGCCACAGCCTAGGCGGGCAATCCGGACACCCCCGGCGTGGGCTGCGCGACGCGGGCGGTCGGGGATGGCACAGTCGGGTCGACGACGAGTAACACTGGGAGCCTGACATGCACGACCTTCGCCTCATCGGCGTCCACGAGGACGGCGAGCACCTCCTGCTCTCGGATGGCGAGGGCGGGCGATACCGGCTCGGCCTCGACGAGGCGCTGCGGGCCGCGGCTCGTCGTGACCGCCCCCGCCTGGGCCAGCTGCAGATCGAGATCGAGGGCGGGCTGCGACCACGCGACGTGCAGGCCCTGGTCCGCCGGGGGTTGTCGACCGAGGAGGTCGCCGACCGCGCCGGCTGGACCGTGGAGAAGGTGCGCCGCTTCGAGTGGCCGGTGCTCGCCGAGCGTGAGCACGTGGCCCGGGTCGCCCAGCAGTGCGCCGTGGGCAGCGCGGGAAGCGGGCCGGTCACCCTGGCGGAGCGGGTGTCGGAGCGGCTGCGCGACCGAGGGGTCGAGCGCGACGAGGTCGACTGGGACTCCTCGCGTGACGAGGAGGGCACCTGGCGGCTGACCCTGACGTTCGCGGCGGGTGGACGGCAGCGCACCGCGGCCTGGCGCTACGAGCCGCTCGGCGGCTCGGTCACGGCCACCAACGACGAGGCCCGCTGGCTGAGCGAGGAGGCCGCGCCGGGTGCGATCCCGACCCCGCACCGCGCCTCGCACGGGGGCGACCTCGACGTCTACGACATCGACGCCGACGGCGGGGTCGACCGCGCCGGCCGCGAGCGCCAGCCGCACGAGCCGATCGACCTGATGGCGGCGATGCGCGAGCACTCGACCCGTGGGCGCCGACGCCGACGCCCCTCGCCCTCGGGCACTCCCGGCGACGACCGCCCCCGTCCCGACGCCCTGCCCATCGAGGACCTCGTGGCCGACCTGGCGCACACGCCTCCGCCGCCGGCGGCACGCGGGCGCAACCCCGTCTCGGCCCACCTCGAGGAGCCCACCGACTCCGCTGACGTCGTCGGCGGATGGCCTGACGACGACTCCCCGGAGCCGGTGTCCCCTGACCCGTCCCCACGCGAGCACTCCCCCGGCGACACGCTCGGTGACGGCGGCGGGTCACGCCGCCCGGCGCCTTCGCGCAAGGGCCGACCGAGTGTGCCCAGCTGGGACGACATCGTCTTCGGCACCCGAGGTGGCGGCTCCGCCTGACCGCTTCCCGCCGTGCTCGACCGCACCGCCGTCGCCGCCGACCTTCCGGTGTGGCGCGGCCTGTTCCGTCGAGCGTCTCTGTCCACCCCGACGACGCCCTGCTCCTGCCCGCCCACCCGAGGCGCTCGTCCTGCCCGACACCGGGTTCCTGCGCGACCGCGAGGTGTCGACCGAGCTCGTGCCCGGCATCCGGATGCACCTCGACCTCCCCCGCCCGGTCGAGAGTAGAGAACACTCCGTGTGGTAAGGGGCACAGACGGCGTGTTGTCTACTCTCGACCGGGTGGTTTCAGGGGCGCGGTGGCACGGGGCAGACGTCGAGGTCGAAGGGCAGCGTGTCCGGCGAGGGGGAGGCGGCCCGGGCGGCCGAGCTGTTCATCCGTCGCATGTAGTGACGCCGGCAGAGCACCTCGTACTCGACGGGCCCGGTGTTCGCCGCAGCCGTGTCGCCGACGACGACCTGCTCGCCCTCGACGACCATGACGCCGTCGACGATGCGCGCGTTGTGGGTGGCCTTGCGACCGCACCAGCACAGGGCCTCGACCTGGAGCAGCTGCACCCGGTCGGCGAGCTCGATGAGGCGGCGCGACCCGGGAAAGAGCTCGGTGCGGAAGTCGGCGGCGATGCCGAAGGCGTGCACGTCGATGTCGAGCTCGTCGACGACCCGGGCCAGCTGCTCGACCTGCACCGGGGTGTAGAACTGCGCCTCGTCACAGATGAGGTAGTCGACCCGCGACCCGGCGGTCAGCCGCTCGACGACCTCGTCCCAGAAGTCGAGGTCGTCGTCGACCTCGATGGCCGGGGTCGACAGGCCCAGCCTGGACGACAGCACCGACTCGCCCATCCGGTCGAGCTTGGTGAAGATCAGGCCCTCGCGGCCGCGGACGCTGTTGTTGTGGTCCATCTGGAGGGCGAGGGTCGACTTGCCGCAGTCCATCGTTCCCGAGAAGAAGACCAGATCCGCCACGACCGGAACCCTAGGCGACACGAGCCGGTGGCACGTGGACGACCGGCACGGCCACCTCGTCGTCGCTGAGCGAGCCGTGCAGCCCGCGCAGCGCGAGCAGCTCGGGGCGGGCCCGGCGCGAGTCGACGACAGCGAAGCGGCCACGCATCGCCACGACCACATCGCCGATCCGGCCCAGGTTGTGCTCGGCGACGGGGCCGAACCAGCCCGCGGCCACGGCCTGCTCACGGGTGTGCACGATGCCGCGCTCCCCGAGCACGTCACTCCAGGCTGCGTGCACGTCGGCCCCCGCGCCCGGCTCGACGTACAGGTGCGGGGCGCGCGCCTCGGCGGTGACGTGACGCACCCCCGCGGCGAGCAGCGGTTCGTGTGCGACGTCGAGCCGCAGCTCGTGCGGGGAGTCGACCATGCCGTGGTCGGCGGTGACGGTGAGCGAGCAGTCGTCGGGCAGCCCCTTCTGGAGCCGGGCGAGCTCGCGGTCGATGCTCTCGAGCTCGTCACCCCACTGCCAGGAGTCGCAGCCGTGCACGTGGCCGATCTTGTCGAGGTCGCCCCAGTAGAGGTGCACGAGGGCCCGGGGGGCGGAGCGCACGGCGGCCAAGGTGGCGTCGACGCGTGCCGGCAGGCTGGACGCGGCGACGAAGCGGCCCCCGCGCAGGGCCGCCTCGGTCAGGCCCGACCCGTCGAAGTAGGCCGGCCCGATCCGCGCGACCTCGACGCCGGCGCGGGCCACCGTCTGGAACAGGGTCTCGTGCGGCTGCCAGGTGCGTGGGTCGGGGCCGTCCTCCCAGGACAGCTCGTTCAGCAGTCGGTCGGCGCCCGGCAGGAGCACCTCGTAGCCGAGCATCCCGTGGGCGCCGGCGGCCAGGCCGGTGCCGAAGGTGCCCATCGAGGTCGCCGTCGTCGAGGGAAACCCGCTGGGCACCCGCGCGGTGGTGGCGAGGTGGGCGCGCAGCCAGGGCGCGTGGCCCGCGCGCCGGACGAGCAGGTCGTGGCCGAGGCCGTCGACGAGCACGGTGACCGACCGGCGCGTCGGGGGCAGGTCGAACCCGGGCCGGCCCGGGTCCGCCTGTGCCCACGAGACCCCCAGGCTGCGGGCGACGCTCGGCAGGACGTCGGCGAGCGAGGGTCCGGGGCCGACCGGGGGCTGTGCGGACGGGTCGCCGGTGGGCGGCACCGCGCGGCTCAGCCCTGGCCGATGGCCGCGGACAGGTCGCGGGCGAACCCCAGCGCCTGCGACAGTGCGTCGTCACCGTCGGCGGCCGCCGAGATGCGCAGCGCGATGTCGTCTCCGGTGATGGTGCCCTCGTAGCCGTGGTCGGCGTCGCACTCGGGGTCGGCACAGGACGCGGGCACCAGGTCGAGGCGGGAGACCGTCCCCCAGCCGAGGGTGAGCGAGAGCTCGCGGCCGAGGCTGCCCGGCACGTAGGTGGACGGGTCCTCGACGACGTGGGTCAGCATGACGCCGCGCACCGCCGACAACGGGATCGACTCGGTCGTCGCCGTCGCGACGTCCTGCGGGGCGGGCGGGTCGTCGGCGTGGTCGTCGGCGTGCGCGATGAGCAAGCGGGTCGGCGTCAGCACGAGCACGGTGATGTGCCGCCGCACGACGTCGCGGTCGAACGTGGTCTCGAGGTGCACGAGGTGGTTCTCGATCGGCTCGCGCGCCAGGGCCGCAGCGACGACGTCGGACACGAGAGCCGGGTAGTAGCCGGCCCTGACGATCGCGGCGGTGAGGTCCGCGGGCAGGACGGGGGCGTCGGAGGTACTGCTCATGCCCCCATTGTGCCTGTCCACCGGCGGGCCCGCGGCAGCCTGGTCGCTCAGGTCAACGACCGGCGGCCGGGGTCGGCCCGCCGGGGTGCGGGGGCCAGCACGATCTCGGCCCCGAGCACCTCGACGCCGCCGGGGTGGGCGTTGACCGGGTTGAGCACGAGCGACGCGACCTCGGCGAGGTCGTCGGCGAGCACCGACACCCGGGCGATCAGGTCGGCGAGGGCAGCTCGGTGCACCGGGGTGGCTCCACGGTGGCCGTGCAGCACCGGAGCCGCCTTGATCGACGAGATCAACTCGGAGACCGTGACGTCGGTGAGCGGCGGGATGCGGTAGGCGATGTCGTCGAGCAGCTCGGTCGGCATCCCGGCCACGCTGAACCCGATCACCGGGCCGAACAACGGGTCCTCGTCGGAGGTGATGACGCACGGAACCCCGGGCGTCGCCATCTTCTGCACCACGAACCGGTCGGCGTCGAACGGGGCGAGCCGCTGGACCAGGGAGTCCCAGGCGGCTCGGAGCGACTCCTCGGTGCGCAGGTCGACGCGCACCCCGTCGACGCCGCCCTGGTGCCGCAGCATCGGCGCGGTCGACTTGAGCACGACCGGGTAGCCCACCCGCTCGGCAGCGGCCACCGCCTCGTCGGCGGACAGCACGTCCTCCTTGCCCCACACGTCGACGCCGTAGGCCTCCAGCAACGCCGACGCCTCGTCATGGGTGAGCCGTCGGCCCTTGGGGTCGACCGAGAGCACCGTCTGCACGACGTCCTCGGCGATGCGCCGGTTGATGCCCGCCGGGGACAGCGGCGTGCCGTGGTCCTTGGCCTTCCACTGCGCGTAGCGCGTGGCCGCCGCGAGGGCGCGCACGGCATCCTCGGGCATCGAGTAGACCGGGATGGCCGAGCTCGACCCGCCCGTGCCCGACACCGAAGAGTGCCCGTCGTCGACACCGCGCATGCCCAGGAAGGTTGCGGCGCAAGGCTTTCCGGAGCCGGCCGCGGTGTCGCGAACCGCGGCGGCGACGTCTTCGTCGACTGTGACCAGCGGTGGGATGAAGCAGGTGAGCACGGAGTCGACCTTCGGGTCGGCGAAGGCGGCGGCGAGCGCTTTACGGAACTGGGCGGCGTTCGCCTCCGTGGGCAGCGCCACCGGCCCGTGCGACACGGTGAGGCCCCAGCTCGTGCACGCGTCGGCGGTGAGGCTGCCGAGCGCCGTGGAGTTACCGACGATCGCGACCCGGTCGCCGGCGGGCAGCGGCTGGTGCGCGAGGAGCTGGGCGATGTCGAACAGCTGGTGCACGTTCTCCACCCGGATGACGCCCGCCTGCTTCAGCATCGCCTTGAACACCTCGGGGCGGGCCTTGGTCTTGCGCACCCGGTGCCCCGGCGGAACACCGAACGCGGAGACCCCCGACTTGACGACGATGACGGGCTTGATGAGCGCCAGGTTGCGCGCGATGCGCGAGAACTTGCGCGGGTTGCCCATGGACTCGAGGTACAGCCCAACGGCGCTCGTCGACTCGTCGTCGATCCAGTACTGCATGAAGTCGTTGCCGGAGACGTCGACCCGGTTGCCTGCCGACCCGAAGGTGGAGATGCCCAGGTTGCGGCGGGCGGCCGAGGCGAGCACCGCGATGCCGAGCGCGCCGGACTGCGCGAAGAGCCCGACCCGGCCGTGTGGTGGAAGCGTCGGCGCGAGCGAGGCGTTCAGCCGCACCGCGGGGTCGTTGTTGATCAGCCCGAACGAGTTCGGCCCCACGACGCGCATGCCGGACCCTCGGGCGCGGCGCAGCAGCTCCGCCTGCAGCCGCGCACCGTCGCGCCCCTCCTCCGCGAACCCGGAGGAGACCACGAGCAGGGACCGGACCCCCGCCTCGGCACACTCGTCGACGACCTCGAGCACCGCGTGGGCGGGCACGGCGATGACGGCGAGGTCGACCTGGCCCGGCACGGCCCCGACCGACGGGTACGCCCTGCGTCGGCGCAGCGTGCCCACGTTGGGGTTGACCGGGTGGATGGCGCCGGTGAAGCCCGCCTGCACGAGCCGGTCGAGCAGCTGGCTGCCGATCGAGTCGTGGCGCCGGCTCGCCCCGATGACCGCGATGGTGCCCGGGTGCAGGAGCGACCGCACGCTCAACGCCTCGGCGCGGTGCTCGCGCGACATGGCCACGGCCTTGGACGAGTCGGTCGGCTCGATGTCGAAGCCGACCTCGACCACGCCGTCCTCGATGTGCCGCTTGACGTCGTAGCCGGCATCCGAGAACACGGCGAGCATCTTGCGGTTCTGGGGCAACACCTCCGCGGTGAACCGGGCGATGCCGAACTCCTGCGCGATCGCGGCGAGGTGCTCCAGCAGCACCGAGCCGATGCCCTTGCCCTGGAAGTGGTCGCTGATGTTGAAGGCGACCTCGGCGCTGCGGGCGTCGATGCGGTCGTAGCGGCCGACGCCGATGATGTCGTCGCGCATCGTCGCGACGAGGGCGACCCGGTCGGCGTAGTCGACGTGGGTGAACCGGTGCACGTCGGAGTCGCTGAGCTGGCGCAGCGGCGCGAAGAAGCGCAGGTAGATCGACTCTTCGGACTGCGCGGAGTGGAAGCGGCGGATGCCGTCGCCGTCGGCCGGGCGGATCGGTCGCACGTGGGCGACGGTGCCGTCGCGCAGGACGACGTCGGCCTCCCACTCCGCGGGGTAGCCCGGCGGGAGCGGCTCGTCCTCCATGGCCCCATCGTGCCACCTCGGCGCACCCGCGAAGTGCAGGCACACTGGCCGGGTGGAGCTTCGCGAGGCCGTCCTGCACCGCCGCATGGTGCGCCGTTTCGACCCGGCCGGCATGGTCGGCCCCGAGGTGGTTCGCGACCTCGTCCGGCTCGCCGTACGGGCGCCCAGCGCCGGGTTCAGCCAGGGCTGGGACTTCGTGGCCCTGCTCGGCGCCGCCGACCGGGCGGCGTTCTGGTCGGCGACCGACGACGGCACGCCGCCGGGCGCCTGGCGCCGTGGCGTCTCGGCCGCGCCGGTGCTCCTGCTCTGCCTGTCCGACCCGGGGGCCTACCTCGACCGGTACGCCGAGCCGGACAAGGGCTGGACCGACCGGTCCACCGAGCACTGGCCGGTGCCCTACTGGGACACCGACACGGCGATGGCGGCGATGCTCGTGCTGCTCGGGGCGGAGGAGGCCGGGCTCGGGGCGCTGTTCTTCGGGGTGCCCGCGGAACGGCACGACGCGGTGCGCGAGGCGCACGGCATCCCGGCCGGTCGCCGCATCGTCGGGGTGGTGGCGCTGGGACGCGAGGCCGAGCGGGTGTCGGGCTCCCCGCGCACGAGGCGGCGTCGCCCGCTCGACGAGGTGCTCCACGTCGGGCGGTTCGGAGTGTCGGAAGGGTCGCGGCATCCCCGTTCGTGATGATGAGCAGGTCCCCCGTCACGGCATTCCCGCGACCCTGATCGACCCGGAGCAGAGCCTCACCCGATGGCCAAGCGCAGCAGCACACCCCCTCCCGCCGACGACTTCGCCGAGCGGATCGTCGACATCGACGTCGAGGAGGAGATGCGCAGCGCCTTCCTCGAGTACTCGTACAGCGTCATCTACTCGCGGGCCCTGCCGGACGCCCGCGACGGCCTGAAGCCGGTGCAGCGCCGGATCCTGTTCGGGATGAGCGAGCTGGGGCTCCGCCCGGACCGCCCGCACGTGAAGTCCAGCCGGGTCGTCGGCGAGGTCATGGGCAAGTACCACCCGCACGGCGACCAGGCCATCTACGACGCCCTGGTGCGGATGGCCCAGCCGTTCACGATGCGCCTGCCACTGGTCGACGGGCACGGCAACTTCGGCTCGCTCGACGACGGCCCGGCCGCCTCGCGCTACACCGAGGCCCGGATGGCGCCGGCGGCCCTGCTCATGGTCGCCGGCCTCGACGAGGACACCGTCGACTTCGTCCCCAACTACGACGACTCGCTGACCCAGCCGGGCGTGATGCCGGCCGCCTACCCCAACCTGCTCGTCAACGGGGCGTCGGGCATCGCCGTCGGCATGGCCACCAACATGGCCCCGCACAACCTCGTCGAGGTGATCGGCGCGGCCCGCCACCTCATCGCCCACCCGGACTGCTCGTTGGACGACCTGATGAAGTTCGTGCCCGGCCCCGACCTGCCCGGCGGGGGGCGGATCATCGGGCTCGACGGCATCCGCGACGCCTACCTGAACGGCCGCGGCAGCTTCCGCACCCGCGCCACCGCCCGCGTCGAGAAGCTCACCCCGCGCCGGATGGGCATCGTCGTCACCGAGCTGCCCTACCTGATCGGCCCGGAGAAGGTCATCGAGCGGGTCGCGGCCCTGGTGCAGTCCAAGAAGCTGCAGGGCATCTCCGCCGTCAAGGACCTCACCGACCGCAAGCACGGCCTGCGCCTGGAGTTCGAGGTGAAGAACGGCTTCAACCCCGATGCCGTGCTCGAACAGCTCTACAAGCTGACCCCGATGGAGGACTCCTTCGGCATCAACAACGTCGCGCTCGTCGACGGACAACCGCGCACGCTGGGCCTGAAGGACCTGCTGCGCACCTACGTCACCTTCCGGATCGCGGTCGTGCGGCGGCGCACCGAGTACCGGCTGCGCCGACGACAGGAACGCCTGCACCTCGTCGAGGGGCTGATCGTCGCGATCGTCGACATCGACGAGGTCATCCAGCTGATCCGCGGCTCCGACGACACCGCGATGGCCAAGGCCCGGCTGATCTCGGTCTTCGAGCTGTCCGACGCCCAGGCCGACTACATCCTCGAGCTGCAGCTGCGGCGGCTCACCCGGTTCTCGCGGATCGAGCTGGAGACCGAGCGCGCCGAGCTGCTGCGCCAGATCGAGGAGCTCGAGGCGGTCCTCGCCGACGAGAAGCTGCTGCACCGCACGGTGTCCGGGGAGCTCGCCGACGTCGCGAAGGCGCACGGCACCCCCCGCCGCACCGTGCTGCTGGAGTCGGCAGGCACTCCCGCCTCGGTCGCGACCCCGCTCGAGGTCACCGACGACCCGTGCTGGGTGCTGCTCTCGTCGACCGGCCTGCTCGCCCGCACCTCGACCGCCGATGCCGTGCCGAGCGAAGGTGGGAGGGCCAAGCACGATGCCGTGGTCGGTGCCGTGCGCACCACGGCGCGTGGGGAGTTCGCCCTGGTCACCTCGCGCGGCCGGATGCTGCGGATGTCGGCGCTGGAGCTGCCGACCCTTCCTCCGCTGGGCGGCGCCCCGGCCCTGTCCGGCGGCGCACCGCTGGCGGTCTACGTCGACCTGCCCGCCGGCGAGGAGCCACTGACCATCGTGCCGCTCGACCCCGACGGGCCCGGCGTGGCGCTGGGCACCGCCTCGGGCACCGTCAAGCGGGTCACCACCGACTACCCGGCGCGACCCGACTGGGAGGCCGTCTCGCTGCGCGACGGTGACCGCGTAATCGGGGCGACCGCCCTGCGCGACGGCGAGGAGGACCTCGTCTTCGTCACCAGCGACGCCCAGCTGCTGCGCTTTCCCGCGTCGGCGGTGCGGCCGCAGGGCCGCGCTGCCGGCGGGATGGCCGGCATCCGGCTCTCCCCCGGTGCGTCGGTGACCTTCTTCGGCGCGGTCGACCCCGGCGCCGACAACGTCGTGGTCACCTCGGCCGGGTCGTCCGACGCACTGCCCGGCACGCAACCGGGTTCGCTCAAGGTGACGCCGTATGCCGAGTACCCCACCAAGGGTCGTGGCACGGGCGGCGTTCGGGCACACCGGTTCCTGCGCGGGGAGGACGCCCTCGTGCTCGCCTGGGTCGGCGCGCAGCCGGCGCGGGCCTGCGGGCCCAGCGGTGTCGCGCTCGAGCTGCCTGAGGCCGACGGCAGGCGTGACGGGTCGGGCACGCCGTACCCGGCGGTCATCGCGGGGGTCGGCGCGCCGGTGCGCTGACGGCAGCCGAGCCGCTGGCCGAACGCGGCGCAGAGGTCGACGAACCGCCGTGTTACGCAATCGTTACCGCCTGTCGGCGCGTGCCCGTTGCGCTGGATGCGTAAACGCTTTTACCTTGGTCCCGGTTCCCTCATCGCCGAGACCGGCCACAACCCCGTCTCGGCGCAACAGTGAAATGGAGGCGGGCAATGGCCCTCAACTCAAGACGCCGTATTGCGGCGTTCACCGGAGTCCTCGCGGTGGCCCTGACCGCGACGGCCTGCGGAAGCAGCGAAGACACCGGAGGCGGCACCGCGAGCAGCGGTACCAAGAGCACCATCGACTGCAAGCCCTACGAGGCGTTCGGCGACCTGAAGGGCAAGACGGTCACCGTCTACACCTCGATCGTCTCGCCCGAGGACGCACCGCACCAGGCCTCGTACAAGCCGTTCGAGGAGTGCACCGGCGTCGAGGTCAAGTACGAGGGCTCCAAGGAGTTCGAGGCCCAGCTGCCGGTGCGCGTCAAGGGTGGCAACGCCCCCGACATCGCGTACGTGCCGCAGCCCGGGCTCCTGGCGACTCTGGTCGGCACCGGCGCGGTCAAGGAGGCCCCGCCGGAGGTCACCGCGAACGTCGAGAAGAACATGCCCGACTGGAAGGCCTACGGCACCGTCGACGGCAAGTTCTACGCAGCGCCGCTCGGTGCCAACGTCAAGTCGTTCGTCTGGTACTCCCCGCAGGCGTTCACGGACAAGGGCTACGAGGTCCCGACCACGTGGGCCGACATGCTCGCGCTGTCCGACAAGATCGTCACGGACAACCCCGGCGGCGACGTCAAGCCGTGGTGTGCCGGCATCGGGTCAGGTGACGCCACCGGCTGGGTGGCCACCGACTGGATGGAGGACATCATGCTCCGTACGGCCGGCCCGGAGACCTACGACAAGTGGGTCAAGCACGAGATCCCGTTCAACGACCCCGCGGTCGCCACGGCCATCGCCGAGGCCGGCAAGATCCTCAAGAACGACAAGTACGTCAACGGTGGTTTCGGCGACGTCAAGACGATCGCCTCGACCGAGTTCACCGAGGCCGGTCTGCAGGTCCTCGAGGGCACGTGCTACATGCACCGCCAGGCGTCGTTCTACGCCGCCAACTTCCCCGAAGGCACCAAGGTGGGCCCGGACGGCGACGTGTGGGCGTTCTACCTGCCCGCGGTCGACGCGTCCTCCAAGCCGGTGCTGACCGCTGGTGAGTTCACCACGGCCTTCGCCGACCGGCCCGAGGTCAAGGCCTTCCAGACCTACCTGTCGTCGACGGAGTGGGCCAACGAGCGCGCGAAGACCTGCGGCTCCGGCGGTTGTGTGACGGCCAACAAGAACGCCGACCCCAACCTGCTCACCAACCCGGTGGACAAGCTGTCCGCCGAGATCCTCACCGACGAGGCGGCCACGTCGCGGTTCGACGCATCCGACCTCATGCCGGGTGCTGTCGGCTCGGGCACGTTCTGGAAGGGCATGACCAACTGGATCACCGGTCAGGACGACAAGGCGACTCTCGACTACATCGAGAACTCGTGGCCGAAGAGCTGACCCTCTGACCTGACCCCAGGTCACCCGAGCCGGGGTGGGGCGGTGCCCTCCGCCCCACCCCGGTTCGTCCTGTTCCGACTTCACCGGAGGTGAGTCCATGACGTCGAACGTCCTCGTGGGCGTAGCGGCGATCCCCGAGCCGCTCCTGCGCGCCCAGAGCGTCGCTGGCAAGTTCTTCCTGATGTTCTTCGCGGTCGCGGTCTTCGCGGTCGTCTTCGGCCTGGTGCTCTTCTTCGCGTCGCTGTTCAAGGGCAGGACGGGTGAGAAGTACCAGGGTGCGCTGTTCGTCGGCCCCGCGGTGCTGCTGCTCGCCGTCGGCCTGATGTACCCCGCGATCCTCACCATCATCCAGAGCTTCCGCGGGAAGTCGGGCGAGGGCTCCTTCTCGGTCGACAACTACGTGCAGATGTTCACCGAGCCCGACCTGCTGCTCGTGCTGCGCAACACCGCCATCTGGGTCATCCTCGTGCCGTTCGTCGCCACCGGCGTCGGCCTGGTCTACGCGATCCTCATCGACCGCGCCCGCGGCGAGGCGTTCTCCAAGGCCCTGATCTTCTTGCCGATGGCCATCTCCATGGTCGGCGCGAGCATTATCTGGAAGTTCGTCTACCAGTACAAGCAGACGTCGCGCCCGCAGATCGGCCTGCTCAACGCCATCCTCAAAGCGCTCGGTTTCGAGACCCAGCAGTTCCTCATCAACGCCCCCCTGAACACCTTCATGCTGATCATCGTCATGGTCTGGATCCAGGCCGGGTTCGCGATGACCGTTCTCTCGGCCGCCATCAAGGCGATCCCCGACGAGATCATCGAGGCGGCCAAGCTCGACGGCGTGCAGGCCTTCAAGATGTTCCGTTTCATCACCCTGCCGAGCATCCGCCCCGCGCTCGTCGTCGTCATCACGACGATCGGCATCGGCACGCTGAAGGTCTTCGACATCGTCAGGACGATGACGGGTGGCCAGTTCGACACCTCGGTCGTCGCCAACGAGTTCTACAACCAGAGCTTCCGCTATGACGCCGGCGGTCTCGGCGCGGCCCTCGCGGTGCTGCTGTTCGTGCTCGTCATCCCCATCGTCATCTACAACATCATCCAGATGCGCAAGGAGGCCTGAGCCGTGAGCACCCTCGAGCCCATCGCGATGCCGGAGAAGATCTCCCCGGAGATGGAGCGCACGACCGACGCACCCGTCCGGAAGCGGCCCAGGAAGTCGGCCGCCGGCGATGCCGCGCGCGCGATCTCCTCGCCGTGGGCCTCCGTGGCCGCGATCGTCATCGCCGTGCTGTGGACCGTGCCGACCATCGGTCTGCTGATCACCTCGTTCCGCGAACCGCGCGCCATCAACACCAGCGGGTGGTGGACGTCGTTCGGCGACCCGGGCGCCTACACCCTGGAGAACTACCGGCAGGCGCTCGCGCCGGGCAGCTCGGCGAGCCTGGGCCAGTACTTCATCAACACCATCGTCATCACCGTCCCGGCGGTGATGCTTCCGCTGTTCCTCGCCTCGCTCGCGGCCTACGCGTTCGCGTGGATGCCGTTCCCTGGCCGTGACGCGCTGTTCGTTGCGGTCTTCGCCCTGCAGATCGTGCCGCTGCAGGTCGCGCTGATCCCGCTGCTCGACATCTACGTCAGCAAGCTCGGCATCGGGGCGTCGTACTGGAGCGTGTGGCTGTCGCACACGATCTTCGCGCTGCCACTGGCGACCTTCCTGATCCACAACTTCATGAGAGAGCTCCCGGGTGAACTCATGGAGGCGGCGCGCGTCGACGGCGCGGGGCACGTGACGATCTTCTTCCGCATCCTGCTCCCACTGCTGACGCCGGCCCTGGCGGCCTTCGGCATCTTCCAGTTCCTGTGGGTCTGGAACGACCTGCTGGTCTCGCTGGTGTTCCTCGGCGGAACGCCCGACGTCGCGCCCATCACCGTGCGCATCGCCGAGCTCTCCGGTTCTCGAGGCACGGCGTGGTACCTGCTGTCGGCGGGTGCGTTCATCTCGATGGTCGTCCCGGTCGCGGTGTTCCTCGCCCTGCAGCGGTACTTCGTGCGTGGCCTCCTCGCCGGTGGGCTGAAGGGCTGAGGCCCGCAGCCCGAGGAAAGGAATGACAGATCAGCACCATCACCGATGTGGCGCGGGTGGCCGGGGTCTCGGTCGCCACGGTCTCCCGCGCCCTTCGGGGTCTTGACCGGGTCTCGCCCGAGACCCGCGAGCGCGTGCTGCGGGTGGCCGAGGACCTGCACTACGTGGCCTCCCCCACGGCTACGTCCCTCGCCTCGGGGCGCACCCGGGTCGTCGCGGTCGTCGCGCCCTTCCTGACCCGCTGGTACTTCGCGACCCTGGTCAGCGCGATCGAGAAGAGCCTGCGGGCCCGGGGCCACCACGTCATCCTGTTCGACCTCGAGGACGACTCCTACGACCAGCGCCTCCCCCTGTCACAGAACATGCTGTGGAAGCGGGTCGACGGCGTGATCACCCTCAACGTGCCGATGACCCCCGAGGAGGTCGAGCTGGTCGAGCGACTCGGGCTTCCGCTGGTCGCCATCGGCTCGCCGGTGCCCGACCGGGCCTGCGTGCGCATCGACGACAAGGGTGTGATGTGCACTGCCGTGGAGCACCTGGCCAAGCTGGGCCACACCCGGATCGGCTACATCGGTGCGGTCCCGCACAACGTCGCGCACATCCAGACACCGCAGGACCGCCTCGAGGCGTTCCTGCAGGCCGTCGATGACCTCGGCCTGCACTGCGACGACGCGTGGATCCTGGGCTCGGACTGGACCGCAGAGGCCGCGGCCCGCGACAGTGCCGTGCTGCTGCGCCGCGACGACCGACCGACGGCCATCGTCGCGGCCTCGGACGAGATGGCGATCGGGGTGCGCGAGAGCGCCCGCCGGCTCGGGCTGCGCGTGCCCGAGGACCTGTCGATCATCGGTATCGACGACTTCGTGCTCTCGGGGGTGCTCGGCCTGAGTACCGTGCGCCAGGACGTCGCCGGCCTGGGCCACGCCGCTGCCGACCTGTTGCTGCGCGCCCTGCTCGACGACGACGAGTCGACCCAGACGCTGGTGCTGCCGACCGAGCTCGTCGTGCGCGAGTCGACCGGCCCCGCCCCGACCTCGCTCTGACGTTCCTCTCCCCCACCCCCCCACCCCCCCACCTCGGGGGGGGGGGGGGGGGCAGGGGGAGGAGGGGGGGGGTAGGAGCCGGGCCC